>JADGNX010000164.1 GCA_017883265.1 Thermoanaerobaculia bacterium
ATGGTCGAAAGTGCCGACTCCGGCGACTCCATCGGAAGAACCGGGGACTCCGGGAATGCCGGCCACGGTCCTGACCTCCAGCCGAGCGGCACGCGTGGACGCAGCGAGCGAAACGGTCAGCGCGATCAGGGAGACGATGAGGGGTTTCATGGCAGGAAGTATTATCAAATGACCACCCGCTTTCAACCTGCGGTTCCAAACCCGATGACACGGTGGCCGCCGGTCGCGTATCGTTCGCCCGGAGGTTTCTCGATGAAAAGAATGCTGTTGCTGATGATCCTCCTCGTTCCATCGGCCTTCGCCCAACTCCGCCCCGTCAACACCTTCTCCATCGTTGCCCGCGATCCGCAGACGGGGCAGTTCGGCGTAGCCGTGCAATCACATTGGTTCGCAGTGGGCCAGATCGTGCCGTGGGCCGAGGCCGGCGTGGGGGCGGTAGCCACTCAGAGCTTCGTCGATCCCTCGTACGGAAAGCTCGGACTCGATCTCCTGCGATCGGGTAAGAGCGCGCCCGACACCCTTCGCGGCCTCCTCGGCGCGGACAGCTCCTGTCAGGTCCGGCAGATCGGCATCGTCGACGCCGCAGGAAACACGGCCACCTTCACCGGTAGTCACGACATTCAGGCAGCCGGCGGCATCGCAGGACATGACACCGGCGCAGCCGCCCAGATCGGATGCGGCACCGGTGGAGGCGCGTTGAACATCGGCCACGACTTCGCAGTTCAGGCCAACCTCATGTCCAACGAGAGAATCTGGCCGGCCATGGCCAAGGCGTATCAGGAAGCTACCGGCGATCTGGCGGAGCGCATGCTCGCCGCACTCGATGCGGCGCAGTCTGTTGGCGGAGACATCCGCGGCAAGCAGTCGGCGGCGTTGATCGTCGTCAGCGGCACCTCGACGGGGAAGCCGTGGGAAGATCAGATCTTCAATCTCCGCGTCGACGACCACCCCGAGCCGCTGGCAGAGCTGCGACGGCTGGTCGCTCTGCAGCGGGCCTACAACCATATGAATGCCGGCGATCTGGCCACCGAGCACAAAGACAACGAAGGGGCTCTGCGCGAATACGGCGCAGCCGAGCAGATCGCTGCGACCACGGCCGGCATCCCGCAAAGCCGGCACGCTGAAATGATCTACTGGCACGCGGTGGCGCTGGTCAACATGAAGCGGACCGACGAAGCGCTGCCGCTCTTCGCAAAGGCGTTCCAGATGCACCCGGGCTGGCGCGAATTGACCCCGCGGCTCCGCAAAGCCGGCCTGCTGCCAGACGACAGCGCTCTGATCGACCGGATCGTGGCTGCCGGCAAGAGTTGATTCGCGGATCATGTAGCACAGACACTTCTGTCTGTGCTACGTCGATTCGAATCGCCCTGCCCGCATCACAGACATCGATGCGGAGCCGGGTCAGCACAGACAGAAAGGTCTGCGCTACGGGAGGTGTGAGATGCGCATTCGATCGGGTTTGATCCTTCCTCTGTTTGCAGCCACCGCTCTTGCGCAGCAGCCGGCGGCGCCGCCAAAATACGAGGTCCTGGCGATTCGGTACGCCACGGTTCCAGGTTTCGCCGTCTCGGATCTCATCAAGGGAGCGGACCCCGCCCGGAAGATCGACATCGCCATGTACGTCTGGCTCGTCCGAGGCGGCGGACGAAACGTTCTGGTGGACTCCGGCTTCTACCGGCCGGAGTTCTTCAAGAGCTGGAAGATCGCCGACTTCGTGCGGCCCGACCAGGCGGTGGCGAGAGCCGGAGTGAAGGCGGACGAGATCACCGACGTGATCATCACCCACATGCACTGGGATCACGCCGGCAGCGTCGATCTCTTTCCGAAGGCGCAGGTATGGATCCAGCGCGACGAGTACGCCTATTACACAGGAGCGGCGTGGCAGAAGGGTGGCAAGCATGGCGGCGTCGAACTGGCTGACCTCACGACGATGCTACGTGCCAATACCGAGGGACGGCTGCATCTGGTCGACGGCGACGGGGAGATTCTTCCGGGCATCAGCGTCTACACCGGCGGGCGCCACACCTGGGCTTCGCAGTACGCGGTCGTCGACGCTCTCCCCGGAAGGGTTGTTCTGGCGTCAGACAACCTCTATCTCTATGAAAACCTGGACAAGCATCTTCCGATCGCGCAAACATTCGATGAAGCTTCCAATCTGCAGGCACAGGATCGAATGCGCAAACTGGCGAGCGATCCTCGACTCATCATTCCCGGCCACGACCCGGCAGTCCTTACCCGCTTTCCGAAGGTAAGCGAGGGCATTGTGAGGATCGAGTGAATGAAGCAAGAGTCAAGGGTGAAGAGTGAAAGGGTCGAAAAGGGTGAAGCAGCCATTTTCCTTTCACCCTTCACCCTTCACTCTTCACCCTTTCTTATGGCAGACGCGACCGTACTGCGAGCGCCTGCCCGCCCCTGCAATTAGGTCAGTCGGCCCGTCTCCTCCCCAGCGAGCCCGGGGGCGCCGGCGGCCTTTTTCTCGGTTTGATACTTATTCAGGGTAGGGAATCACCCCGTTCGGTCACTCCTCCTATCGAAGGGAACATCATGATCGACATTTACTACTCTCTGCCAGCCATCGAGGACGACGCCCACGCCGCCTCCCCTTTCGTGGAAATCGTTTGCCCCGCTTGCCACACCACCAGCCACAAGATCCGGGTGGGAGACCTGGTCGAGCAGCGTACCTTCGACGACGTGCACCGGCGCTGCTACATCAACGCAGTTCCGAACGGGAGGGCATGATGCGCGGCGGATATTCGGCTCTCTTCAGCGGCGTTCCAAGCCCGGAAGACCTCGGCGCTGTCTCGGAACGGCGCAGACCGGCCTGCTTCCCCCTCCACGCGCAGTTCGCCCGCCCCTGCTTCCCGGTCATGAAGGGTACGCGCGACTCGGTCGATGATCTCCATCGTCACTGTCCGGAATGTGGACGCTGCTACGACTGCGCGGACGGTTTCGCCGAAATCTCTGCCGTCGCGTTCGACCGGAGAACATCGACGATCGCCCGCATCATGTGATCGGGGCCAGGGGCCTCAGCGCGATCCGAGACTCCGCCGCTCCGGATTGCAATAGCACTCGCGGCGAATCCCCAACAGGTCTACTGAAACAGCGCAAGCAACCGCCGGGAGATCGCCGGCAGGAGCTTCGTGTTGTCGGCGATTCCGCGCGTCAGGGCGGCGACGATGAACCTTCGGCCACCGGGCAGCTCGATGTACGCCACGTCGTGACGGACCTCCGAGGTCCAGCCGGCCTTCGACCATTCGAACGATCCGGGCGGAAGGCTCTCCCCCAGGAATTCAACCACCTGATTCTCGTCGCCGCTCTGAGGAAGAGTGCGGCGAAGGAGACGCAGCATCTGCTCGCTCGCCGCCGGGGAAACGGCCCTCTTCTGCACGATCCAGAGCATCAATGCGGCACCGGCATCCGCGGTCATACGGTTGCGGCGCTCCCGCTTCGGACCGACGACCTGGGTATCGCGGCCGAATGGCCCGAAGCTCCACGGCTTGGCCATGGCGCTGATGTCGTAGCCCATGGAGCCGAAGTAGCGATTGGCTACGGCGCGCTTGTCGAGAAACTGGGCCAGGGCCCGGCCGGAAAGCTCCGGGCCGCTCGAGGTATTCGAGATCACGTCGAGGATGAACGCGGTTGCGTCGTTATCGGAAACGTGAATCATCTCCTGTAACGCGCGCTGAAGCTCGGGCGTCAGGTCGAGCTTTCCGTCATGGACCTGATGCATCACCTCGGTCATGAAGAAGAGCTTCACTACGCTGGCCGGGTAGAAGGGACCGCTCCCGTTGTAGCTGGCGCGCCGAGGCGCCGCGGGATCGGTGAGATCGACTACGCTCAGAGCGAGGTCGTTCGAGGTGAACTTGTCGTTCTTGAACTCGACGAGAGTGGCGGCCGCGATCTGTTGCAGTTTGGAGCCGAGAGCGGCGTCGACCGGGACCTTCTCGAATTGGCGAAAGTCGGCCGAGACGGTAGCGGCGGTGATGAGAGCGAGTGCGGCAACAATCGACAAACGACGCATGGCGCGGGATTGTAGCCGAGGGGCGTTGTCAAGCCTGCCAGTTCGTCATGACGAGCCCATCAATCGTCATTGCCATTGCTGTCCACTGTCAACTCTTGGCTGTCTTCCCTCGCCACTCCTCCACCCTCCGGGCGATCGCCTCGGGCGTGAAGCCGAGGTGGTCGGCGATCTGCTCGGCCGGAGCGGATGCGCCGAAGCGATCGATTCCGATCACCAGCGCGTCGTGATTGACGTACTTGTACCAGCCGTCGGAGCGTCCGGCCTCGATGGCCACGATGGCGCTCCGATCGCCGCCCAGGACCTCACGATGATAGTCAACATCTTGACGATCGAACAGATCGAGACAAGGGGCGGAGACGACCCGCGCCGTAACACCGCGCCCTTTGAGCAGTTCCGCCGTTTTCACGGCCAGCGAAACCTCGGAGCCGGTGGCGATGAAAGTAAGCTCGCCTTCGCTGTAGTGGTCGAGCACGTAGGCTCCACGCCAGATCTGATGCGGATCGAAGTTGGCGTTGCGCGCGATCAGATCGAGCTTCTGGCGGGTCAGCACCAGGAGCGTCGGTCCCTCGCTCTTGCCGACCGCCCAGGCCCAGGCCATGGCGGTCTCCATGCCGTCGGCGGGACGGAAGAGGGTCATATTCGGGATGAGCCTGAGGGAGAAAAGCTGCTCGATGGGCTGATGGGTCGGCCCGTCTTCGCCGAGAAACACCGAGTCGTGCGTGTAGACGAAGATGGAAGGGATGTTCATCAATGCCGCCAGCCGTACTGACGGGCGCATGTAATCGGAGAAAATGAGAAAGGTCGCGCCGTATGCCCGCCAGCAGCCGTAGAGCGTCAGACCATTGACGATGGCGCCCATGGCATGCTCGCGGATTCCGAAGTGCAGATTGCGGTTGGCGAATACCTCCGGCGCGGGCTCCACATGATCTTCGGCGCGCTGGATGTTGCCGCTGGCCTTGATGATCGTGTTCGTCGAGGGAGAGAGGTCGGCCGCACCGCCGATGACGAAGGGCGCGAGCTCGGCGAGTTTCTGAATGACCTGGCCGGATAGGGCCCGCGTGGCGAGGGCTTTATCCGACTTGCCGGCCTCAATGAGCTGTGTCTCGAATCCGGCTGGGAGGTCGTGGCTCCAGTAGCGGTCCCAGAGGGCAGCCTGCTCAGGGTTGCGCGCGCGCCATCCGGTCATCCCCTTCTCCCACACTTTGCGAGCCCGGGAGAGCTTCTTCGTCCTTCGAAGGAACTCATCGCGCACCTCGTCCGGAATGAGAAACGTCGGCTCCTGTGGCCATCCGAGGTTGGCCTTGGTGGCCTTCACTTCGTCGGCGCCGAGCGGCTCGCCATGAGCTTTGGCCGTCCCATGCAGCTTCGGGCTCCCAAATCCGATGACTGTCCGGGCGATGATGATCGACGGTTTGTCGGTGACCTTCTGCGCCTTCCTGATGGCCTTGCGCACGGCATCGCGGTCATGACCATCGATCTTCTGCGTGTGCCACCCGACGGCTTCGAATCGCTTTTTCACATCGTCCGAGAACGCCAGCTTCGTGTCGCCTTCGATCGAGATGTGGTTGTCGTCGTACAGATAGATCAGATTCCCGAGTCCAAGATGTCCGGCGATCGAGGCCGCTTCGGAGCTGATCCCTTCCATCAGGTCGCCGTCGGAACAGATGGCGTAGATGTAGTGGTCGACCGGCTTGAATGCTCCGTCGCCGTCGAAGCGGGCAGCGAGCATCTTCTCGGCCAGGCCCATCCCCACCGCATTGGCGAAGCCCTGGCCAAGCGGGCCGGTGGTGACCTCGATGCCCGCGGCGTGACCGTACTCGGGATGACCAGCGGTGCGCGATCCCCATTGCCGGAATTCCTTGAGCTGTTCGACCGTGATCTCCGGATAGCCGGTCAGGTGAAGAAGCGAGTAGAGGAGCATCGAGGCGTGCCCGGCCGAGAGAACGAAGCGGTCGCGGTTCATCCAGTGCGGAGCCCTCGGATCGTGGTGAAGAAACTCGGTCCAGAGGACGAAGGCCATGTCGGCCATACCCATCGGCGTTCCCGGATGACCCGAATTGGCCTTCTCCACGGCATCGACGGCCAGGAAGCGGATGGTGTTGACGCAGAGCTCCTCGAGCCTGTCCTTCGGCGTGATCTTCGGGTCGTTGCTGGCTTCCGCAGTCTCGATCGCGGCGCTGGCTTCAGTTGCCACGCCGGCACTCGAGCTCTGCGCGTTTTGTTCGGACATGAGACCTCCTGAGGCGCGCGAGGGATTATACTCGGCGGGATTGATGCGAGCTTCGGAGGAAGGAGTGCTCTCTGGTACAGCCTGATCTGACTGTGACGGTGAAAGGGTCTCCGGTCAGAAGTCTGCTCGCATTCATCGACAAGGAGCTGACTCCCGAGCAGCGCGCCACGGTCTTCAAAGCCCTCCTCCCTGAGATTGCCGAACGTTTCAGGACGCCGCTACTGGCAACCGAAACGATTGCCGTGCATTTTCTGAATGCCCTGACTGTGGAGTCGGCGAAGGCGCGCAACGAGCCGGTCGAGGTTTTCGGGACCCGCGCAGGGAGATCGGCCGCCAATGATGCAGTCAAGGGAATTTACCGCTTTTTCGCCTTGGTCCTGACACCAGCGGCGCTCCTCTCGAAGGCCTCCCAGATGTGGCGAACCCTCTACAACCGCGGAGAGATGCGCGTGGAGAAGCCGGACGATCACAGCGGACGGATCACGCTGCTCGACTTCCCCTCCGAGCTCGCCGGTTGCGCCCGCATCACTGGCTGGATCGAAGGGATGGCCGCGCTCACCGGCGCGAAGGACATCAAGGTCAAGCAGGTCGCCTGCTTCGCCAAAGGCGCACCCGCCTGCGCATGGGACATCCACTGGGACTGACTGGCTTCGGAGGCCAGGGCCCTCATGCCACGTAACGGTGTAGCGGAGGGGGGAGGCGCCGGCAGTGGCCGTTCCTACGTCACACTGGCGAGATCGCCCGGCTTCCTCAGCATCTTGTCGACTTCGAAGAGGTGTGTCTCTTCCTGGAAGACCATCTGGCGCGCGTACTCCTCGAGGAAGACAGACTTTCCTTCCACTGCCGCGAGGAGATCCTTGTAGAGCTGCAGGCCGGCGCGCTCGTTTTCAAGCGCCTCACGCAGGATGTCTCCCACGTCGTGCTTGTGCGTCTCCAGCAGCGGCCCGATGGAGAGTGAGGGATGCTCTCCCAGCGACGTGATCAACTCCCCGGCCTGCTGGGCGTGGCCGAGCGACTCGGTCGCCTGCCCTCGCAGCCAGGAGCTGATCGGAATCCGGTTGTAGCCGAAGATCATGAATGAATAGTGGGTGTAGCGGACCGTCCCGGCCAGCTCCGCCTCCAGGATGTGATTCAGTAACGCGACGACCTTCGTCTTGTCGTAGTCGGCCACTTTTCGGTTCTCCTTCCGTTTGATGCCAGCCCTGGGAAGATGCTTGTCATCGACGCGCGGCAGTGTATGGCTGATTAGAATTAGATAACGGTAGACGTACAGCGTACAACGTACAGCGTACTTTCAGGTGCAACGATGCGCCGGCTCTCATTGATTTCCGCTCTTCTGGCGATGCTCGCGAGCGTCGACGGCAACGCCGGCGTGCCGACTGGCGTTTCAAGAGACTCTGCACCCTCCGTGGCGACTTCCGTTCAGTCGCGGGCGATTGAATCTGCTCCTGCACTGGCGCTGCGCGATCAAGCTAGTGAGCGGCCCTGGCCCCGGAAGACTCCTGCCTCGGACCGCCTTCGGATCAAGGT
>JADGNX010000025.1 GCA_017883265.1 Thermoanaerobaculia bacterium
TGGAAAGGGTGTCCCGAGCGCCGGCCAATCCCGCGCGTCCCTGTTCGATGCGGGTCTCGATGGCCTGAACGTTGGCTTGAGCCGCGTCGCGCAGCGAACGGTTCTGATCCAGCTCGGCCGCGGGAATGATCTTGTCGCGGAAGTTCTTCTCGGCCCGATCTGCGTTGCGCTGCGTCTCAGCCAGCGTTGCCCGCGCGGCATCACGATCGAAAAAGAGGGCCTTGACCGAGGCTTCGGCGCCGGCGGCGCTGGCGGCCAGTTGTGTCTTGTCGATCTGCATGAGGAAGTCGCTCTTCTTCACGTTGTCGCCTTCCCGCACAGCGAGATTGACGATCTGCCCCATGACGTTCGCCGAGAGGTCGACTTTACGCTGGGCCTGGATCTTTCCATTCGCGCTGACCTTGCTGGTGAGGTCGGCCCGCTCGACCTTGGCCACAGTCACTTCGATCTTGGCGTTGTTCTTCTTCTTGGCGGCTGCAACACTTCCGACAACGATGATTGCCAGCACCGCCACGCCGATTGCAATTCTGATCCAACGCTTCATTTGCGTGTGCCTCTCTCGTAAATTTGAGATTCTGAATCTTTCGATCAGAGCTTCTTGAGTCGAATGTCCCCGCCGGATGTCCGGAGCAGCAGGCGCGGGCCACCACGATTGATGCTGCCGCGCAGCGAAGAGCGCTCCTGAGAACCGGAGACGGTCAACGCAATTTCACTATCAATGTCGCCTCCACTGGCGTGGGCGTCAACTTCGGCGGAGGCATCGGCGGCAATCGCCAGGTTGATTCCGCCGCCGGATGTGGTCAGACGCGTTTCGCCTCGCGGTTGCGAGGTAAGCCGGACCGAGACGGAGCCGCCGGATGTCGTGGCGTCGATCGGACCACCGGCGCCTTCGATCTGAATGCCCCCGCCCGAGGTACGGGCCAGAACACTGCCGACTGCGTGGTTGATCGCGATCGAGCCACCGGAGGAGCGCGCTTCGACATCCGCGCCGGCGCTGCCGATCCGAATCCCGCCGCCCGAAGTATGAGCCGTCAGGCGCAATGTGGCGCCGGCGACGTCGATGGCGCCGCCGGAAGTGTCGATGTCAACGGTTCCGACGATCTGTCCGAGCTTGATCGCACCACCGGATGTCCGTCCCTTCACCGTCCCCTGGAGCTCGCCGACGTCGATCGCGCCACCTGAAGTGTGTACGTCCAGGTTGAAACGTCGAGGCACCCGGACCACGAAACGGACGTCTGCCACATCCATCCAGTGAAAGAAATTGAGCGCCGCGTCGTGATATCGAAGTTTCACAGAAACCGCCGTCTGCTCCTGGCTGAACTGAACCTCGAAGCGTTTGAGGATCTCCTCAGTCTCGCTCTTGCCACCGCTGCGGATGACGCGGACCAGATGGATCTCCACTCGTCCACTGGCTCCGGGCGTGATCTCGACATCGCCACGGTCGGCGTCGATGACCAGCCGCCCACCGTCAGCAACAGTAAAAGTACGGTCGATGTTGCTGTTCGTGTGCGCCGACACCACCGCAGCAATGGCCAGCAGTGCCGTCAGGATCGATGCAATGCGGAACTGCCCGCGACTGCCGACGGTGGCGTTGAGGAGTAAGTCGGCGTTGCCGTCGCGCGGGACGGAACAAACAGGCCGCGTGGGCGGATTCATCAGGAGACCTCCGAGTTTGATCTCTACCTACGACATTCGGATGCGAAGGTTTTCTGGCCCTGCCCCCCTACCGGCTCCGCAGCGATCGAGGAAACGGGCTGCCAGCGGCGCCTGCCCTCCCCCTCAGCCGATGAAGTAAACTGCTCACCTCTATCGGGTTGGAGGGCTGATGCCGATCGATGAAGCGGGATTTCGTGAGGTCTTGTCGCACTTTCCGAGCGGAGTCACGGTCGTAACCACAGCCGACGGCGAGGAGTTGTCGGGAATGACCGTAGCCTCGTTTGCCTCCCTGTCGCTTCACCCTCCGCTCGTGCTGATCTGCATCGAGAAGAGCGTAAAGACGCACGACGCCATCGCCAGGGCGGGACACTTCGGCGTCAGCATTCTGGCCGCGCATCAGGCCAGCGTCTCGAATCGATTCGCCTCCAAGGCTGAAGACAAGTTCGAGGGGATCCCATTTCGCCGTGGCCCAGAGGGATCACCGCTGATCGAGGGGGCGATCGCCACGATGGAGTGCACCGTCACAGCACAACTTCCCGGTGGCGACCACTCGATCTTCGTCGGCGAGGTCTTCGACACCATGACCGCTTCCGGCGATCCGCTTCTCTACTTCCGGAGCGGTTACCACAAACTGGGCTGAACCACCCTTTGGGTCCCGGGCGTGCGATGATTCAATCCTGTTCAGTCGGGAATGATGAGAGATAAGTTTCGTGGACTTCTGCCGGAAAGCCCTCAGCCCGAGCGGCGATTGCGCTTCCGCGGAGGAACCCTCGACCGCATCGACGGTTTCGAATCGAGTTTTCTGAAGAGCAAACGCAACGTTGTCGTCTACCTGCCGCCCAACTACGATCGGCTGAGTGATGTGGGCTACCCCATTCTCCTGATGCAGGACGGGCAGAATCTCTTCGAACCCCATACGGCTTTCGTCCCCGGAAAACATTGGCGCCTGCGCGAGGCGGCCGATCACACCATCCGCACCGGTCTGGTCGAGCCATTGATCATCGTAGGGATCGAGAACGCCGGTGTCGAACGGATTCACGAATACACACCCACGCACGACGCTGCACGCGAGGCCGGAGGACAGGCTCCCCGCTACGCTCAGATGCTGATCGAAGAGCTCCTGCCGATTCTGCGGGAGTGCTACCGCGTGGCCCAGGGCAGTCCTCGTGTCGGAGTCGGGGGCTCGTCTCTGGGCGCTCTTGTGTCGCTCTACCTGGCTCTACAACATCCGGACGTTTTCGGCCGCGCGGCAGTCATGTCGCCTGCGGCCTGGTGGGGCGACCGGGCGATTCTCGGGGAGATCGAGGCCTTCAGCGGCTCGGAAAAGCCACGACTCTGGCTCGACATCGGCGCACGAGAAGGGCGTGACGCGGTAGCTGACGCGCGTATGGTACGGGACAGCCTGAAAGCAAGGGGATGGAGCAAGGCCGACCTCTACTATCGTGAGGAGAGCTTCGCCGAGCACGACGAGACCGCCTGGGCCAGTCGCGCCCCCGCCATGCTCCAATTTCTCTTTCCAGCCAAAGAGCCGCCGCGACTGCCTGCGCGGCGAGTCAGGCGAGCCACTCGCTGAATCTGGCGCACCCCGGCCGAGCGGTGCCGCGCCGGCTCCTGGGAAGATGTTGCCGGCAGGCTCGGTTTCACCTGCTTCGGAGGAAAGATGATGAATTGGAAGACTTCCGTTGTTGCTGCCGTGGCACTGACGGCATGCGTCGCTCAGGCCCAATTGGCGAAGGAGCCGGCACCAGCGCCCGCATCCACGCAGACTGTGGCGAACGATCAGAAAAGCGCCAGGCGGATCACCCGCGACCAGGCCATCGAGAAGGTCCACGCAAAGACGGCGATCTTCGTCGATGTGCGGGCCAAGGACCAGTACGAGATCAGTCACATCACGGGCGCGATCAATATTCCTCTGACCGAGCTCATCGCCCGAATGAAAGAGCTTCCGAAGAACAGGATGATCATTACCTACTGTGCGTGACAGGAAGAACATACGAGCGCCCGTGCGGTGCTCGACCTGAATGCTCACGGAATCAAGAACACTGCGGCCCTCCTCGACGGATGGAGCGGCTGGCAGCAGGCAGGCCTTCCGACGGAGACCGGCAAGCCCGGCGCGACCTCACCGGCGAAGAAGTAATTTCTGAATCGGTCGCCGCCGGTCGCAAATGAACCGGCGGCGACTCGGAGATCGTAATTCATGAGACTCAAGTCAGCCGTCGTGATAGTTGCCCTCTGGTCTGGAGTGCTTTCGGCTCAGATGGCAGCTCCCCGCAGTTCGAACTCGAACGTGATCGTGACCACCGAGGTCAAGGACAACACCGCGAAGGATATGAACGCGGCAAAGCGGATCACTCGCGACGAGGCAATCAAAGAGGTCAAGTCGGGCAAGGCCGTCTTCGTCGATGTCCGTTCTTTCCAGCAATACACCATCGGCCATCTCCCGGGCGCTATCAGCGTTCCCCGCAGCCAGCTCATGACGCGGCTTCGGGAGCTGCCGCCCGGCAAGAAGCTCATCACGTATTGCGCCTGCCCGGTCAGGGAGCACACCAGTGCTCTCGCTGTCCTCGAGCTGAACTCGCATAACGTGAAGAATACCGCGGCGCTCCAGGATGGCTATCTGGGATGGCGCAAGGCGGGAATGCCGATCGAAACCGGGCCGGGTAGCAAAACCGCTGCGAACAACCGCAGGTAGCCTGCGCCCTCTCGCGCAGGCTGACATGTCCGCGAAGCCGCCACGGCGCCCGAGGCGGGCGCCGCTCCACTGAGGCTTTGCGCTCGAACCGCTCCACTGCGGCAGATCGGGGGCTTATAAGTGCGCGATGAAGCGGGCGCAGCTTTCGATCGCCTCCCCCATGTTCACGACGGCGGTGCGACCACTCTTTTTCCTCGGCACGAGCGAGTGATCGCCGTCCTCGATCCAGTGGACTGTGATCGACGCCGACAGGATGTACTGCGCCACATCGTCGCGCGTGCCGAACGGGTCGCGCTCCCCTTGAATGAAGAGGGTGGGGGTTCGGAGACGCTCGAGGTGTGCGGTCCGGAGGCGCTCCGGCTGGCCGGGTGGGTGAAAGGGATAGCCGAAGCAGACGAGGCCGCGGACAGAGGCCTCGTCGGCAACCATGCTGGCCATTCTCCCACCCATCGACTTGCCTCCGACGACCAGCCGGTCAGGCGGTCCATGCTCGGCGATGATCGATCGCCACGAGTCGAGCAACACCTCGGTCCGATCGGGAGCGCGGGAAGTGCCCCCGAGCCGACGACGCGCCATATAGGGGAACTCGAAGCGGATTACGCGGATGTCCCGGGCAGCGAGCCCCGCCGCGACGCTGGTGAGGAAGGGCGATTCCATCCCGTCGCCGGCACCGTGAGCGAAAATCGCGGTGAGCCCGGCGTCCGCCGGCCCGTCGACGATCTGAGGTAGTTCAGCCACACTGAGTCCTTACGACGCCGTCTGGAACTCCACATCGGGATTCTCTTTCTGTGCGTGCTCCAGCTCCCAGTCCGCGGTGAAGAGAACCACCGTGCGAAGGGAAGCGTCCGTAGCCACTCGCGCCTTGGTCGGCAGGTTCATACGCATCACCTCGTCCGCTTCGCGATCGACCCACCGCGCGATGGTGAAGGGAAGACGCTGAATGGTGGTCTCGACGTTGTACTCGGACTCGAGACGTGACTGCATGACATCAAACTGCAACGCGCCGACCACGGCCAGGATCGGCTCACTTCGAAGCCCCTCGTGCATGCGAAGGAGCTGCATGACCCCCTCCTCCTCCAGTTGCTCGAGACCCTTCTGAAACTGCTTCTGACGGGTCGCTGCCTTGGCCCGCAGTGTGGCGAAAAATTCGGGAGCGAACCGGGGAATGCGATCGAAGACGATTGCCGCACCGGCTGATACCGTGTCGCCGATCTGGAACAGTCCTGGATTGACGAAGCCGATCACATCGCCGGGAAAGGCCTGTTCGATGGTCTCACGCTCCCGGGCGAAGAGGCGATGCGGGCGCGTCATCCGCACGTCGCGCCCGAGGCGTGCGTGATGGACGGACATATCCTTCTCGAAAACGCCGGAACAGACGCGCAGGAAGGCAAGGCGGTCTCGATGGCGCTTGTCCATGTTCGCCTGAATCTTGAAGACGAATCCGCTGAAATCAGTCGACGAAGGATCGATCGAGCTTTCGCGGCCGTCCGCTGTCCGGCAGTGGCGAGCCGTCGGAGGAGGAGCGAATTCGATGAGGGCCTCGAGGAAGGACTGAACGCCGAAGTTGTTGATCGCGCTTCCGAAATAGACGGGAATGACAGCTCCTCGCCGGAACGAGGCCACGCCGAACGCCGCTCCGGCTCCAGCGAGAAGCTCCGCCGCTTCGCGTAAGTCGGTCCAAGCGGTCGGACCGATCGATTCCTCCAGCAACGGATCGTCGAGACCGCTGACGGTAACCGGAGCGATCGATTGTCCATGAGCAGTCCGCTCGAACCGCAGAACACGCTGATTGCGGAGGTCGTAAACGCCCTGAAACGTCGGACCGCTGCCGATCGGCCAGTTCATCGGTACGGCGGCCACTCCGAGTTCGTGCTCCAGCTCGCTGATCAGATCGAACGGATCGCGCCCTGGATGGTCGAGCTTGTTGATGAAGCAGATGATCGGGATGTGACGCATGCGGCACACTTCGAAGAGCTTGCGCGTCTGCGGCTCGATTCCCTTGGCGCTGTCGAGCACCATGACCGCGCTGTCGGTAGCCGCCAGGGTGCGATAGGTGTCCTCGGAGAAGTCTTCGTGACCCGGCGTGTCGAGGAGATTGAGGCAATATCCCTCGTACTCGAATTGAAGAGCGGTCGAGGTGATGGAGATGCCGCGGCTCTGCTCGATGGCCATCCAGTCCGAGGTAGCGTGACGCTGCGCCTTGCGGGTGCGAACGGCGCCGGCTGTTTCGATGGCGCCGCCATAGAGAAGCAGCTTTTCGGTCAGGGTTGTCTTTCCCGCGTCAGGGTGGGAAATGATGGCGAAGGTTCGCCGCCGCGCCACTTCGGTGGCAAGGTCGGAGGCAGTGGCAAGGTCGGACTGAGTGGTCATATCGCGGCTATCTCTCGGCTGTTGAGCCAGTTACAACAGCAGGATGGAATCTGCATTCCCTCCCGATCCGGGAGCATACCGCTGCGTTCACCGCGGATGGGCGGCAACCGCTCTGCGTCGCTCAAATCACGGCAATTCCGATCAATGCTTACCAGACGCCTGTCCAACGATCGACCCGACATTGCCTGCCTTGACGAGGCATTTCCCGCGCTCGCTCCTGTCACCGAATACGCAGACGGCACGAGTCGTGAAGCCCTTGTTTCAATCCTCGAATCTCTGGACTATCGTAGATGGAACAGATCGTCAGGGGCGGCCGTTGTGATGTGCTCCCCCAAGAAACCGGAGGCTTTCCTGATGAACGATGCGGTTGAAACAACCCGGAAAAAGGACTGGATCAACATCGTGTTCTTCACCCTGACGCCGATCATCGGAGTCGTGGGGACCGCGCTCTATACGTGGCACGTCGGTTTTCACTGGTGGATGGCCGCGCTCTTTCTGGTTCTTTATGCCTTCGCCGGTGTTTCCATCACGGCTGGTTATCATCGCTTCTTTTCGCACAAGAGCTACGAATGCTCGCCGGTCGTCCAGGCCTTCTTCGCATTTTTCGGTGCTTTTGCCGCCCAGCAATCGATCCTCTGGTGGTCTTCCGGTCATCGAATTCACCACAAGGAGGTCGATACCGACTGGGATCCTTACAGCATCAGCCGCGGCTTCTGGTGGGCCCACATTCTGTGGCTCTTCTACAAGAGTCCTAAGAACGGCTTCACCAACGTTCCGGACCTCGAGAGAAACCGGATCGTGGCATGGCAGCAACGATGGCATAGGCAGATCATGATCCTCGGGGGCTTCGGTATCCCGACCGCAATCGGCTGGATGTTCGGCGACCCGATCGCCGGGCTGCTCTGGGGCGGATTTACCCGCCTGGTAGTCCTTCATCAGACAACGTTCTTCGTCAATTCACTGGCCCACACCCTGGGCCAGCAGACCTTCGACCACGAAGTCTCGGCCCGCGACAACTGGCTGGTGGCACTGGTCACCTTCGGCGAGGGGTATCACAGCTTCCATCATCGATTCCCAGCCGATTTCCGCAACGGAATCCGTTGGTATCAGTGGGATCCGTCGAAGTGGCTGATTCGATCGTTGCGGTTCACCGGCCTGGCCAGCAATCTGCGCAGCATCACCCCGCCCATGGTGGAGCAGGCGAGACTGCAGGCCGCTCTGCTCACCATCGAGACGCGCATCGCTTCGGCATCCCCCACGCTCAAGGAAGAGGTTCAGCGCAGGATCGCCAGCGCTCGTGAGTCGCTCGAACATTCATTCGCTCTCTGGCGCCAGCACACAGAAGAGCGCGCAGCCGGGCTCTCCGACAGATGGCGCCAGACCCGGCGGTCGGCGAAGCTCCGTCTCAAACAGGCTCGCCGTGAGTGGCGTAGCGCGATTCGAATGCTCTCGCAGGCTCCGAACCTGGCATAGGCCCGGCACCGCGGTCGGAATTTCGAAGTTGCCGGCTATTCCGGAAAGCCGACCGGATCCTCTTCCACCGGCACGGTGACGCTGCGGTTGTGAATGCCCAACCTCTTCATCATCTCGTTGAGCGTCGAAGGCTTGAGCTGGAGCAGCTCCGCCGCCTTTTTCTGAACCCCGTTGGCCAGCTCGAGCGATTGCAGAATCATGGTCCGCTCGTAACGTGATACGGCGTCCTTGAGCGATAGACCATCGGCCGGAAGAACCAGGCTGGGCTGATCGGTCTGAACCGGGAAGCGGAGGTAATCGGGCAGCAGCTCCGGCCCGATCCGATCGGTGGTGCAGAGGACCACAGCGCGCTCGATGGTGTTCTCCAGCTCACGCACGTTGCCCGGCCACGCCTGATCCATGATGATCCGCATGGCGTCGGGCGTCAGCTCGCGCACCTTCCTCTTGTTTTCCTCGGCATATTTGTCGAGGAAGTGACCGACCAGGAGAGGAATGTCCTCACGCCGCCGGCGCAACGGAGGCAGCGTGATGGGGATGACATTGAGACGATAGAAGAGGTCTTCGCGGAACGTTCCCTCGCGGACCAGCTTCGTCAGCTCGGCGTTGCTGGCGGCGATGATCCGGACATCGACCCGAATCGTTTCGACCGCTCCCAGCCGCATGAACTCCTTCTCCTGAATCACGCGGAGGAGCTTGGCCTGCGTCTCCAGGTTGATATTGCCGATCTCGTCGAGAAAGATCGAGCCGCCGTCGGCCACTTCGAAGAGACCACGCTTGCTGGCGATGGCTCCGGTAAAAGCTCCTTTGACATGGCCAAAGAGGCTCGATTCGAGCAGTTCGGGCGGCAGTGAGCCCGAGTTGACGGTGACGAAGGCGTTCCGGCCGCGCGGGCTGGCGTGGTGGATGGCTTTGGCCACCAGCTCTTTGCCGGTGCCGGACTCGCCGGAGATGAGGATGTTCGATCGGGAAGGAGCCGCGAGGCGGATCATCTCGAAGACCTTCCGCATCACCTCGCTCTTCCCGATGATGTTCGAATAGGAGTACTTCTCGGAGAGCTCCGCCTTCAGCCGCTCGTTCTCATTCGAGAGGCGCCGCTGTTCGAGGGCTTTGTTGACCGTGATGACTACTTCATCGTTCTTGAACGGCTTCGGGATGTAGTGGAAGGCGCCATGCTTCATGGCCTCGATCGCACCATCGATGCTGGAGAACGCGGTGATGACGATGACAGGCAACGACGGGTTGCTGAGCCGGATGGAGCGGAGAGTATCGATGCCGCTGATGCCCGGAAGCATGATGTCGAGGATGACCAGGTCGATCTCCTCAGTATCGAGTATTGAGAGGCACTCCTCCCCGCTCGACGCCAAAAGGATATCGAAGCCCTCGCGAACCAACAGAGTCTGGAGCACGTCCCGAAGTACTTCTTCGTCATCAACGATCAGAACGCGCATGCCGGTCAATTCTCGCGGGCTGCCAGAACCGTCTGCGGTAGCGAAATGGTGAATGTCGCTCCCCGCCCTGGTTCGCTATCGACGGAGATCATTCCGTCCCACGCCCCGAGAATCCGTTGAGCGATCGAAAGCCCGAGACCTGTACCACCCTGGCCCCGCTTCGTTGTCACGAGCGGCTCGAAGATACGGCTCAGAAGCTCGCGTGGAATGCCCTTGCCGTCGTCGCGAATCCGAATCTCCGCTCTGTCCGGTCCAGCGGCCTCGGCGCTGATCCAGATATTGCCCCCCGGCTGGACCGCATCGCGCGCATTGAGCAGCACGTTGGTCAAAACCTGCTGCAGGTCCGAAAAGTTCCCGCGAATGCGAAGCGGCTCATCCGCCGTGATGTGCACGTGGACCTGCTTGGCCTTGAGGAGCTCTTCGTGAAGAGCGACGGTTGCGTGGATCAACTCAGCGGCTTCGACCTCCTCACGCCTCCGCGGACGATTGGCAGCCAGGTCGAGCAGGTTGTTGACCAGATTCGAAGCGCGGAAGGTCTGCTGCTCCATCTTCTTCAGAATGGAGTAGCGAGGGTCGTTCTGCGGTGTGTCGGCGAGCAGAAGCTGCGCGTATCCCGATATGCCGGCCAACGGCGTGTTGACCTCGTGTGCCACTCCTGCGGCCAGGAGCCCGAGGGATGCGAGACGCTCCTTGTCCTGAAGTTCCCGCTCGAGGCGAACGCGGTCCGAAATGTCCGCAGCGACAAGCACTCGCGTGCCGTCGGCGACATCGCTGGCGTTGAGCGCGCTGGATGTGACGGTCACCTCTTTGGATACACCGTCACGATTGACGAAGCTGGTTTGAATGGAGCGCAACGAAGCGTCAAGAAGCTCCTGGTAAGGGGGGAAAAGGGAACCGATATCGTCGACGTCGTCGACCGATCCGCCAGTGAGGTCCCAGAAGGCCTGATTTGCAGTCAGCAACGTCCCTTCCACGGTCACGACGGCGATGGCCGAGGACGAGGATTCGATGATGTTCTCGTTGTACTCCTTGAGCGAGCGAATCTCGTCGAGCTGCCGCCGGAGCCGCGTGTAGAGCCGTGAGTTCTCGATGGCCAGGGCCACCGGTGCGGTCAGCGAGGCCAGAAGGTGAATGTCGTCTCGAGAGAGAGGCTCCTCACCTCTCTTTGTTCCGAACAGGAGGAAGCCCTGCAGCTCGCTGTGGTTCCTCAGGGGAAACGCGTAGCGATACCCGGCCTGCAGAAGCATGGCCGGCAGATCGCTGCCATCCGGGAGGCGGGGGCGGTCGAGTATGAGCGGGCCTTCAGCAGGCACCGAACCGAAGTCATTCAGCTTCACGCGCGGCGGCACGACGGGATCCTCCCCATACAGCGCAAGCGTCGTCCCCTCGCGCAGGTAAAGGTTCATCTTCTGGATACCGACCGCTACTGCCAGACGCTGCCCGAGCATGGCGATCAGCTCGTGCAGATCGTGGAACGTCGCCAGCTCCTGCGCGAAATCGGTCATGGCTTTCCGATGCCGGTAGGCCTCGCGATAGAGGAACATCTCGATGACCGACTCGATCCGTCCCTTGACCGGAATGAGGACACCGGCGATGAGCAGACCGGACGTGAAGGTAAGGAAATTCCGCTCCAGCGCCAGCCCCTCCTCCATCGTGCGCGACAGAAGCAGGTTGACCGCCGAGAAGGCGATCATCCCGAAGACGAAGGTCACGGTGTAGGCCAGGATCTCCTTGATCACCACCTCGACGTCCCACAGCTTGTACCGCAGGATCGAGACCGCGAAAGCCAACGGAATGAAGGCCAGAGGAAGGATGGCCAGGGTGGCGAACGGCGTGTGCCCGCGGAAGAAGAGAAAGGGAATCAGGTAGAGGACGAGGAACGGCAGGAAGCCGAGCGACATGCCGAGGTAGATCCACTTGATCTGCTTCTTCTGGCCGGCCGCGCGCGCGGTGCGATAGGTGTATGTAACGGCCACGACGGCCAGGGAGAAGTAGATGGCGAAATGGGCCATCTCCCACCGCTCGAGCACCTGCATCGAGAGAAGAGGCGGGGCCACGGCGATGCTGTTGTGGAAGACGAAGAGGTCGATGTCCCACGCCGCGACCAGGAGTGCCGGGACGTAAAGAAGTGCAATGATCCAGTTCTTCCTGACGATCGGTCTCGGAAAGAGAAGAAAGAAATGAAGGGTCAGAGGAGGCAGAAAGATCCGCGCGAAGTCTTCGACCAGCTGCAGAGTGATGAAACTGCGATCGATGTCGCCGGCTGGGGTGTAGACATAAACGATGAACGACAGCAGTGTGACGAAGAAAAAGAGGAGGCTGTCGCGCCGCTCGCCCCGAAACAGGGTGAAGAGTCCGATGGCCAGATAGAGGAATCCGATGAAGCTCAGGAAAAGATACTGGTAGTCGATCTTGAGCTCAGGCGGCGTGTAAGTGATGTTGAGGGTCCGGCCTTGACGCGCCACCAGCAGGGGTACCGGCTGACCGATGCGCCGGAGAGTCTTCTGAAGACCCTCGACCTCCGCCGTCGGCGTTCCGGCGATGAGCCAGATCTCATCCCCCGCGCGAAGTCCGGCTTGTGCCGCCGCGCTGTTCGCATCGACCGCCTTGACCACGATCATTCCGCGGTTGCGCTCGAAGGTGAAGTCGATCCGTTCGAACGAGGAACGCTTCCGCTGGAACGAGGCAAACGCTCCGATGACGATGGCGATCGTCAAGAGAGCAATGACTACATTGAAGGCAGAGGAGCGACGGAGCATCGATTCATCCGTAAATGGCTTTCAACGGCGGTGCCGCGATCGAAGCGGCCGCAATTCACTGATTTGAATGGCCACGGGCCTCATGCTCACGACTGCCAGTATCGCCCATTTCCAAAATGTTGAATTCCCGGAACAGATATTTGAAGTAATTCAGTCCGGTCGCCAGAAGTGAAATCCTCAGTGGAGCGGCTGCCGCTCCACTGGGCGAATCTCCTGACATCAGGTACGCTCTTCGATCACCGGGAAACGGCAGACGTCGCGGAGCAGGCAGACGTCGCAATTCTCCTTCCGCCGCTTGCGGCTGCAGAGGTCGAGAATGCCCAGCCGGCAGAGAGCATAATCGTACCGAACCGGATCCCGGCGGTTGAAGGCGGCCAGCGCATCGGTCAGACTTCGGGCGGTCTTCCAGTCGGGAGAGCGCCGCTCGGTCAATCCGAGAAATGTGGCGATCCGATGGATATGCGTATCGAGAGGAATGACCAGTTTCGCCGGATCGACAAACGACCACAGGCCAAGATCCGGCTCCTCCGCCCGCACCATCCAACGGAGAAAGAGATTCATCCTCTTGCAGGCGCTGCCGTCGCGGGGAGAACTGATGAGGTAGGCCATGGCGCGCCGTTCGGCGATCGACTCGGCGCATCCACCGAGCGGCGAGGTAAGCGATTCTGCGAACCGCGCCAGCGACGGTCCGATATCGTCGTCCGAGTCCACGTAACAGCTCTGAAAAAGCGCACCCAGCGAGCCATGCCGTCGTACGGACTCGGCAATATGAGCCAGGAGCGCCACCAGCTCCCGCGTCTTGTGAAATCGGTGCGCGAATCCCCGGAACCGGCGTGCGGCCTCCGTTCGGCTGAACTCATCGTGAAGGTATCGGAAGGGGGACGATCCCATTCGCGTAAGAACATCCCCGGCATGGGCGACCACCAGATCGGCACGCCCATAGGCGAACGCCGCGGCGATCAGAGCGGCGCATTCCTGATCCAGAGGGTCGTCGTAGCGGAGGACCAGTTCGAGAGGATCCGGCGTGAGGTGCCGGCGGTCGAAGCTGGACACCAGCTCGTCCAGGCGGTCCCTCAGAATCTCACGCCGCCGCACGGGCAGTCGCTGCAACGGGCGGACGCTTGTCATCGCCGCGAGCAACAGCTCATCATTGCGAACTGTTCCGCCCGGTAACGGAACGGAACCCGGCTTCCGATGATCCGTAAATCATTAAGCGAATCCGCACCGGAGTCGTAGTTCACCCTAGTAGTGTGCATGGGCTGAATTGACCACGTGGCATCAATTCAACCACATACCAGTCAATGACGCTGAGGACCTGCCAATGCTTCGACGGATGCTTGTGCCGCTTTTCACTCTCGGTATTCTCACTGCCCTCCCCTCGTTGGCAACAATCACCGGAACGGTGATGACCTCCGACGGTCTTCCTGTGGCCGGAGCGACGATCGCGCTTTTCAAGCCGGAGACCTCGGACGCGCATCTGCGCCGGCTCCTCTCGAAAGCGCCCGTACGGGTAGCGATCGTGAGCGCGGAGTCCGACAGCAAAGGCAATTTCAGCCTCGATCCCGGCAAGGAGCCGGTCGTCGATCTGCGCGTCGAAGCGAGGGGCTATGCCCCTGACGGATTCCGTCTGGCCGGTGACGACGAGGCCGGGGCCATCGCGCTCGAGGCCGCGCCTCTGCGAAAAGGAATCGTCACGAGCGGTGGGAAGCCTGTCCCTGGCGCAGTCGTGGTCTGGTCGGGCCAGGGGGCCGAATCGATTGCTACGACGGCCGCTGACGGTTCGTATTCGGTGCCGGACCCCGACGTATGGAGTGCGCGGTCCTCCGTCATCCATCCGGATTACGCGATCCCCGAAGATGAGGCCGCGTTTGGCGTGACCAAGCGAAAGCTGAACCTGACCCTGAGCGCCGGCTCCACGGCTTCGGGGAAGGCGCTGACGGCCGACGGACAGACGGGAGTGGCCGCGACCACGATAGCGATCGATGATTGGCCTCTGGCGGTGACCGGCACCGACGGCTCCTTTACGGTGAAGCACGCACCGGCGACGTGGCATACGCTGACGGCCGCTGGCGGCGGTCTCTCCGGGATGCATGCGCACTCGGGAGATGGCGCCATTTCACTCAGGATGACGAAACCGGCATCGCTGAGCGGAGTGGTGCGTGACTCCAGGACGCAGAAGCCGATCTCCGGGGCGGCCGTTCGATTGGGACAATCGCGACTGTCATCCGGCGAGACCGTGTTTACCGATGCCAAGGGCAATTACTCGTTTGCCACTGCGCCCACCGGCACCCAGCCGGTTCAAGTTATCCATCCGAGCTACGGTCCGGCGAATTCGACCGTGACGCTCGTAGCCGGGCAATCGATGGCTAAGGCTCTTTTCGCCGCACCCGACGCTCGTGTCGTGGGGGTCGTTCAAGACGAAGAGAAACGGCCGGTTGCGGCGGCTCGAATCACTTCGACGCGCGGCGGACGCAATGGCATGTTCATGGGGGGAATGGCGGGTTTGCGTTTTGCTCAGCAGGCTCACTACAGCGGCCCCGACGGCCGATTCGTTCTCCGCGGCGTCCAGGCTGATGCCGATGTGCAGGTCGAAGCGCTCAAGGCGGGGTTTCCCTCAGCAAGCAGCAGCACTCTGAAGCTTGTGCCAGGCGAGCGAAGGAGTGGCGTCACGATCACGATTCCCCGGGGAGTAGCGTTGACAGGGCGGGTCACCGATCACGATGGCAAGCCGGTGTCAGGAGTGGCAGTCACAACCACCGAAGCGGAAGGAAACGGCGGCGGAGGTCGCGCGGCGATCCGTCGCATGGTCGTCAATGGCTTGCGGCAACGCGGTGACGAGGCGGTGAAAAGCGCAAGCGACGGCAGCTTCTCGGTTCGCCTCAAGCCTGGTCTTTACGATCTGTCGTTCAAGCGGGAAGGCTTCGCCGCGAAAAACGTCCGCGGCATTCAGGTCAACGCCACGAGCAAGCCGGTCGCGGTCACACTCGATCCCGGAGTGGAGCTGAGCGGCCGCGTCACGCGAGGAGGCGCGGGAGTCGCAGGCGTCATGGTCAGCATCGTCGGGGACGCGGGCTTCAGCGGTACAGTCACCACGGCGGATGGGAGTTTCTCCATCGGCGACTTGACGCCGGGGCAGGTCATGCTGAACATCCGGAAAGAGGATGACTTCATCCAGCAGATGCGATCGGCCAGCGTTCCGACGAAAGATCTGCTGATCGATCTTCCGAAGGGTGGACGCATCACAGGGCACGTGGTCGATAAGTCGACGCGGCAGCCAATCACGGCCTTCGAGGCCGGCATCTCCAATAGCCGCAGTGGCGGAGGCATGGCATTCGGGATGCCTCCCAGTCTGAAGAGCTTCACGAGCGATGACGGCGCATTCGTCCTCGAGAACGTTCCGCCGGGAACCGTGCAACTGGTGGCGAACGCTCCCGGCTACGTCGACGGCAAGATAGGAAGTTTGACCGTAGAGGATGGCAAGACGGTCGCGGATGTCGAAGTGGCCCTCGAGCCGGGCGTGAAGCTCAGCGGGCACGTGACCGGCCCCGACGGTTCCCCGATCGCAGGAGTCTCCGTCCGTCAGGACTCGAGCAGTGGAGGGCGCGCCGGCGCGATGTTCAACGCCGGAAGCTTCGGCTTGACCGACCCCAACGGTGACTACTCGATTGACGACCTGGAGTCAGGCGACAAGTCGTTCAACTTCAACAAGAGCGGATACCTCCCCACGCAGAAAACGATCACGCTCTCAGGGAAGACAGCAACTCTCGATGCGCAACTCTCGGCGGGACTGACCGCCACCGGCATGGTCGTGACCGACGCCGGTGTGCCGGTGCCCGATGCAGCGGTCCGGGCGATCTCCGGAGCCGAGGGGATGGGAGGACGGGGTGCCAGCACCGACGCCAACGGAGCGTTCCACATCGATGGCCTGGCCCCGGGCCACTACGCGTTTCACGCCTCGAAAAGCGGATTCGCCGACGGGCAGGTTAGCGATTTCGACATCTCCGCCGGAGCACCTGTTCGCGTCGTCCTCAGCGCTGGCGGAGTCATCTTCGGTCACGTGACCGGGCTGACTGCCGACCAGGCTGGCGCGGCGACGGTCACGGCCACGTCGAGCAGTGGCAATGCTTCCGCTCCGGTCGATTCATCGGGCTCCTACCGGATGGAAGGGGCGCCGACCGGAACGGTCCGGGTCAGCGCTGCGATCAACGGGCGGATCTTCAGCGACTCGAAGAGTACTCCTGCCCAATCGGTCCAGGTGGCTTCCGGCGCGTCGGTCCAGGTCGACCTCGATTTCAGCAACGACATCGTGATCAGCGGACGGGTTACTCGGCAGGGACAGCCGGTGACCGGGAGCATCGTGGTTTTCGCCCCCCGCGCCGGCCGCATGGACGCCCGGGTCCAGACCACCACGGACTCCAACGGAGCGTACAGCGCCAGCGGCGTCACAGTGGGGTCGTATACCGTAACCGTGGTCGATATCCAGCGGCTCGCGCCCTACTCGACGAGCTACGACGTGAAGAGCTCGGCGACATACGACATCGATATCAGGACGGCCTCCGTCCGCGGACGGGTCGTCGATTCAGCGACCGGCGAGGGGATCGCGGACGTCAACGTCGAGGTGAAGGGAGCGGACGCTGTAGGACAGCTCGGCACGCGCGCGGTTCTGAGCGACCCGTCGGGCGCATTCGTACTCGACTCCGTCGCTCCGGGCTCCTACACCATCTCCGCGAGCAAGGACAGCTACGCCAAAGACGTCGAGAATCTCATCGTTGGCGATAGTTCACCCGATGACGTCACACTCAAGCTGACCTCGAGCAGTGGCGTCACCCTGACAGTTGTCGATGCCCGGGACGGCAGTCAGTTGAGCGCGACGGCGCATGTCGTCGATTCGCAGGGTCGCGACGTCTCCGGCGATCTCTTCCGCTTCGGTTCATCGGCCGGTCCGCTGCGCCTGCCGTTGGCGGCCGGAACCTACCAGGTGACGGTTTTCGCCACCGGCTACGCGCCGCAACAGTTCACCATCGCGTCGCCTTCGAGCCAGAGGGTTGCGCTCACGCCGGGCGGCACGCTGCAGATCCACTCGCAGAGCGGTCAACCGGTTCGCGCTCGCCTGATGTCGAACGGCGCGGTTTACTTTCTATCGCCGTTTGGCGCAGGGCTTGGGTTCATGCTGGACCCGAAGCCGGGAACGACCACCATCAGAAACGTCGCCGCCGGGACTTACACGATTCAGATTCTGAACGGCGGAAACGTGGTCAATTCGGTCTCATTCACCGTCACAGAAGGGGGCATCGTCGACGTCAACGTCTGAGCGGCGTTCCCGCTACCAGCACGGCCCTTGAAACTACAGCCGGTGACCGACGTCGGGGGACGTCGGCCACCGGTACTCAGTAGAGCGTCGTGAGTTGCGTTTGTCGCTCAGGGTCCATAGCAGCAGTTGTCGATGATGATGACCGGATCGTACTTTTGCCCAGTTGTGGGGTCGGTTACAGCGTAACGCCATTCCGTGCCGATCCTGGCGCCCGGCAGGATCTCCGCCTTGCATTCGTTCTTACAGTCCTGAGCGAGCGGTTTGATCGGGGCATTCGGGTCGAGAAACTGGATGCGGAATCCCTTTTCACCGCCAACCCTCTTCCAGTGAATGTTCTGCTTCTTGTCGACACAGGCCGGATCATTCGACACCCTGTTCTCCGCGTCGACGCCGATTTCGTAGAGGGGTCCGTGCTGGTGACAAGCCTCAGGAAACCTGCGGTGTCTGCGGTAACTCATGCAGCCCGGGATCACCAGCAAAAGTAACAAGAAGACCAGCGGCGTGACCTGGGTTAGTCGAGAGCGGTGCATTGAGACCCTCCTTATTGCAAACCAAGCGAAGCGTCGACAAGGGCACTACGTGCCGGCCGGAATCATCTCAGGATTTGGGGCCATTCGGAACAAAGGCCGATCGAAACTGGGCGCTCTCGCGAAGTGTCGCGAACTCCGGGTCGCGCTGGGCATCCGCGGCAGCATAGCCGGCGGCGATCGATCGCCTGAGCCACTGAGCTGCTTCAGCGAAGTTTCCAGATGCACAAGCGATCACCGCTGCCTGGTACATCGTCGCAGGATCAGTCGGCTCCAGCGCGAGCGCGCGGGCCAGGAAGGAATGAGCTTCCGCCGGTTGGTCGCTCTTGGCGTAACAGGCGGCGATCGTGGCGCACACTTCGGTGTTTTTCTGATTAAGAACCAGTTCCTGCTGGCCCAGTGCGATGGCCTTCTGGTAGGCGGCTATCGACTGCGCTTTAGAGTTTGGCATCCAGCGATATGCATCGCCGAGGTTGGCCCACAGTTGATAGTTCATGGGCGACAGTTGAGTGGCCTTCTCGTAAGCCGTAGCCGCTGCAGCGTAATGCCCGAGGAAATAGTTGCATGTGCCGATATTCGACCAGGCGATAGGTGTCGGACCGAGAGTGATTGACTGATTGTACGCGCGCAGCGCATCGTCGTAGCGCCCCTGGGCCTGAAGTGCGGCTCCCAGATTGGTGAACCCACGCGGCATGTCCGGGGCGATCTGTGTCATCCGCCGGAACATTTCAGCAGCCTTGGCGTACTGTCGATGCGCAAAGTAGAAGGCGCCGAACTTTGTATAGGCGCGTGAGTTGGTTCGAGCAGCGTAGAGCGGGTTGAGATCGATCACGCGCTGGTACGTCCGTTCGGCGTCGTGCAGGCGGCCCGCGAACTCATACGCTTCGGCCAGGCCGGTCAAGGTACTGTACCGGTTCGGCTGCTCGCTGAGAGCTGTTTGAAACTCTGCAATCGCCTGCGGGTACTTGCCTGTAAGGGTGTTGAGCTCACCGAGAGTGGTGTGCGCCTCGGCCGAATTTGCGTCTGCGCTGATAGCGCGGTCAGAATAGAAGGCCGCCTTCTGGATCAGCGCGGTGTTGTGCGTCAGGTTGTACTTATCCAGGTAGGCCACACCCAACGCCGCGTTGACCAGAGCCGAATTGCCCGCAGCTGCCGAAAGGCTTTCCAGCTTGGAGATCGCGGTGTCGATCCCATTCGCGTCCTTAACCTTCTCGAGCAGACCCAAAGCCTCGGTGTAACCCTCCTGATCGGACGGGCTCTCCAGGCCTGTCCGCCCATGCATCGCTGTTGGCGCGGCCGATCGGAGCTCCAGCGCGTCGACGACGCTTTCGGCCAGCCGATCTTCGATGGCGAAGACGTCGGCGGCCGGTCCAGTGACTGCGTCGCCTGCCAACAGGCCACCGTCGATTCTCAGGAGCGTGTAGCTGATTCGGATCTGGTCGCCGGAGCGTTGCACGGTGCCTTGCAGGATCAGGTTGGCCCCGAGACGCTGCGGGTCGCGATTGACCGCCGGGCTTCCGAGCGCTCCGATTGAGATGACCTGCACGTCGCGCGAACGCGATAGCCGCGCGCTGACTGTCTGCGAGATTCCCTCGCTGAACATCTGCGCGTCGGGGCGGCCGCTGAGCTCAGTGAACGGCAGAACGGCCAAATTTTTCTCCCGAGGCAAAGCAGGAGTGCGCGCTTGTTTCGGGATGGTCGTTTTCCTGGCGCCAACGGCGATGACTGCCATGATAGCCAGCGAAAGGGCCAGAGCACCGAGCGCCTTGCGGGACGGTAACCATCGCCGCCGCTTGCCCAGCAGCGGCAGGGTGGTCTGCTGGCTGAGCCGGTTGCGCACATCGCGGAGATCGCGCGCCAGGTCCCGCGTCGATGCATATCGATCGCGCGGCTCCTTGGCCAGGCAGCGCTCCACGATGATCTGGACCTCGGCCGGCACTTCCGGGTTGACCGTCGAGATCGGATCGGGCTCGTCGCGCACGATCGCTGCCAGGGTGTCGAGATTCGTCTCGCGCCGGAAGGCCCGCAGGCCGGTGACCATCTCATAGACGATCGCTCCGAACGAGAATTGATCCGATCGAAAGTCGATGGCAGAGGCCCGAGCCTGTTCCGGGGACATGTAGCCCGCGGTTCCGTAGACCAGGCCGGGCGCAGTCTGCAAATCCGTCTCGTCGCTCTCCCTGGGCGGCTTCTCCAGTTTGGCCAGGCCGAAGTCGAGGATCTTCACGAACCCTTCCGTCGTGATCATGACGTTCTCCGGCTTCAGGTCGCGGTGAACAATCCCCTTTTCGTGCGCCGCGGCCAGTCCGTCTGCTACCTTCGAGGCGATGCGCATGGCCTCCTTGAGCGCGATGCGGCCGGCACGAAGCTCCTGTCGGAGACTGACGCCATCGATGAGCTCCATCGAGATATACGGCATCGAATCGACGCTTCCGATCTCGTAGATCGTTACGATATTCGGATGATTGAGGGCCGACGCCGCACGCGCTTCCTGCTCGAACCGCCTCAGAGCATCGGCGGAAGCCAGCCCCGACGGCAGGAGCTTGAGAGCCACATCGCGGTCCAGGCGCGGATCGCGCGCCCGATAGACCTCCCCCATGCCGCCGACCGCGATTGCGGCGACGACCTCGTAGGGGCCGACGCGCGAGCCTGCTTCCAGTTTCACCGGTGCGGAAAGGATACACCCCGGCTGTGGAGACCGGTGGGCGGTCGAGGTGTCCGCCCGGCTGGTCGTTTTCACGAGTCCATGGCTGACCGATCTGGTCGAGTACGAAACCGTGCTATCTGCAGCGCGACGAGGGCGGTAGCACAGACAGAAGTGTCTGTGCACCATGGATTCAGGCGATAATCGCAGCGCTTGCATCCGATCGATCTGCTGATCATCTTCAGCTACCTCGGCGGCATCGTCGTCGCCGGCGGGTGGTTCGGCCGGCGGCAGAAGAACACCGGGCA
>JADGNX010000165.1 GCA_017883265.1 Thermoanaerobaculia bacterium
AGGAGTGTTCCGACGATGACCGGCAGGACTGTAAGCTCCCGCATGTTCGCTTCGGCGGGGATATAGGGCTCGAACGGTACGGGGCCGATCGATTCCGGCACGGCTGTCCCGATTGTGTCGGGGTACTGCTGCGGTTCAGCAATGCTCATGAGGTTCTTTCCTCCGGTCGTTCCAGGCCGGCTGGAGCTGCCCAGTCGCCCGCATCGGTGAGCCATTGTAGTGTCCAAAGCCCTCCGAAATCAGCCCCGACAGCGATGTTTCGCTAACGGTTGCTCAGGAGGAGGCTACTCAGGGTTGGCCGTGCCGACACCCGAGTGGAGCGGCGGCCGGCTTCGGCCGCCGGTTGGGCGGGCGGCTGTCCCAGGATCGCCGTGCGCGCCTGCCAGCGGGCGCCCCGCCAGTCGGGATCGCACTCACGAACGCGCTGCAGTGGCCGGCTCGGCAGCCGCCGCGAGGTAGCGTCCCGTGATGCTGCGGGGATTCGCTGCGACTTCGTCCGGCGTCCCCACAGCCACGATCTCGCCCCCCTGATCGCCTCCCTCAGGCCCCATATCAATGACCCAGTCGGCTGCCCGGATGAGCTGGATGTTGTGCTCCACCACCAGAACGGAGTTCCCATGCGCGATCAGGTCGCGGAAGGTCCTGATCAGCTGCGCGACATCGGTGGCGTGGAGGCCGGTCGTCGGCTCGTCGAAGAGAAACAGCGCCGGGGGGTCGGCCCTGGCGGAGCCGGAGAGAAACGTGGCCAGCTTCAGACGTTGCGCTTCGCCGCCCGAGAGAGACTCGGTGGACTGGCCCAGCCTCAGATATCCGAGCCCGACCGCCTGCAACTGGCTTAGTTTCCTGATGACGGCGCGCTTGTCGACGAAGAACTTCATGGCCTCATCCACCGTCATCGCCAGGATTGCTCCGACGTCCTTTCCTTTGTGGGTGACCTTCATGACCTGGTCGCCGAAGCGCCTGCCTCCGCACTTTTCGCAGATGACTTCGACGTCTGCCAGGAACTGCATGTCGATCTTCACGAAGCCGGCGCCCTCACAGGCCTCGCATCGCCCGCCTGCCGTGTTGAAGGAAAACATCCCTGCAGTGACCCCGTTCAGCTTGGCAGCCGTCGTATCGGCGAGGATTTTGCGGATCTCGTCCCAGGCCTTCACGTAAGTTGCCGGGTTGGAGCGCGTCGAGCGGCCGATGGGCGACTGGTCGACATACTGCATGTCGACCTGATGCGACCCTTCGATGCTGGTGAAGCTTCCGATGTCGAGGGTGCCCGCCCCGGGTGTTCCACGCGGACGGCCATGGTAGAGACAGTCGCGAATGAGGGTCGACTTTCCAGAGCCGGAGACGCCGGTCACCGCCACCAGCGAACGGAGAGGAATGGTGACGCTGACGTCTTGGAGATTGTGCGAATTGGCGCCGATCATACGGATCGACGGCCGGCTGGCAATCACGCCAGCATCGGAGGGCGTTCGTGATTCCTCGTGGTCTGCCCGAATCCGATCATGAAATTCCTTCGCCGGACCGGAGTAGAGCACTTCTCCCCCCAGCTCCCCGGCTCCCGGCCCGAGCTCGACGATCTGATCCGCTCCGCCGATGATGGTCGGGTCATGCTCGACGACGATGACCGTGTTGCCGGCGTTGCGAAGGCGGCGCAGAACCGTGAGAAGGCGCTCGCTGTCGCGGGCGTGAAGTCCGACGGTCGGTTCATCGATGACGTACATCGTTTCGGTCAGCGATGTCCCCAGGGCGGCGGCGAGATTGATCCGTTGTGACTCGCCCCCGGATAGCGTTCTGGTCTGGCGGTCCAGCGTGAGGTAGGAAAGCCCCACTTCATCGAGGTAGACCAGCCGGTTGAGAATCTCTCGACGGAGATGTCCGGCCACCTTCTCCTCGCTCTTGTCGAGCGCGAGGAACTCCCAGAAGCGCCGGGCGCTCTTCACGTCCATGGCGAAAATCTCGGAGACGGTCAGGTCGCGAAAGCGGATGTACGACGCGGCCGCTTTCAGACGGGAGCCCTTGCAGGAGGGGCAGGGCGTATAGCTGCGGTACCTGGCTAGTTTGACCCGCACGTGGATCTTGTACTTCTTGGTCTCCAGCCAGTCGAAGAAGCCCTTGATCCCGTACCACTTGCTGCGGCCGTTGTAGAGGAGGTCCCATTCAGCCGGTGTCAAGTCCCGGATCGGCACATCGAGGCGAAGGCCGTATTTTTTCGAGGCCTTCTCCAGATCGTCGTAGCTGTCTTCGTAGCTGGGCGAATTCCACGGCTCGATGGCGTGCTGTTGCAGCGTCAGGGCGCGCGCGGGAATCACCTTGTCGAGATCGATTCCGATGACGCGACCGTAGCCCTGACACTCCGTGCAGGCTCCGAGAGGGGAGTTGAACGAGAAGAGGTGGGGAGTGGGCTCGAGGAATTCAGTTCCGCAGCGGTTGCAGGCGAAGGCGGAGCTGAATCGATGACTGACCCATTGGCCCTCCTGATCCTCCAGAACGTCGACGGCTCCCTTCGCCACCTCGAACGACTGCTCGATCGCCTCGGTGATCTGTCCTCGTGTTTCTTCCGACACCCGCAGGCGGTTGACGACCATCTCCAGAGCGTTGAAGCCGGTGACGTCATACTCCTTGAGATCCTCGATCTTCCCGTCGATCCAGGCTCGGTAGAATCCGGCCTTGACCAGCTGAGTGACGACCGTGACACGGTTCTCGGAGTCGTAGACAATCGGGGCCAGAACGACGATCCGCTTTCCATTCAGACGCCGCACGATCTCTTCGGTGATCGACTGCGGCGTCTCCTTCCTGACCCTTGTGCCGCAGTCGGGACAGAAGGTCTCGCCGGCGTAGGTCATGAAGAGCCGGATGTGGTCAGCCAGCTCGGTCGCCGTGGCCACCGTGGAACGGGCGTTCTTGACCGAATTCCGCTGCTCGATCGAGATCGCCGGCAGAATGCCCTCGATCTCGTCGACATCAGGACGATCGATCCGCTCGAGAAACTGACGCACATACGTCGACATCGATTCCACGAAGCGCCGGTGCCCTTCGGCGTACAGGGTGTTGAACGCCAGCGATGACTTGCCTGACCCGGACGGGCCGGTCAGAACCGTGAGCTGGCGCTGCGGGATGTCGACCGAGACGTTCTTGAGGTTGTTCGTTCGGGCGCCGCGGATGGAGATAGTTCTCGGAGGCATGGAGGCAGCTCATTGTAAACGCCATGCTCATCGGCGATTCTTCCGGCGATGTAGCACAGACACTTCTGTCGGTGCGCCTTCCGAAAGCGCTGTAGCACAGACACTTCTGTCTGTGCGCCTTCTGTCTGTGCGCCTCTTCCCTCGGCCGTAGCACAGACGTGGACAGACAGAAGTGTCTGTGCTACAGGACATCATTGGCTGTGGAAGGTGAAGTCGATCCGTGGATTGCTGCCGTCGAAGTGCCCCTGAATCTTCACCGAAGCCTTCACCGGAAAGAGGCCCTTGGACTCGCTGGTACCGACGAAATTGAACTGGCCGGAAGGAGTAGCGTTGTATTCACCGCGAATCTTCCCCTGTTCGTCTTCATACCTTCTGACCGTGGCGAGGGTCGTGACCATCTTCTGAGCGGCCAGCTCGACGGCGTTTTCCGCAAGCGCCTGGGCCATGACTCGCGATCGGTAGCGATCGGCGCGACGCGACATCTCGCTGCTCTCGATGAGGAGAAGAGTCATCATGGCGAAAAAAAGTATGGCCATGATGAGCACGCTCATCAGGATGAAGCCACGCTCAGTGCGCGCGCGGCTGAATGATCTGATCAATGGCCAGCTTCCCTTTGTCATCCCAGGCGTCGAGACGAACGGCCACCGCACCGTTCGGCATTTGATAGCTGTCGATCTCGAACTGGGGAGTGCCCCGTGCGACCCACTCGGCCGACAGATTGCCGACGTTGTAGGAGAGTCTGCGACTCTCGCCCGCAACGGTGAAGTCCCACACGACAGTCTCCGAGAAACCGGTCGAGAGCATCGACTCGACGATCAGCGTCCTTTTGCCCTGCTTGTATGTGTTGTACGACGGTGGGTAGCGGTAGCTGTCGACGACATCCCGCCGCAGACGAGCGATGACGGACATCACTTCGGGATGGGTCATGTAGTTGATGGGCATCTTCCGGGCGTGCTCCATCAACTCTCCCTCGAGCATGACGATCATGAAAAGCAGAAGACCGAACACGAAGATCGTGACCACCAGTTCCATGGCCGTGAACCCGGGTTGGCGCCTCACCAGAGCGGGCCCCCGCCGGTGTTCGTCCTGATGATGGTCAGCGTGGCGAGGCGAGCGCCCTTGTTCCACCGAATCGACATCCGGACCAGCTTCATATCGTCGTTCACCTTCTGAACAGCTACAGTCGTCCCGATGGAATCCAATGGAGCGACGATGCCGGTGTCCGAGATGAACGTCCGGGTCAGGCCGGGAGCCAGTCTGTTGTCCGCAAACGAGAGCCGCCTTTCGACCTCGGTCTCGTTGGCCAGCGCCTGCCATGCGAGGATCATCTCGTTGGCGGCCCGAAGGCGTCGCTGGCGGTCGTAGAAGATGCCGAGCGAAGTCGTCACGATCAGCGTCAGGATCAGGAAACCGGCCAGCGTCTCCAACAGCGTGAAACCGCGGGAGTCAGCGGACGGTTGACAGTGGAGAGTTGACAACGCCAGCCCCGGTTCTTCATTGTTCATCGTCCACTGTCCACTGACTTACCCACTGTCAACTCTCCACCGTCCACTGTCCACTGTCAACTGACCATGAAACCGATGAAGCTCCGCTTCGCCCCATCACCCACAGGCTTCCTCCACGTAGGTGGAGCGCGAACTGCGATCTTCAACCTGCTGCACGCGCGCAAGCACGGCGGCTCGATGCTCCTGCGCATCGAAGATACAGATGTGGAGCGGTCGCGCCAGCATCACGCCGAGCAGATCGTCAGCTCCCTGCAATGGCTCGGCGTCGATTGGGACGAGGGGCCGATCTATCAGAGCGATCGCCTCGACCACTACATCGAGCGGGCCGAGGAGCTCGTCCTCCGGGGGCGCGCCTACCGCTGCTATTGCACGATCGAGGAGCTGGAAGCGGAGCGCGCCGCCGCCGAAGCATCGGGTAAACAATGGCGATATTCGGGACGCTGCCGGGAGAGTGCCGTGGCCGCGCCCGCCACCGGCTCCCGTGCTCACGTCATCCGCTTCAAGGTCGAGCCGGGTCCGATCGAGTTTCATGACCTCATCCGTGGTGACGTCCATTTCGACGCCGAGCTGATCGACGACTTCGTTCTTCTCCGCTCCGATGGCCACCCGACGTATCACCTCTCCGTGGTCGTCGACGATATCGACATGGACATCACTCTGGTGGCGCGTGGCGACGATCATCTGTCGAATACCCCGAAGCACATCCTCCTCTTCCGCGCCTTCAATGGGGAGCCACCCGACTTCGCCCATCTTCCCCTCATCCTCGGAGCCGATCGAAAGCGCCTGAGCAAACGGACCGGGGCGACCTCCGCGGAGGAGTACCGAGACATGGGGATCCTGCCCGCCGCGCTGTTCAACTTCCTGCTGCTCCTCGGCTGGGCACCGGGAGATGACCGGGAGCTGATGACGATCTCGGAGGCCCGCGGCCTCTTCGATCTCTCGAACGTGAACAAGGCGCCCGCCGTCTTCGATCCGGAGAAGCTCCTCTGGATGAATGGTCAGTACATGATCAAGGCAACGCCCGACGAGCTCTGGCCGCACCTCCAGCCATTCCTCTCAGCTGAGGCAGGGACACTCGAAGAGCTGCGCCCGATCATCGCCATGATGCACACGCGGGCGCGTACCCTTCGCGACCTCGCGGAGATGATGAAGCCCTACATGGCACCGGACGATTCGCTTGAATACGATGCCGCCGCCGCAGCGAAGCATCTGAAGGGTGACGACGTGCGACAGAGGATGGATTTGCTGCACGCCGCCCTGGCATCAGTCGAGCCCTTCGATATCACATCGACCGAGGCGGCGCTTCGCGGAGTGGCGGAGGCGGAAGGGGTGGGGGCGGGGAAATACATTCACCCGCTCCGGTTGGCGCTGACCGGGCTGGGGGCGTCGCCTCCCATCTTCGATGTCGCCGTCGTACTGGGCCGCGAGCGGACGCTTCGTCGGTTGCGCCGCCTCATCGACACGATCGGTTTGCCGGCGTCGGCTTCTTAGACGCACGTCGCGAATCTTCACCCTTCACATTTCACTCTTTCTACCTACCGGCTTTTGACCGCCAGGTGGCGGCCGCGCGTGAAGTGATCTGTGATGGCCATACTGCCGAGCCAGGCTGCGCAAACGCCGACCATGAGGACCGAGAACCACTTTCCGTAGACGCCGACCGGCGAGAAGGGCTCGGTGGCGTTGTGGATCGCTTCGCTGTTCGGGATGACGCCGGCCTCGGAGAGCTCGTGGATGGCGTAAAAGACGATCTGCACGGTGAATAGAAGCAGGAAGAGGCCGGTGACCTGGAAGAATCGCTTGATGTTGATGCGATGTCCGTAGTGCGCCCAGCCCCACGACATGAGCGCTGCAGCGCCGAGACCGAGGAACGATCCGAGTATGAAGCGACCGTTGCGCACCTGAATCAGCATGAGCGCCGTTTCCATCCCTTCGCGCGTGACCATCAGCACTGTGAATAGAAAGATGCCGGCGACGGCCAGCATGCGAGAGGTGCCCGAGGAGACGCTGTCGAGGCGAACCTCCATGTCCTGCTTCATCCGTGGTGCAGTGCGCCAGACGTGAATGACGAAGGTGGCCACGAGCACCGCGGCCACCAGTCCGAGGATTCCCTCCCAGAGCGACTGGTTCACGCGCATGAGCAGCCAGCCGAGTGCGAAGCTGGCTACGACGGATACGGCGATTCCCCAGTAGACGGCCGGGCGAAGCCAGTCGCGGCCGGTCTTGCGAAGAAAGGCCAGGATGATGGCGACGGTGAGGAAGGCCTCGAATCCTTCGCGGAAGACGATGATCAGAGCTGGGAGCATGGGGACCCTTTCGGCGGCTTGCGGCAATCTGCCGCGCCGCAAGTCATTTTCTGAGGTTGAGAGCGCCGACCTGGATCATCTTCACCCGGTCAGGGGCATCGGGTTGCTCGCCCTTGCGACGGCAGGCGTCGCAGACGCCGAGGATCTGCAGATTGTGAAAGGTTGCAGTGAAGCGCTTCTTGGCGCAGATCTCGAGTTGTCTGGCTTCGAGCACGGGATCGTGAAACTCGATGACCGCGCCGCAAGTCGTGCAGATCAGATGGTCGTGATGGGAGTCGCGCCGCACATGTTCGTAGTGATAGTGATCCTCGCCGAGGTGGACGCGGCGAACGAGGCCGGACTTCACGAGCAGCTCGAGGGTCCGATAGATGGTGGCGCGGGAGATCTTGACGTTCTTCTCCTTCATTCTGAAGAGAAGCTCGTCGGCTTCGAAGTGGTAATGAGTTTCGAAGATCTCTCGCAGCAGGGCGGAGCGCTCGCTGGTAAGCTTGAGTCCCTGCTGCTGCAGGAAGACCTGGAAGCGGCTGATTTCTCTTTCGGCGGTCGGCATTGAGCTGCAATTGAGACTCTGTCTCAACTAGTGCAACCAGTCTACCCGCCCTGCCATTCCCCGGTCAATCCGTTCCAGCGGGAAGTGGCGCCGCTTCCGGCCCCTTGACCAGCCTGACATTAGGCGAGCTGGCCATAAACGCAAGAATATTGGGAAATTCAGGAGTGCCCGGCATTCGCGGGTTGCACCCTCAGCCGC
>JADGNX010000026.1 GCA_017883265.1 Thermoanaerobaculia bacterium
AGGAGCGCCTCGAGGAGTACTACGCGTCTTACGTGGCTGGCATTTTCCGCACGGTCCGCTTCGGGACGGGCGAGGCGCACGGTCGGGCCGAGATGATGGAGTTCAATTACCTCGCTGAGAAGGGCGCCCTGGCCCGGGAGGCCGCTGGCACCTATGCCATCGACTACGCGAAGATCCCCGCAGCGATCGCCTCGCTGACCAGGGAACTGCTGGAGATCGAAGCCACGGGCGACCGGGGCCGTGCCGAGGCATGGTTCAACAAATACGACAAGATCCCGCCCGAGCTGGCGGCGGCCCTGAGCCACTCGAGCGATGTGCCCGTCGACCTCGATCCGCTCGTGCCGTTCCACGAAGGGGTGCAGTAGGCCGGCCGACAATCTTCTAGACCTTCCGGCGGACGAGGGCAACGAGAAGCAAGGTCGCCAGCGGACCGAGGAGCAGTGAGATGACAAACCAGACGAGACCGCTGTGGCCCTTCGCTTGCGCCAACCCTGCGTTGATCAGCGCCAGGGTTCCCCAGCCGACGACGTATCCGGTGCTCATCGTGCCATCTCAATTGCTCGGCTTCATGGAGAAACGAGCGACATACTCTCCGAACTCGGTCGCCAGCTCGCTCACGAAGGACCGCGGCGAGTAGAGTCTGAGGTCGGTCACGTCCTGCAGCCAGATCGTCGGAATCTGTTCTCGCAGTTTCTCCCAGATCGAGAGGAGATGTTCGGGCAGGCAACGGATGTCGAGCGGCGATCCGGCCCATTCGGGGGGTTCCGTGGCCTCGAAAAAGGTCATTCCGATCCGGATATAGAAGTCGTCACTCCGCCATTCGAAGCGCGCGTCGTTCCATCTCGGTTCGGGGGGCGCAACCTCGCGCACGCCGGGAACGGCGCGTAGGATGGCGGCGATCCGTTCGGCGGGTATTGGGCCCGGCGCGCGCATGTGGATGGTGTAGAACGGCTCGTCGAAGCTGGCAGGGCCGGGCATGAGCGAAAGCTCGTCGCTGTCGATCAACTGAACCATAACGAGCGATGGTAGCGCAGTTGCCCGCTTTCCATGCGCCCCCTCATTCCGGCGCGGTCGCCGGAGCCTGGTTCGTTCAGAGAACAGCCCCTCCGAGATTGAGTGCCGGCCCCGCAAAGTGCCGCAGCCCCGAGTATCGATCCGTGGCTCGGCACCACCGCTCGCCAGCCACGCTCGGTTTGGCCAACCGCCCTAATTTCGCGAGGTGAGCATGTGCCATTCGGGATTTTCGCGAACGAACGAGGGACGGCGACGACCGTGAATGGAATGAACCTCGGACGCGCTGTCCAGCATGGTCTGGAACTTCCTCAGGAGCGAGCTCTGAACCTTCTTCGGCAGAGTCCGCAGGTCGCCCAGGAGCCTGTCGGTCACTGCATCCTCCTCGCGGATCTCCCACGGCGCGATCTGCTGCTCGATCGTCCCGCCGAAAAATTCGCGCTCCGACATGCCGTAAACCGACAGCAGCTTCCTCAGCTGCGAGAGTTTGAGCGAGCCGATTCGCTGCCCCGTCTCGAACGAGCTGATCGTCTTTTGCCCTATTCCGGAGATCTCTGCCACATCTTTCTGGCTCAGTCCGCGAATCCGGCGCGCATAACGAAGTTTCAATACGAGATCCATCGTCTCCCCCTCTTGTCGTCTCTAGAACCGCCGCATCAGACCGACCACCACACCCTGGATCGCCACGTCGGCCGCAGCCGCGTAGATGGGGCCCATTGTGCTGTTCGCCGGCTGCAGGCGAACGCGCGCCCCTTCCTGGTAGAACCGCTTGAGCGTCACGTCTCCGTTGATGCTAGCCACGACCATCTCTCCGTTCTCAGCCCGCTCGCGCCGGGCGATGATCACGAAGTCGCCATCGTAGATTCCGTCCTCGATCATCGACTCCCCGCGGACTTTCAGAACGTAGTTCTCGCCTCGCGAAGTCAGCCGTTCCGGAACGGTGATCGTTTCATCGCTCGGCACCACATCGAGCGGCCGGCCGGCTGCGATATAGCCGAACAAGGGCAGTTCGCGGACCGCGCCGGTGGCTGGCTTTTCGTCGACCAGTTCCACCCCCCGCTTCTGATTCCAGTCGCGCCGGATGAGCCCCTTTTTCTCGAGGAGGGAGAGATGCTTATAGACGGTGCCGTACGATGAAAAGCCGAACGCGTCGCAGATCTCGCGGTGGGTCGGGGTGACTCCCCGCTCCTGCTGGAAGTCGCGGATGAACTTGAGGATGTCCCGCTGCCGCTCGGTGAGATATTTCATCGTCGCCTCGTTACCGCCCAATGTAGGCGCTAATGAGGCGGAAGTCAAGCGGTAATGTGCCGGTAATGGTATGGTTTGAACTGGACCACTACTTACAGAGCAGGGCTGATCACAGGGGAAGGTGATCGCTGCCGACCGGTGGCTACAACGATCTCCCGGCTTCCCGCTACGAGCCCGTGACTACAACTTCGTCGCGTACCGCCGTGATGACGAACGCCTGGCCACCGCTCTGGCAGGTCGCTGTGGCTTCGTCGCCGGGGAGGAGCTGAATCTCTCCCACCAGCCGGCAGGTTTCATCGGCGATGAAGAGCGACGCGGCGGCCACAGCACTCTTCGCTTCGATGATGCGCGCGCGCTTCTCGCGCACCATTTTGCTCTCGTTACCGACCTTGTCGATATAGGTCCTGGTGACCTTGTAGCGCATTGCGAGTTGCAGTATGCGCTTCCGATGCTCTCACTCGAATTGAAAGAGGCCCCGATGACGACGCCCTTCACCGCATCGCCGACGCTCGACCTCGCCACTTCGCGTCCCCGGAAGGGTCGTTCAACTCCCCGAGGGTGCGGGCGATAAAGAGATAGGTCGCGCGGTTCGGATCGACACGCCCGAGGTCGTCGAAAAGCGAGTCCACCTCCGCCGCCCGCCCCTGTAGTGTGAGCACCAGAGCGAGATTCGCATACGGTTGCCGGTTGTGCGGAAAAGCTGTGATCTCGCGACGGAACGCCGCAGCCGCTTCGTCCAGGCGATTCATCCGCCCCAGAACGTCCCCACGGACGAAGTCCAGCGATTCGACGGGACCGGCAGCCTTCTGCAGCGTCTCCCTGTCGACCTGCTCGATCGCGGCCATCGCCTCCGGCAGCCGGTTCTCCTGAACCAGGATCTGCGCGAGAGCCACTGTGGCCGCCGCATGAATCGAGTTGTCGCCCTGCGCCGCCCGGGCCAGAGTCTCTGCCGCCTTCAGATTCTTTCGAGCCAGCTCGATCCGTGCGAGAAGGAGATTCGCTCCTCCCGGGTTGACGCTCTCACCCAGCCGCGCATGTGCCGCGGCGTCGTCGAGCTTGTTCATCTTCAGGAGCACGCCGCCGAGCGCCAGGCCGAAATCGGGCGCACTCTCCGGAGAGAATTCGATGGCCTTGCGGTAAGCGGCCAGCGCCTCGTCGTAGCGGCCGCTCTGCTCGAAGGTCAGAGCGAGCTGGTTCCAGGCGTCGGTCAGACGGGGATTCTTCGCCAGGATGGCCTGGAGACTGGCGATACCTCGTTCGGTCTGACCCTCATGGAGAAGCTGGAACGCCGCCATCATGTCGGCCAGCTCACCGATGCGGTCCTTGGGATCGGGAAGAGGTCCTGTCGCCGGCGAGTGAACCGAGCCGAGGTATCCGAGGGCTGCCAGCTTGGCGGCTTCTTCCGAATCGACGTGGGCCGGCATGGTGACGTCGTTCCCGTATCTGGCCAGCGTTTCCTTCATACCGGCATACGTCCGCCGCTCCTTCGAGACGAGGTTCCTCTTCTCGCCCGGATCGGCATCAGCGTCGTAGAGCTCCGGCCGCGGAGCCTCGATGAAATGGTACCGGATGGCCGTGAGCGATCGCAGCTCGCTCCATCCGAGGTGAATGCGCGGATAAAGCGTTTCGCTGTAGATCGAGCGGGCGGGGTCGGATGAAGGGTCGAATAGCGATCGGCCATCGAGCCGGGCCGGTGGCCGGGCCCCGGTGAGCTGAGCCACTGTCGGCAGGATGTCGACGAGGCCGACCGGCGTAGAGACCGTGTCTCCATGCCGGTCGCCATGCGGAAGCTTGACCAGGAGCGGCACGTGCAGGGTCTCGCGGTAGAGGAAGATTCCATGCTCCGGCTCCCCATGCTCATTGAGACCTTCACCGTGATCGGACATCACGATGATGATCGCCTTGTCGTAAAGGCCGCGCGCTTTGAGAAAGGCCACGACGCCTCCGACGATGGAGTCGGCCGTGGCGATCTCACCGTCGTACGGCGACTTGAGCCTCGAGAGAAATGGCTCGGGCGGGTTGTACGGAGAATGCGGCTCGAAGAGATGGAGAAAGAAGAAGAACCGCTCCCCTCCACGCTGTTTGATCCACGCCTCGGCCAGCGCCGCGGATTGCGAGCCGGGCCGCTGGAGCGAGCCGACGGCCTCACCCGGTCTGCTCTCGATCGCGTCGTCGTAATAGTCGAAGGAGCGGGCCATGCCGGTACCGCTCCGGAGGACGTAGGCCGACACCGCGGCGCCGGTCGCGTATCCGGCCGCATGCAGAACACCGGCGAGGGTCGGGATGGATCCCGCCAGCCGGTAGCCGATGTTGTTCCGCACGCCGTTGTGCGGCGGGAGAAGTCCGGTAAGTACGGTGGCGTGCGACGGCAGCGTCAGCGGCACGTGCGATGAGGCTGCGGTAAAGAGAATGCCGTCGGCCCGCAGCGCATCGAGGCTCGGCGTGCTCCCCGCCTTGTAGCCGAACATCGGGAGGTGGTCGGCGCGCAGGGTATCGATGGAGATGAGGATCACCGGTGCGCCGGCGTAGCTCTTCTCGTGACGGGAGCAGGCAGAAGCGAAAAGAGCCGACACCGCAAGCGCGATCGACGCTGACCGGAATTGCTTCAGAATCAACTTCATCAGTGCTGGAAGAAGCGGGTCGAAATCGGGGAAAATTTCGCTTACGAAAAAGCCCCGGCTCGCGCCGGGGCTTTGACGATTTGCAAATGAAGACGATTTAGAACTTCACGCCGACCGAAACGCGATAGGTACGCGGCTGCTGGAAATCGCCAGCCGTGGCCCCTGTGGTCGGATTCAGAGGCTTGCCGAAGTCGGGTCCGAGCCTGTAGTTGACGCCCTGAACCGGCTTGGTGGTGAAGGGGTTGAACGGCAGGAGGGTGGGGTCGGTGCTGGCCGTATCGACGGTGGTGTCGACGTTCACGACGCCCTGACGGTTGAATGCGTTGATCAACTCACCTTCGATGAAGATCTGGGCTTTGGAGATCGGCAGGAAGTAGTTCACAGCCACGTCGGTAGCCGTGATGTTGTCGGTACGGAACTGACCTCGCGGACCGAAGTAGTAGTTGGTCGTCGTTCCGGGATTGACCGAGACGTAGCCGAACGTGTTCTGCGGGCAGGTGGGGCAGTTATCGCCGCCGACGTTGAAGATTTGTCCAACGGCCGAATACGGCGTGCCGGAGTCGTAGCGCTGCAGCACGCTGAAGTTGAAGTTGCCGAGGAATGTGGGCACATCGAGACTGGCCCAGGCTCGAATCTTGTTGCGCTGATCGGCGTTGAGGAAGCCAACCGGATTGTTCTCGGCGAAATTGTTGAACTCCGGATAGAAGGTGTTGCTGGCGTTACTGGTGACCGGCCCTGAGCCGCTCGTCTCACCTGTGACGTTGCCACGCAGCTTCGAGTAGGTCCAGTTCGCGCCGAGATTGATGCGGTTCAGGAACTTGTAGCCGCCCTGCATGAGGAGCGCGCGATAGGTGCGGGTGAAGTCGTTCGAGTTCTGCACCAGGTTCAGGTCGACGTTCTGCCCGATGAGCGGATCGAACACCGTTCCGTTGGCCTGCGTGACCGTCTGCGTGTAGAAGTTGTTCCACTTGCGATACTGAACGTCGGCGCGAAGGAACCCGTTCGTTCCGACCCGGCCGCCGAGGCCGGTGGTCCATTCGTTCACACCGGGAGATTTGAGCTGGGTGCGGATCTGGGTCTGGATGCCGGAGGTGCCGCCGCCCAGAAGAAAGTCGGTGTTCTGCGTTCCGCCCACGCTGTTGAACCAGGCGAAGGTCTGCTGGAGAAACTGTGCCGTGGTGGCATTCCTGATGGACGGTCCGCCGTAGATCCAGTAGAGCAGGGAGGGAGAGCCGCTGGGCGAGGTGACGTCTCCGACATTGCCGTTGGCGATCTTCGACACGTATTGGCTGTAGCTGGCGTTAACCCGCAGGCGGCCGTTGCCGAAAATGTCGTAGATCAGTCCGAGACGCGGGCTGACCTTCGAGTCATTGGCCACCTGGTCGTGCGCTTCGTTCTGCCCTGTGTTGTGGTCGTAGCGAACGCCAACATTCAGATTGAGGTGGCCGTTGACGTCCCACTTGTCGTTGACGAACGCCGACCGGGTGGTGAAATCGTTCCCCTTGCTCGGCGCCAGGATCGGAAACCAGATGACGAATCCGGAGTTCCGGTTCATGTTGAGCAGAAGGTTGCCGCTGGGATCGCGGCCGGGGTTGTTGAAGGTGAAAATCGTGAAGTCGCTGGCCGACTGATAGTTGTTGGCTTTCAGCATGTCGCGGTAGTCTTCACCGCCGCCCGTGACGTCGTGGGTGCCGAGGCTCTTGGACGAAAGGAAGTAGGAGCCCTTCAGCTTATAGTTGTGGTTGTCCCGATGTTCGGTGCCGGCCGGACAGCCGCCGCAGAAGGTCGGAAAGCCGGCGAACGAAGCTTTCGGGACCACCTCGATGTTCGTACCGACTTCGGGGGCCAGATGGCCTTCAGCGCCGGATCCGACGAACGCCAGTCTCTGTTTGGCAGCGATCCCTTCGATGAGGAAGTTGTTCGTGATGATTCCGTTGTATGCCAGCGTGGCAAAGTTGTTCGGCGTCGAGTTCGAGGCATCGAGAGTGATCGGCTCGAGACACCCGATGAAACAGGCGTTGGTGTCGTTTCGTTTTACGTCGAGATAGGAGCCGGTCAGGCTATGTTTCGGCGACAACTGGCCGGTCAGCTTGCCTTCGAGGCGGCGCTCCTTCGTTCCCGCGGTGAAGGGGATGAGCGTCTCGCCAGAGGTCGCGGCTGTCAGGAACTGTTGCGCGTTCCGGTCGAAATCGCGTCCGGCCAGGAAGAACCAGAGGCGATCGCGGATGATCCGCCCTCCCAGCGTTCCTTCGTACGTGTTCTGAATCTTGCTCGTCGGCCGGGCTTCCTTGAGCGCTCCCTGCGAGGTCCAGGTCGGATTGGTGCCGCTGTCGCGAAGCGATCCGCTGAAGTCGTTGCCACCGGACTTGGAGATGGCCGTGACGACGCCGCCTGTGAAGCGGCCGTACTCGGCCGAGATGGCGCCGGCCTGGACGGTCGTCTCCTGAATGGCGTCCTCGATGAAGAGGTTCTGCGGCTGACCGCGCAGCACTTCGTTGACCACCGCGCCGTCGACGTAGAAGGTGCTGTCAAATGATTGCGCTCCGGAGATCATGGTCGCGCCGGCGGGACCGTTCGTGGACACTCCCGGGGCGAGATTGGCGGTCGCCAGCAGCGTCCGCCCGATCGGTAGATTCTCGATCAGCTTGGCGCTGATATTCGACTGCACCTCGGTCGTCTCGAGCACCGCCGGCGCGCCCGCCGTTACGGTAATCGAGTCCGCCATGGCCGTCAGTTTCAGATCGGCATCAGCACGGGTGGTGGTGGAGAGGCCCAGCTGGACGGTCCTGGTAGCCGTCTGCATCGACTCCATCTCGAACCGCACGGTGTACGTCCCGGGTGGCAGGCCACCAAAGTTGTAGTTCCCGTTGACATCGGTATACGCCACGCGCGTCCCCTGAAGGTTCGGCGAGGCAATCGTCACCGTCGCACCCGGCAGGGGTGTGCCGCTGACCATGACCGTCCCTGTCATGTTTGCGGTCGTCTGAGCTACTGCGGCTGTAGCGATGACCAGCATGAGCGCCGCGAAAATAACCGGAAAGCGTTTCCACCTCATCAAAGCCTCCTTAGTCAATTGCGAAACCGGTTGCGCGGCCTTCTCACTTTGAACCTCGGCTGCGCCCTCCGATCCTCAGTGCATGAGAACAGCCCGCCAACGATCTCCCATAAACTCTGCAAATACATACGTTTGCGGCCTGTACAGGGAACTGACCGCCCTGCGTGATTTCCAATAACCCGAATTTTGACGGTTGTTTTGTCGAACTTCGGAGATGGCGTCACCGCCGGCGTTCTCTCAGCCCGGAAATCGAGCGAAGATCGTCCCCGAAACGACCGAAAAGGAGAGGTATTTTGCGTGTGGATTGCGACTAGACAGTGACAGTTCCGAAAACGTGTCGCAACGCTTGGCCGAGCTCGGGATACAGAAACGTGAAGCCATCAGCCACAGCGTTGGCCGGAACGACGCGCTCGCTGGCAAGGAGAAGAGGACCGGCCATCTCGCCCAGTACGATCTTCAGGGCCAAGCCGGGCGCAGGCATGAAGGCAGGGCGGTGAAGCACGCGCGCCAGCTCGCGGATGAAGTCGCGATTTCTGACCGGGGTGGGCGCCGTGACGTTGTACACCCCCCGCGGATCGGGCCGGTCCACACTCCACTCGATCATCCGCAGGAGATCTTCGCGATCGACCCACGACATCCACTGATCTCCGCTGCCGATCGGACCACCGGCGAACATTTTGACCGGAAGGGCCATCTTCGGAAGAGCGCCTCCGTCGGAGGCCAGGACGATCCCGAAGCGGAGGATGATCACTCTGGCCGCACCGTCGGCCCGATGCGCGGCGCTCTCCCAGTCACTGCTCAGGTTCGCCAGGAAGTCGGCACCGCTCTCCGCGGCTTCGTCGAGAATCTCGTCGCCCCGCTCCCCGTAATAGCCGATGGCCGATGCGCTGATGAATCGGCGCGAGGGGTCCGGCCACGCCTGCATGGCCCGAACCAGAGCGCCGGTCGAGTCCAGGCGGCTGTTGACCAGCCGTTTCTTCTTCGCCGCCGTCCAGCGGCCGTCGCCGATGTTCTCGCCGGCCAGGTTGATCACGACACCGGCATCGGCGAGCTCCCGCTCCCACGCGCCGCCCGCTCCCGGGTTCCACTCCACCCCACGGCCGGCCTTCACACTCCCGTGTTTGCGGCTGAGGACGACCACGTCGGCGCGATCCATCAGGCGACGCGCAAGCGGCTCGCCGATGAATCCCGAACCGCCAGCAATCACGATCTTCATGACGCGATTCTATAGCGGGTGGTGAGGCTCGATTCCGGGTCGGTCGTTTCTTCGCACCAAAAAAAATGCCCCGCCGGGCAGGCGGGGCGGGCGGCTTTGAGGTGTAGGAGGGTCTCGTCAGCGCTCATCAACTAGGACGGACCAGGGGCGCTGAGGTTTCGCCGAGGATTCGCGGACCCCCTACCAGCATCCGCGAATAGGCCTTCACAAGGCGGGGATCGCCCGCCTCGCGCCGTCTCTGAAGACCGGCAAAAGCGATCATCGCCGCATTGTCCGTGCAGAACCTCTTTTCCGGCAGTCGGACCATCACGTCGTGCTGCCGTCCCCAGGCCTGCATGCGCTCTCGAAGCACGCCGTTTGCCGCGACTCCTCCGGCCAGCGCGATCTCTCGAGGCCGCGGCGGTGCGCTTCGCCGGATCTGCTGCCAGATCGTGTCGAGGCGGCTGAAGAGCTGTTCGAACAGTGCGTCCTGAAATGTGGCGCAGAAGTCGGCCAGTGCTGCCTGGTCCTCGCCGACCCGGTACTGGCGAGCCCAGCGGATGGCGCCCGCCTTCAATCCGGAGAAGGAAAAATCGACCGACGATTCCTTGAACTGCGGCACTGGAAAAGGAAAGCGCTTCCGATCCGCTTTCCCTGCTCGAGCCAGACGCTCTACCTGCGGACCGCCGGGATAGGGAAGTCCGACGAACTTGGCCACCTTGTCGAACGTCTCCCCGATGGCGTCGTCGCGCGTGCGGTTGAGCATCTCGATCTCAAGCCGTCCATCGGCCGTGACGACGTCGTAAATCGAGGAATGGCCACCGGATATGACGATGCTAAGGAAGCGGGGAGGAAGCGGGATCGCCGCGCCGCTGGCGCTGAGAAACGGAGAGAAGAGATGTCCTTCCAGGTGATTGACCGCCACGAGCGGAATGCCCAGAGCGTAGCTGAGTCCCTGCGCGGCAGACACGCCGACCAGCAGGGCACCGATCAGGCCGGGACCGGCTGTGACCGCGATCGTCTCCACCTCGTTCCATGAGGCACCGGACTGGCGCAAGGCCTCCTCCAGGAGCGGGAAGAGATGGACGAGATGTTCGCGCGAGGCGATCTCCGGAACGACGCCGCCGAACGGCTGATGCCGTGCGATCTGCGAGGAGATCAGATTGCAGCGCACCTCGCCATCGGCGCGAAGAAGCGCTACAGAGGTCTCGTCGCAGGATGTCTCGATGCCGAGGATGTACATAAAGTGAAGAGTAAAGAGTAAAGAGTGAAGAGTGAAGTGAAAAAGGCACGCACAAGTGTCGATGTCTTTTTCACTCTTCACCCTTCACTCTTTCTAACGAGGCAGGCGACAACTCATATAATGCCCGCCACTTTTCCGGGCGGCCCTCAAAATGTCTGAAGAGCTATCGAACCGATACGATCCGAAAGAGATCGAACAGCGCCTCTATCGCTTCTGGGAAGAGGGGCGTTATTTCACCCCCTCGACCGAGACGGAGCGGCCTAAATTCTCAATCGTCATTCCCCCTCCGAATGTCACCGGGCGGCTGCACATCGGCCACGCCCTCGTCAACACCCTCCAGGACATCCTGGTGCGCTGGAAGCGGATGAGCGGCTTCAATACGCTATGGCTTCCCGGGACCGACCACGCCGGCATCGCCACCCAGATGGTGGTGGAGCGGGAACTGGCTAAGCACGGCATCGTCCGCAGGGAGATGGGACGTGACGCGTTTGTGGAGCGCGTCTGGGCCTGGAAAGAGGAGCACAAGGGCTACATCGGGGATCAGTTGAAGCGGCTGGGAGTCTCCTGCGATTGGACGCGTGAGCGCTTCACGCTGGACGAGGGGCTCTCGCGCGCCGTACGTCACGTCTTCGTCACCCTCTACCAGGACGGCCTGATCTACCGCGACCTGGCCATGGTGAACTGGTGCCCGCAATGCCTGACGGCCATCTCGGACGTCGAGGTCGAGCATCGCGACACCAGCGGCAAGCTGTACGAGATCGACTATCCCCTGGTCGGAAGCGACCGGCGGCTCACGGTGGCCACGACGCGTCCTGAGACCATGCTCGGCGATACGGCGCTGGCGGTCCATCCCGAGGACCAGCGGTATCGCGACCTGATCGGTGGAGAGGTGATAGTCCCCATCGCCGAGCGCCACGTCCCGATCGTAGGAGACGCGCTACTGGTCGACCGCGAGTTTGGAACCGGCGTGGTCAAGGTCACGCCGTCACACGACCGCAGCGACTATGCCGCAGGCCAGAGGAACAACCTTCCGCAGCTGCAGGTGCTGGACGAGGCCGGCCTCATGAACGCCGCCGCCGGTGAAGAATTTGCCGGAATGGACCGTTTCGAGGCGCGCAAGCGGGTGGTGGAGATCCTCAGTCAGCGCGGTCTGCTTCGGAGTGTCAAAGAGCACAGTCATTCCGTGGCCTACCACGGCAAATGCGACACGATCGTCGAGCCGATGATCTCGCGTCAGTGGTTTGTCCGCGTCGCGCCTCTTGCCGGCCCGGCCATCGAGGCCGTGCGCAACGGCGACATCACAATCATCCCGAAGTCGTGGGAAGCCACCTACTTCAACTGGATGGAGAACATCTACGACTGGACCATCTCGCGTCAGCTCTGGTGGGGCCACCGCATCCCCGCATTCCATTGCGCGAACGGACATACGGTGGTCAGCGAGACCGACCCTTCAGTCTGCCCCGAATGCGGAACGGCGGAGATCAGCCAGGAGACCGACGTCCTCGACACCTGGTTCTCGTCGGCCCTCTGGCCGTTTTCGACGATGGGATGGCCGGATGAGACGCCTGACTTCAAGACGTTCTATCCGACCGACACCCTCATCACCGGCTTCGACATCATCTTCTTCTGGGTGGCCCGGATGATCATGATGGGTCTCCGCTTCACGGGCAAAGTGCCGTTCCGCCAGGTCTTCCTCAACGGGCTGGTGCGCGACGAGCAGGGGCAGAAGATGTCGAAGTCGAAGGGCAACGTCATCGACCCTCTGGATGTGATCGACGAGTATGGAGCGGACGCCGTCCGCTTCACGCTGGCCATCCTCGCGTCCGGGCGGGACATTCCGCTGGCCCGCAACCGCATGCAGGGCTATGCGGCGTTCGCCAACAAGGTCTGGAACGCGTCGCGCTTCGCCCTCACTCACATCGACTCGACGCTCAAGAGCGCTGGCCCCATCGATCAGGATCAGTTGAAGATCGTCGAACGCTGGATCCTCTCGCGCGTGAACGCCACGACCCTCGAGGTCAACAAGGCACTTTCGTCGTTCCGATTCGATGAGGCATCGAACGCTCTCTACCAGTTCTTCTGGCACGAGTTCTGTGACTGGTATCTCGAGATGGTCAAGCCGGTGCTCTTCGGCCGGCATGGTGACGAGGCCACTCAGCGCTCGACGCGCAGGGTGCTTCTGGAGATTCTCGACCGCTCGCTGCGCCTTCTCCATCCGTTCATGCCGTTCATCACCGAAGAGATCTGGCAGAAGCTGGGCGGCGTGGAGCCCTCCATCACCATAGCCCCCTACCCGGTGACGCAGCAGGGAATCGACGATCCCGACGCAGAGAAGATGATCTCCACGGTCCAGGCCATGATCACGGCCATCCGCAACGTGCGCGCCGAGCGCGGATTCACTCCGAAGGATCGATTCACCCTTCACATCGCGGCGCCAAATCAGCGTGAAGCACAATTCTTCCTGAGCTACGCATACCTGCTGACGGATCTGGCACGTCTGGACGCCGTGGCCGTGAACGAGCCCGCGCCGCCCGGAGCGCATCACGACGTCGTCAATGGCTATGAGATTTCCATCGTCTTTCCCGAGAAGACGATCACTCCTGAACAGCGCGAGCGCATCGAGCGCGAGCTGGAGAAGAGCCGCAGGGAGCTCGACTCCATCATCGCCAGGCTGGGGAACGGGCAATTTCTGGAGAACGCGCCGCCGGCTGTGGTCGAAGGGAACCGCGCCCGTCAGACAGAGCTGATCGCGCGCATTGAAAAGCTTCAAAAGAATCAGCCCTGATGCGCGAGCTGGATATCGATGCGCTTGCGGCTCGCCTGACCGTGATCGAATCGATCGCCCTCATTCCGCGGGTGACCTCGACGCACGATCTGGCGCGAACGATCGTCGCCGAATGCCTCGAAAACGAGCTCCCTCCTCCCGCTGCGGCGCTGGTAGCGCTCGAGCAGTCAGCCGGCCGGGGTCGCGGAGCGCGGAGCTGGTCTTCGCCGGCAAACGGAGGGATTTACTCTACGACCATCCACTCCCTCCCGGCCACGGAGCTCTCGCTCTACCCGCTGCATATGGGCAACGTCGTCGCCACATTCCTTCGCCAGGAATACGGAATCGAGGCCGGCCTCAAATGGCCGAACGATATTCTGGTCGGGGGTCGCAAGATCGCCGGCGTGCTTCTGGAGGCCAGGACTCAGGAAGGAACGTCGCATCTTCTGATCAGCATCGGAATCAATGTCGTCGCTCTCAGTGACGAGAGAGCGGCCAATGCGACGTCGATCGCCGATGAGGCCGGGAGGAGGGAGCCGCTTCTGGGACAGGCTATCGCCGCGTTTCTGGAGTTTCTCGATCAACGTCTGGCTCGCGCGCATGTGGCGGCGTCGATCCTCCCCCTCTGGCGCGACCTGGCCGTTCACGGCGACGGCGATCGTGTCACATCCATCATCGGCGACCGGGCCATCAACGGCTTGTGGCGCGGCATCGACGACAATGGCCATGCCCTCATCGAATCGAATGGTGAGATCGTGGCGGTGTCGGCCGGCGATGTGATCATCCAGTGATTTCGACAGGAATATCAGGAGCCGACGTGGAGGGCGCCAGCTCTCGGGCACTGGCGCGGGGAACGCGGTCACCCGCCCACCCCGGCGGCCGAAGCGGCCGCCGCTCCACTCCGCTGTTGTACCCTGATTAGCGATGGACGCGGTCTCCAATGTTCTGGTCGTCGACGTCGGAAATACGAACGTCGTCATCGGCATCTACCGGGCGGAGGTTCTGGTGGCATCGTGGCGCCTGGCCACGGCCCGCGACCGGACGGACGATGAGTACGGCATTCTGGCGCGCCAGTTCGTCAACAAGGTGACGACTGACCCGATCGATGGCGCCATCGTAGCGTCGGTCGTGCCGCCGCTCAACAGCACGGTGGCGCGAATGATCGAGGGCTACTTCGGAATTCACGCCCTCTTCGTCGAACCGGGCATCAAGACCGGCGTTGCCCTCAAGGTGGAGAATCCGTTGGAGGTGGGCGCCGACCGAATCGTCAACGCTGCGGCAGCCTTCGAGATTTACGGCGGACCCTCGATCATCGTCGATTTCGGCACGGCCACGACCTTCGATGTCATCGGCGAAAAGGGGGAGTTCCTCGGCGGCGTCATCGCGCCGGGCCTCACGATTTCATCCGAGGCCCTGTTTGCCAGGGCCGCTCGGCTGCCGCGGATCGACATCAAGCGGCCCGCTCACGTCATCGGGACGAACACGGTCACCAACCTGCAGAGCGGGATTTACTTCGGTTATCTCGGCCTGGTCGACGGAATTCTCGCGCGGATGAAGCAGGAGCTCGGTCCGCAGAAGATCGTCATGGCCACGGGCGGCCTGGCCCCTCTTCTGGCCGACGACAGCGAGCATATCGAAGGCTACGACGCCGATCTGACGCTCAAGGGTTTGAAGATCATCTACGATCGCAATCAGGTCAGCGGCCGGAGCCGCCGGCGATGAAACCTGCCTTCGCGGCGTTCACACTGGCAAGCATCCTCACCCTACCGCTCTCGGCCGGATCGCAGACCGTGGCCGCCCATGCAGCGCTCTCGACGATCTCGCCGATCGCCACGAGCATCGGCCTGGCCACCCTTCGAGCGCACGGCAATGCCATCGACGCAGCCGTGGCTGTCTCATTCGCGCTCGCCGTGGTCCACCCGCAGGCCGGCAACATCGGGGGCGGCGGCTTTCTCATTTACTACGAAGCGAAAACAAAATCGGTCTGGGCACTCGACTACCGCGAGGTCGCTCCGCTCGATGCGAAGCGCGACCTCTACGTCCAGGCGAACGGTGACCCCAATCTCTCAATCCGCACCGGTCCTCTGGCGGCGGGAGTGCCGGCGGCAGTGGCCGGTCTGGGCGAGATGCACCAGCGCTTCGGCCGGCGCCCGTGGTCCGAGCTGGTCGGCCCGGCCATACGCGTGGCGAGAGACGGCTTCCCGGTCGATCTGCAACTGAGCTCGGATCTCGTCATCGCGGCGAAAGAGCGGCATATCGATCAGTTCCCGGCCACGGCCGCTCTCTTCTACCCCGAAGGGAAGGCTATCGCTCCAGGCGCGCCGCTGGTTCAGAAAGACCTCGCTCAGACTCTCGCGCGAATTGCGCGGAGTGGCGCCGGTAGCTTCTACGAAGGAGGTCTGGCCGACGGCATCGTCAACGCGGTGAAGGGTCACGGCGGGCTTCTGTCGTTGCGCGACCTCCGCGAATACAAGCCACTCTGGCGCGCGCCGATACGGATCGACTGGGGAAAGTATTCTCTCTACACAATGCCTCCTCCGAGCGGCGGAGCGATCGTCATGGGAGAGTCGCTGTCGATCCTGAGCGGGGTCGATCTGAGGGGGAGCGGCATGAACACGGCCCGGACGATTCATCTCATCGCCGAGGCCGAGCGCCGCGCCTGGATCGATCGCAACAGATACCTCGGCGATCCGGCCGTGACCAGAATCCCCTACCGCGAGCTCTTCTCCGAGCAGCACGCCAGCCGGTGGCGGGCCACCATCGATCCCGCACACGCCACGCCCACCTCGGCGCTGGCGGCGGCCGATCAGTTCGAGGATGCTCCGCACACGACGCATATCTCGATCGTAGACCAGGAAGGGAACATCGCGGCGATCACCACGACGCTCAACGAGAACTTTGGAAGCGGCTTCGTCGTTCCGGGAGCCGGCTTTTTTCTGAACAACGACATGGACGACTTCACGGTCACGGCCGGACGGCCCAACGCACACGAATTGTCGCAGGCGGAAGCCAACACGATTGCGCCGCAGAAGCGGATGGCCTCTTCGATGGCCCCCACGATCATCCTGAAGGACAACGCTCCGTGGCTGGTCCTCGGAACGCGCGGCGGAGCGACGATTCCGACCACGCTGCTCCAGGTCTTCCTGAACATGACACTCTTTGGCCAGTCTCTTTACGACGCGGTGGCCGCCCCTCGCTATCACGAGCAGGCGCTTCCCGACGTCATCTTCTACGAGCGGGACCGATCCACGCCCGCGCTGCTCGATCAGATCGTGCAGCTCGGTCACGCCGTCCGGGAACGAGAGCCGATCGGAGACGTACACGCCATCCTGATCGAGTCCGGCAAATTGACGGCGGTGGCCGATCCGCGCAATGGCGGCGCCAGCGGCGGATACTGATGCGGTCGATCACTGCGCGCGGAACGGGCCTGACGTGACCCCTTCGGTGGCATCCGACAAAGGGAGAACGATGTTCGACAATCTCAAACGCGACGCCGCTCTCGTGGCCCTCAGTGAAGTGCGCGACGGAATGACGCTCGGCCTCGGCAGCGGGAGCACTGCCGAGGAATTCGTGAAGATGCTGGGCGCCGCGGTCGGCCTCGGCGAGTTGCGCGGCCTCCGCTGCACCTGCACCTCCACGGCCACAGAGTCTCTTGCACGTAGCATGAGCGTCTCGACGTTTCCGCTCCACGAGCTCTTTCCGCTCGATCTCACGGTGGACGGCGCAGACGAGATCGATCAGCAGCTGCGTCTCATCAAAGGACATGGCGGTGCGCTGCTCCGTGAAAAGATCGTGGAGCAGAACTCCAGACGCTTCATCGTGATCGCCGACGAATCGAAGCTCGTCGACCGTCTGGGCCGGGGCGCGCTGCCGGTCGAAGTGACTCCATTTGCCCGGGAGACGGTGCTACGCACGCTCGACGGGCGAGGGCTGCAGCCGAAGCTACGCCTGAAAGAAAACCGTGAATTCGTGACCGACGAAGGACATCTGATCTACGACGTAACGCTATCGGGAGAGCGCGATATCGCGGAGGTCGTGGCTGATATCCGCGCATTAGCCGGGGTGGTCGAGACCGGTTTCTTTCCCCGCGAAGCGACCGAGGCCATCGTCGCCGGAGCTGACGGAGTGAAGAGGTGGTGGCGGTCCTGATGACGCCGATCCGCCAGACGTATCGCGACGGCGTTCAGAAGCCCTCTACTCCACCTCGGTCTTCCGCACCGTGACGTCGTAGTTCCAGGTGCGATCCTTCCAGTAGAAGGAGATGAGCGTCAGGAAGGTCTTCTTGAGCGGCTTGTTGATCTTCGTCTCGAACATCGGATAGAGATCGGTCGGACTGTCGTAGTGCCAGGCCAGCTCGGCCCGGCCGACGAGAGGATTGGTCGGATGGCGCTGGAAGTCGCGAATGCCGTCGACGACTTTCTCGCAGATCCGGCCGCGCAAGGCCGGCCCGCGAGCCGATGGCGCCGTCCCCAGAATGTGGAATCCGTTCTGGGTCACTTTGGCGACGTAGGTGGCCGTTCCGTCCGGATCGTGCGACTCGCTGAAGGTGATGAGGCCGGCAGCCTTGAGATTTTGAAACGTCCGGACTGACTTCCCGTCGAAGTCATCCATCGGCGATCGCGGACCGAACCGGACCGTCATCGGCACCTCTGCATAGACAGGCTCCCGGGAGAACGCCGACTCCCGGATGAGGCTTTCTGCCTTTTCACGGGTCAGCGGCTCAGGCTTGGCGCAGCCGGTGATCATCAGAAGGCTGACCGCGGCCAGGAGCAGTCCGGCGCCGGCGGCGAAGGACGCGCTTCGGCGGAGGGCCACCTGATTTCCTTGACTCAATCTCCGGCGCATGTTATCCCCCGCCTGCGTCATCTGACCGCGTCAGCGGCCTAAGCAATTTGCTCGCCGTCGCTTGCAACTGAAGAGCGTTTCACCCGGCGAGCAGCCAGGAACATCACAACTCATTATCGTGGGTACAGGCGTTGATCGACAGAATCCTCAACACCATTGCGGAGGTTTGCCTCCGCCGCAGCCGTCTGATTCTCATCATCGCGGCGCTTCTCGGAATCGCCGCGCTGGTGGCGACGTCCTTCCTGACGTTCGATCCCGACCTTCTCAACCTCATCCCGCAGAAGAACCGGCAGGTCAACGAGTTCCGCAAGGTCCTGCGCGACATGGGGACGATCGACTACCACATCGTGGTGCTCGAGATTCCCGCCGGCCATGAAGTGGGTGAGTACGAGTCTCTCATCGATTCCATCGGCTCTTCGCTCCGGAAGTCGCCGCTCATCGAGGACGTCAACTACAAGATCCCGAACCCGCTCGACTTCATCGATCTCATTCTGCCGAAAGCGATGCTCTTCTTCTCGCCGTCCGAGGTGCAGGAGGTCGGCGACAAGCTCACTGATGAAGCCATCCGCACGGCCGTCGAGAGAAATCGCTCGCTGCTGCAGACGCCGCAGTCCTTTGCGCTCAAACAGCTCGTCCAATACGACCCGTTCAACCTCGCTCCGATCATCCTCAAGCGATTCCAGGGCCTGAGCGGCGGCATGAAGCTGGACGTCTCCAGCGGCTACTACCTCTCCTCCGACCACAGCACGCTTCTCATCATCTGCAAGCCGAAGCGCCCTGCGCAGGACATCCCGTTCGCCAAGAGACTGACCGAGACGACGAACAGCATCGAGAACAGCAGCGCGGCGGAGTTTCGCAAGAGCTCCCCCGGCACGCCGCTGCCAAAGATCAGCTACGCCGGCGGCTACAGCATCGCGCTCTCCGATGCCGATCTCATCAAGAAGGATGCGATCGCCAACATCCTCTTTTCTTTCTTCGGCGTGCTGATCCTCTTCATCTACGCCTTCCGCCGCATCGCCTCGGTGGCCTACGCCGGCCTGCCGCTGGCCATGGGGCTGGCCCTGACCTTTGGACTCTCAGCCATCGTCTACGGTCAGCTATCCCAGATCAGCGCGACCTTCGCCGCACTGCTGGCCGGCCTGGGCATCGACTTCATCACCGTGACCTACGGGCGCTATGTCGACGAGCGCAATCGGGGTGAGGATCTGCCGACGGCTATCCGGGTGATCATGCGCCAGACCATTCCTGGCGTCTGTATCGCTGCCATCACCACAGCGGCGACCTTCTACGCATTTCTGGCCACCGACTTCCGTGGCATGACCCAGCTCGGCTTCCTCACCGGAACCGGCATCCTCCTCTTTCTCCTTTGTGTGGTCTTCGTCCTGCCGGCGTTGATCATCTCCTCCGAGAAGAAGGAATCCAGGCGCGCTCCGAAGCTCTATCTCCACTCGTTCGGCTCGGAGAAACTGATCGACTTCAGCGTGGAGCGTCCCCGCCTCGTCATTACTCTGTGGGTGATCTTCATGGTCGTCTGCGCCGCTCTGGCGTTCCGCCTCCGCTTCAGCGACAACATCCAGGATCTTCGGGCCAAGGGAAATGCAGGAGTGGTGGCCCAGGACAAACTGACGAAGAAGTTCGGCCAGTCGTTCGACTTCATGATGTACGTGGTCGAGGGATCGAGCGCCGAGGACGCGCTGCAGAAGACTGACAGCGCCTCGCGCGATCTCGATGCCCTGGTGGCCGATCACACCATCGCTTCCTATCAGTCGATCTCGGCGTTCCTTCCGCCTCTCTCGCAGCAGAAGCAGGTCATCGCCACTCTGGCCGCCGGCCGAAACGACCGTTTCTCACCGGAGCGCATCAGGAAGACATTCCACGAGGCCCTGGTCGCCAACGGCTTCCGTCCCGAGAGCTACGATCACTATCTCGAGCTCTTCAGCGCCGCGCTCACCGCGCAACAGCCGATCACGATCGATTCGGTGCACGGCAACGACCTCATGAAGCTGGCCAGCCGCTACATCAAGAAGACGCCGTCGAGCTGGATGTCGGTCATCTACATCTACCCCACCGGCGGACGGTGGTCGCGCGAAGTGCCGCCGAAGCTGATGGCCTTTGCCGACCGTCATTCCGAAGCGGTCCTGACCGGTGTCAACCTCGTCAGCAGCACCTTGCGCCGGATCATCCGGGCCGATGCCACGCGGGCCACGATCATCGGTTTCATAGCCGTGGCCGTCATCATGGCCATCAGCTTCCGCTCGATCAAGATGGCGCTCCTCTCCTTCGTTCCGTTCCTGGCTGGCGGGATCGGCATGCTCGGACTGATGGCCCTCATGAATCTTCAGTTCAACTTCATGAACGTCTTCGTCGGCCTGATGATCATCGGGGTGGCCACGGATTACGCCATCTACATGCTGCAGCGCTATCTGGAGAATCATTCGGAGTTCCGCAGCGCCTCGCGGGAGACCGGGAAAGCAGTGGTCATGGCAGCTCTCACGGCGATCGTCGGATATGGCTCCTTCGCCATCTCCCACTATCCCGGCCTTCGATCGATCGGCTATGCTTCCACCTTCGGCATCGGCCTCAGCGGACTCGCGGCGATCACCCTTCTGCCGGCGATTCTGGTCCGCGGCCACCGTTACGATGCCGATGAAGAGACTTCGATCGAGTGAGGAGAGGGTATGCAACGAGACATGACAACTTCGATTAGCGGCTCCCCGGATGCGCTGGCCGGAACCTCCGCTGCCGTGAACGGATTGCTGATCGCTGGCGCTTCGGCGCTCTTCGCCCTGTCAGCGCAGATCGCCATTCCCCTGCCGCACTCGCCGGTCCCGATCACCCTCCAGCCGCTGGCCATCCTCCTCATCGGCGCAGCGCTGGGGCCGACGCGCTCGGCCATGGCCGCCTGCCTCTACCTCCTCGAGGGACTGGCAGGCCTGCCGGTCTTCGCACTCGGTCACAGCGGCCCGGCAGCGCTGATCGGTCCGACGGCAGGCTACCTCTACGCCTATCCCGCGGCGTCATGGATCGCGGGTTGGTGCGCCACGCGGCGCGTCGGATCGTCGCGATTGCGCGCCTCTCTGGTGATGGTCGCGGCGATCGTGACCCTTTATGTCGGCGGCTGGTCCTGGCTGGCCGTAGCCTGGGGCCTGGGAAGCCGGTCCGCCTTTGTCGCAGGCATCGCCCCCTTCT
>JADGNX010000166.1 GCA_017883265.1 Thermoanaerobaculia bacterium
ATCAGCAATGCGGCAATAACAAGGGCGCCGCTGGTAATTCCGGATGTGACACGACTGCCGCGCTTGTCGACGAACGGCAAAGCGGCAACGTCGACCGTCCTCGACGGTTTCGATGACACCACAAGCTACGCTCCGGATGCTCGAACCTGCAGGCATGGGATCACGATCATGGGTTCTGCCTCCGACGCGTTTAACAAGAGGAGTACCCACATGACGAAGCGTCACCGGATTTCCGTTCTTTCCTCTCTGACGGTCTTGCTGTTTGTCTTCCTCCATCCCCCTTCAGCCAGTGCCATCCCGGCATTTGCGCGCAAGTATCAGACGACCTGCCAGACCTGTCATATCGGATTCCCCAAGCTCAATGCCTTCGGCGAGGCATTCCGTCTGAACGGGTATCGCATGCCGAAGGAGACCGAAGATCAGATCAAAATGAAGCCTGTCAGCCTCGGCGCCGACGCTTATAAGCGCATGTGGCCGCGCGCGATCTACCCGAGCGATCTTCCCGGTCAGGTGCCATTGGCCATGAATGTGAAGATGGCCAGCGTCTACGCGTCCTCCATCGACGATACCGGCCACACCATCATCCACAATGACTTCCAGTTCCCGCAGGAGGCCAATCTCTTCGCCGGCGGGACTCTCGGTGAGCACATGAGCTTTCTCGGCGAGGTCACCTGGGCCGAGAACTCCGACGGGAGCACGGAGACGGAACTGGAGCGTTTCCACATCCAGTTCGGATCGTTCCTCGGGCCGGAGCATCTGATCAACCTCAAGATCGGCAAATTCGCTCCCGACTTCGCCGACGGCTTTCACGAGATGTGGTTGTCGACCAACAATGGGATCGATACGGTTTTCAGCTTCAACCCGGTCGGATTGAACGGCGGTTCGGAGGTCACTGATTCGGGCGGCGGCGTCAGCCTCCCCTCGAATGTCAAAGGAATCGAGCTGTACGGTGTCGGAGCGCATCGCTTCTTCTACACGGTCGGCGCAGTGAACGGCCTGGGAGTGGCAAACGGAAATACCGGGAGCGGGAGCGCTACTAAGGACGTCTATGCACGCGCTGACTACAAGTTCGGAGGCATGGCGCTCGACGGTGATACGACCGGCGTGACCCTTCCTCCGGACAACTGGAAAGAGCGGTCTTTCCGCCTCGGTGTCCTGGGATATCACGGAAGCGGGAAGGGAACGGACTTCCCATTTACAGACGGCGCTGACAACGCAGTCAACGTCCAGGACACAAGCTTCACGCGCGGTGGTCTGTACGCCTCATGGTTCTTTGACAACCTCAACGTCTTCGGGGTAGCACTAACAGGGCGCGATCATCTCGACACCCTCGACTCCGCGGGAGCGCTGACCAGGAGCCAGACCTTCAGCTATCGCAGCTGGTTCGTCCAGTCGGATTACGTCATTCTGGCGCCACTGCAGGCGTCGCTGCGGTACGAGAATCTCAATCCCGCCGACCATACGGCCGGATCGATCCGCGCTCTCAACGCCAGTCTCTCCTACTTTATCTACGTCAATGTGAAGGCCACGCTCGAGTATCACCGGGACCTTCGCAATTCAAAAGACTACGACCTCTCGACCATTCTACGGTTCGCATTTTGACGCAACAAGGAGACCAATCGATGAAGACACTCACCTTTTCAGCTCTGCTCTTACTGGCGACCCCCCTATTCGCCGGTGATATTCACGGGACAGTCACCGCAAAGGGGGCACGCGATTCAGCGAACGCCGTCGTCTACGTGGCCGAGATCGCCGGGAAGACGTTCGCCCCTCCGACCGAGCATGCCAAGATGGACCAGAAGAGCCTGGCCTTCGTTCCGAAAGTCCTGACAGTGCTCAAGGGAACGACCGTCGATTTCAAGAACTCGGACGCCGTTCTCCACAACGTCTTTTCACCCGATGCATGCGCGGACCGCATGGACCTCGGTACGTGGGCCCAGGGGCAGATCAAGAGCTACACGTTCAAGAAGCCATGCTTTGCAGTGGTCCTCTGCAAGGTGCACGCGGAGATGGAAGGCTTCGTGGCGGTCCTGCCGACGCCTTACCACGCCGTGACCGCGGCCGACGGCTCCTACGTCATCAAAGACGTTCCGGACGGAACCTACACGGTCAAAGTGTGGCATCCGAAACTGAAGCCCTCGACGAAGAGCGTAACCGTGAAGGGCGACACAAAGGAAGACTTCGAAGTCGCGAAATGAGGCTATGCCAGTCTTGAACAAGGCACGCCGCGCATCGACCCGTCGGCGGGTTGGCATGCGTTGGCCGTCGAGGCATGCGCTGGTCGCGCTGACCAGCGCATGCGTGTGCGCGTTTGCGGCGATCCTCGTCGCGGGCGCGGCACACGGCGGCCGCACAGGCCTGACGGCACTGACGTCCCAGCCGGTGATAACGCCGGTGCAGGGGCCGAGCAATCTCGAGCGTCTCGGTATCTCCATGGACATGTCGGAGATGGGGCGCACGGGCACCTGGGGGCCACCGCCGGGCTCCGACCCCCTGCCGTTGGCTAACGTCACGTATTCCCCAGACTTTACGCGCCCCGCCACCTTGAGCGGGGCCGATCTCTACCGGCTCGATTGCCAGGCCTGTCATCAGGCAGACGGCACCGGAGCGCCGCCTGAGATCAATGCCATCATCGGTCCGGTCCAGGCAACCTCGGCGGCGGTCATGGTGGAGCGGATGAAAGACCTCGGCCGCCCGATCACGCTTGCTTTTGCAAGTCAACTCGCGGCCGGATCGAAACAGGACATCCTGACTCGTTTGAAGAAGGGCGGTCAGAAGATGCCCTCCTTCGGGCATCTGACGGACCAGGAGGTTCAGGCTCTCATCGCCTATCTGGAATTGCTGGCCAAAGTGCCAGGCGCAGAGAAGCGGCAGCGGGTCGTGACAGAGCCTGGCATACGCGTCGGCGAGCTCCTCGTCAAGGGAACCTGCCATATCTGCCACGGGGCCACGGGCCACTGGCCTGATGCCGAGGCCTTGTTGCAGGGCGCAGTTCCACCTCTCGGATCACTGGCCACACAACGAGCCCAATACCAGGTCATCCGCAAGGTCCGTCACGGAACGCCCGTAGTCATGGGCCGAAGCCAGATGGCGTACCGGGGACGAATGCCGGTCTTCTGGTATCTCAAGGACGACGAGGTCTCCGCGGCTTACATGTATCTCCTGCTCTATCCGCCGGCGACGGCGCAGTAGGGCATCGCTCCTAACGCTTGCTGTGAGCCTGGCTCGGCGACGCGCTGTGGTGGAGATCATTCAGATGAGCGCGTGGCGCAGCGACGCGAAGGGCGTTGAGAACCGCCAGTACGTCGATCACCTCCTGGGCGATGGCTCCCGGCACGGGAGCGAGCCACCCTACAGCTGCGGCGAGCATTCCGATGAGGCTCAGACTCATGCCGCCGATGGCGCTCTGCAACGCGATCTGCCGCATGCGGCGCCCGATGTGAATCAATTCATCGACCGCAGCCAGCGACGGCTCGAGGACCACAGCATCGGCGGCCTCCGCTGTAATGTCGCTGTTGTGGCCGAATGCCACGCTGACGGTTGCCGCCTCCATGGCCGGCGCGTCGTTGATGCCATCGCCGAGAAAGAGCGTCGGTCCTTTGGCTGTCTCTTCGCGCACGATGGCCAGCTTTTCTTCCGGACTCGTTCCCGAGCGCACGTTTTGAATCCCGACCAGCCTGGCCAGATGCTGAACCTCGACGTCGCGGTCGCCGGAGACCAGCATGACGCGGGTGACCTGATGCCTGGGCACGAGGTGATGGACGAACGACCGGCTCTCGTCGCGCGGAACGTCCTGGAACCGGAGAGTGGCGGCGTATTCGCCGTCGCGCAGGACGATGCACTCCATCCCGGGGGCGGCCGGCGGCATCTGCGACGCGACACGGCTCGATACGACCTTGCTGCGCCCGGTGATCTCGACGACTTCGCCACCGATTGTGCCGCGCAGTCCGTGTCCAGGGTTCTCACTGATCTCCGAGACGTCGGAGGGAGCGATCCCTTCGGCGCGTGCCGCCTCGAGAATGCTGATAGCCAGCGGATGTCTCGAGTACTGCTCCAGACTCGTGGCCATACGCAGCACCGCCTCGCGCGTCAGCCCTGGAGCGCAAATCACGTCGGTCAACGACGGCTTGCCATACGTCAGAGTTCCGGTCTTATCGAAGATGATCGTCCGGCATCGATCGATTCGCTCCAGCATAGCCGGATTCTTGATGATGATGCCGCGTGTCGCGGCAAGCGAGATCGCGCCAATGATGGCAACGGGAATGGCCAGGAGCAGCGGACAGGGTGTGGCAATTACGAGGACGGCCAGGAAGCGGCGCGGGTCGTTGCCGATGATCCAGCCGGCGACAGCAACACCGAGCGCCAGGAGCGTGTACCAGCCACCGAGGCGGTCCGCGATCCTCCGGAGCCGCGGCCGCTGTGCCTCAGCCTGCTCCATCACCTCGACGATCTTTGCGTAGCGTGAGTCGACCGGAAGCTTCCCAACCACGATGGTCATGGCGGATGGACCATTGATGGCACCCGACAGGACTTCCGATCCCGGGGCCTTGGCGATCTGAAAGGGCTCGCCGGTCAGATACGACTCGTCCATCGAGCCGCGCCCTTCGATGACGGCTCCATCCGCGGGACAGATCTCGTGCGGCAACACGACCAGTCGGTCGTCGATCTGCACGTCCGCCATACGAACCTCGGAGATTCCCGATTCCGTCAGCCGGTGCGCGCTGCTCGGCAGGCGCTTCGCCAGCGCGGACAGAACGGCTGAGGCTCTGCGCGTGGCGTGCAGCTCGAGGGCGGTGCCTCCGGCGAGCATCAGCACGATGATCGCGCCGGCAAGATATTCGCCCAGAATCGCTGCGGTCACGATGGAGATGGCGGCGATTGCATCGGATCCGACTTCGAAGGCGGCGAGCTTCTTCAGGAGATCGAAGAGGAGCGGAACTCCAGCGACGAGCACCCCGATCAGAGCCCAGTCGCTGATGTGCGCGGGCGTCTGAAATCCAAAACGCAGTAAGAGGTAGATGCCGATCCCGAGCAGCGAGGCCAAAGCGATCCAGCTCTCTTTGGAGAGGTTCTCGAACCGCCCGACCGCCGTCTCCGCGGCCACACCGTCCAGCGCGCCTTCATGCGACAACACGAGGACTCCAGATCCCGATTGGGGTCAGCTGTTCCTTCTCTCGGCTCCGGTCGGGCATTCTGAACAGCCAGCATAACGCCTGGTTGCTACGATGAGGGGTGAACGAGAACACGAACGGACGTGATCGTTCGCACGCCGGTACTCATTGAGTCCTGTTGGGTGCCGGGGTCAGACGAGCGGGGTCTGACGCGCTCTCCGGAGTCACTTATTCCGCGTTGCGACGAGCTTTTGCCGACTTCTCTGCACGGCTGAGTTTTCGCTTCTGCTTCCCCATGATCGCTGTCGCCGGGCTCGTTGCCTGGCGATCCTTCCATTCTGGACGCGTGCGACGCGTTGAGGAAAGGCTAGGCAGGGTGCAATAGCGGCTCTGCCGGGGGCCAGATCTGCAGTCTGCAGACCTGACCCTCGAGGTGCCGGCGAATTCGGGAGCGGCGTGGCAGATCTTCACTCTTACCTCCGCATTGCCGCTCCCGACTGGCGCGTTACTCGGAGATCGAGAGGTGGTCGACGACCTTCGTCACACCGGGCGCCGCCCAGGCGGCACTCAGGGCGTCGTCGTGCTCGGCCCAGGAACGCACCTCGCCGCGCAGTGTGACGTTTCCGTCCGTCGCTTCGATAATGACGTGCTTCGAGTCGACTTCAGCGCTCCGCTTGAGAGCCGCTTCAATCTTCGACTTCACGTCGCTGGCGCGAACATGAGTCTTAACCCCGATCTGGTTGCTCAGACCGCGCACGCCGCGCAGATTGCGGACCGCGTCCTCGGCGGCGCGCTTCTGGTAGAACCACTGCACGTCGCCTTCGAGGGTCACAAAACCCTTCGTCGCCACTACCCGAATGCAGCCCTGCGGAACGGTCAGGTTCCAGGCCAGAGCACTCAGAGCCGATTGAACGATGGCTGCGTCGTCCAGGTGGTCACCCGGTGAGAGCTCTACCTCAATCTCGTTCGCCAGGCCCTGCACGCCATGAACGCGCTTGGCGATTCGCTCTGTGTTCCACTTCTCCGGGTAGCTTCGAACGTGGCCCGTGAGAGTGATTACGCCACCCTCGGCAGCTACTCCGATCTTGCCCGCATTGACTTCCGGATCCCACTCCAGCTCGGCTTCAACATTATGTTTGAGGTTGATATCTTTCGGTTTCGACATGATCGATCTCCTGTTAAAACAATGTGTCCGAGGTTGCTGCCTATCGCTTTCGATCCGGTCATCCCCCCTTTCACCCCTATATAGTTGCGCCGTCTCCTGAAGCTGCCCGCAATGCGTGTCACCCATCAAGGTGATGTTACAAACCTGACCTCGTGGCAGAGAGTTGGCGGCCTCATCGCTGACGCGCCGGGACATGGTTGCCAGGGCCGCTGCTGGTTGGGGTTGTCCATGTCGGACATGATCAGCCAGCGCCCCCTCGCGCTGCGCTTCAGGGTGAGAACAAACTTGCCCGTGTCCACGGCCGCCGGCGCCGTACCGAAGCCGCCGATGATGTAACCGAGGCGACCAGTCCTCGAGTAGGCCAGAGCGCGAAGCGAGAGTGCTCCGCCTGCCCCGGAATACGCTGCCCTGATGGCGGCCCTGCCACGCACGGGTGGATGGCCACCTGTGAGTACGAAGCCATCTTCGGCGAAGAGCTCGGAAAGGGCCCGGGCATCGTGGCCCTGCCACGCTCGCTCGTAATCGCGGAGGACGCGATCGAGGTCGGGGGGCAGCACCACCGATGGAAGCAGCGTCGCTGCCGGCGCCGGATCGGGCTGCTGCGCCATTGCGGATGCCGGAAAGATGATGATCGCGAGCAGCACGAGCCGGAACACTCTCATACGGCCTCCCTGGGAATCCGTTCGGGGGCCAGACGTGTCAGTTGACGCGACGGAGCTCGGCCAGATCATCGGATCGCTCCCTAATCGGTCCTGTCCGAGAACAGGTACTCACGGACAGAATCAGGAGATAGGCACGGAGTCCATTCCCATTCATAGGATTCGCAACCTCATCGTACCGTAATCGTCACCCGATCCCTTCCCCCCGCCCCGTTCGTGGCCACGATCATGTGCTTCCCCGGTCGTATGGACCATTCACGCGCCACCATCTGTCCGTCGATCCGCCACTCCGCGTCGCTTGTGGCGCTGAGGTGAATTGACTGGAACTCGCGGTGGAGAGTCGGGTCGACGAGATAGGTGGCATCGTTAGGGGGACTGGTGATTCGAAAGCGCGTATCTCCTGTGACGACTCCGCCGGGCGTGGATGCCGGCGAGCGGCGCTCGCGTGCTTCAGCCCACTCGCGAAACTCGGGAGGCCAGGCGACATGGGCCGAATGGTGCCATGGGCAGAAGTCGACCTCCGCATCGCGCGGAAGCCACTCACGCTCCGTGGCCGGGCAGGAGGTCGATGGCCGCAGCCCGGAGAGGGCACAGATCGGTTGCTGCTCTAGATCCGGAGGACGATCGACGATGGGGCGCTCGCCGTTGTCGCCGAGACGGCGCATGGCTGCGAGCAGGACGGCGTGGAAGATCGGGCCGGCGCCGGTGATGCCGCTCGAGTTGCGAAGCGCAGTGCGATCGAAGTTGCCGACCCAGACACCGACCGT
>JADGNX010000027.1 GCA_017883265.1 Thermoanaerobaculia bacterium
CGGGTGATCTCCGGGGAGGCGTCCTGCATGACGATGGTGAACTCCTCCCCCCCGTAACGCGCCGGAAAATCCACGGTCCGTACCGTTTCGCGGATGACTCGCGACACCCGCTGCAGCGCCTCGTTGCCCGCCAGATGTCCGAAGCGGTCGTTGTATTGTTTGAACCGATCGAGGTCGAGGATCAGCACGCCAAACCTCTCGGGGTAACGGCTGGCCCGGTCAATTTCCGAGTCGAGCCGCTCGCGGAAGGCCCGAAAGTTGGGAAGCGTCGTCAGATCGTCGGTGCGTGCCCGCTTCTCCAGTTCGGCGTGGGAGGCGGTCAAGGCGTCGGCCATCCGGTTGAATGACTGCCCGAGAGCAGCGACCTCGAAATCGCCTCCGGCCTGTGCACGCGCATCGAGCTCCCCGCGGGCGATCCTCTCCGATGCGGCCGAGAGCTCCTCGATGGGACGGACCACATGGGCCAGCGTCAGGCGAGCAACCGCAAAGCTGAGGATGACGACGATCCAGGAGATGCCGACTCCGGTCAACAGCAGGTCACGCGAATCGCCATCGAGCGAGGGAAGCTCCCGCTCCACCTCCCGCTTTTGGCGATCGATCGACAACTGGATCATCCGGCTGATCTCCGCGGACTGGGCCCTCAAGAGGCGCTGATCAGCATGTCCGCCGCGTGCGGTCAATTCCGAGTCGTCCAGCAGAATGCGATCGAAGCGGTCCATGGCGGCGCGCAACGGCGCCAGCCCGACGCCGGCCAGGGCGGGCCCCGCGAGCAATTGACGGACTGCGACATAGTTGAGCGCCCGGTCCGTCCGGGCGGCGCGGTCGCTCTCGCCATCATGTCGCGCCAGAAATGCGTTCTGAGCCCGAAGGAGCTCTTCGAGCGCTGAGATCGCTCGAGTCTCGGTCCGGATCAGCCGGCTCCAACGCTGCTGCGATACGTTTGCACGCCAACTGAGGCCGGTCGAGATCGACAGCAGTACCACGGCGTACGACGTTGTCATCAGAAACACGCGGGTCCGGAGATGGATTGGATGGCTCATTTGGGAAAGATCGGGCTCCGAGGGCAGCTCTGATTCAATGCTGTCGTTCAAACCGGACGGTAACAGATGACATTGACAGTTCCCAGTTCTCCCTTCTCCAGCCCGAGTTCACGTTTAACATCGGAAGTTCTTGTTTGTGAAGCTGACCTGTGAGCGAGCCGCGTCCGACCATGAATCCAACTGCAGGCGATCTGATGGCGATTTATCGCGACGCCGTTGAGAAGTGTGCTCCGGAGCGTCTCGTTTCGGAACTGCTGCGAAGCGGCGCTCTCTCTCTTCCACCCGGACCGCTGAATGTCGTTGCCCTCGGGAAGTGCGGCGCCGGGCTGTATGCCGGCGTTGCGGGCTTTGCCGACATCGAGCGAGCCATCGTGGCTGTCCCTCGCGGCTATCCGCAGCCCTCCCCAGGGGAACGACTGACGACTCTGGTCGGCTCGCATCCTCAGATCGATGCGGCCAGTTTCGCCGCCGGTGCGGCTGTTCGCGAATTCGTGGTCAGCTCCCGCCGCCCGGTGGTCTTCCTCATCTCGGGCGGAGCCTCGGCCTCCGTGGAGTGGCCGCTCGCACCCTGGTTCTCGGGTGATGACCTGATCCTGGCGAACCGGCTCGTGGTCAAGAGCGCCCTTACGATCGGAGCCATCAACACGGTTCGCCGCCACCTTTCAGCGATCAAGGGAGGGCGGCTGGCGGCGGTCGCTCCAGCTGGATCGCTCACTCTGATCTACTCGGATGTGGCCAGTGGGCGGATCGCCGACGTGGGCTCCGGACCAACCCTTCCCGACCCTTCCACCAACATAGAGGCTGCAGATCTCCTCCGTCAGGTCGGGGGAGACTCGATCGCTGGAATCGCTTTCACACTCGAGAATCCGTCTCTGCCTGAAACACCGAAGGCACTTTCCCATCCTGCCTTTCTGGTGGCCGACAACGACACTCTGGCCGCGCGCGCCGCCTGGTCCGCCGAGCAGCGTGGTTACCAGGCGCGCCGGATCGAGGCACAGATCGAAGGGGAAGTGGAGGCTGTCGCGGTGGAACTTTCGAATCAGGCACGCGCTCTGGTCCGCGGTGAGTTGCTCGTTGCCGGAGGAGAACCGATCGTCGCTGTCCGAGGAGATGGCCGGGGTGGGCGCTGCTGTGAGCTGGCCGCCCGTTTCGCCCTGGCCATGGCCGGCGATCCGGACGCCGACGGCATTTTTGCGTTGTTCGCGGGGTCTGACGGTGTGGACGGAAACAGCCAGGTAGCTGGTTTCGTCGTCTCCCCGGGGCGCCTGCGGACGTCTGCATTGACGGCCAGCGAGATTCGCCGCCTCCTCGGCCGCTCGGATTCCTACTCCATCGCCGCCGCCGCCGGGGAACCGATTATGATTCCTCCCACGGGGAACAATCTCCGCGATCTCTTTCTGCTGGCTCGCGGTTAGCAGAAGCTGCAACAAGGAAACACCGGATTCGAGGGCACCTTTCTCGGCCTTCATCGATGGAACTGACACCCGATCCTCAGACGACGCCGCATCCCCGGCGCGACGACCATGCGCGCCGACGCCTTCGCGATCGGCCGATGTGGGGCTGTCTGCGCGCGATCTTCTTTCTCAGCGGCGGCTTGCTCCTTCTCCTCATCATCGTCATCGGCGGAGGCTGGTATTACCTCGGAAGCGCCAGCTTCGCCGACCTGGTCAGGCTGCGGGTTCAGAAAACGCTCGAAGCGCGTTTGGGCCGCACCATCACTATCAAGAGCGTCACCATCATTCCCAGCCGGCCGCAGCGGATCATCCTCAACGACCTTCGTATCGCCAACACCCCGGGAGCGGCCAATCCCTACTTCGCCACGGTCCGGCAGATTGAGGTCACCGGCGGAATCGACTCGCTGTGGGGACGCCGCGTCAAAGTCGACCGCGTCGACATTCGCGATCCCCGCTTCTTCATGCAGATCTACCCCGCCGGCTCAAAGCTCGTCCACAACTTCCCGCAGTGGGCCTCCGGTCCGCAAAGCCGCTATGAGATTGCTCACATCGGTATCGGCACACTGTACGTAACCGGGGGAGCGTTCGACTTTCTCGACCTTCGCCACAACCTGCGCATGAGCGCGGGCGATCTGACCTCGACTATCAAAGTCACAAGCGCCGAGTCCATTTATCAGGGCGTGGTGTCCAGTCCGCTGATGCGGGTGGCCATTCAGGACTATGTTCCCTTCAACGTCATGCTTCGCGGCGGCTTCCGTTATACGCCCGGCGTGCTGGCCCTTCAGTCAATGGCCCTCGAGGGAGACGGTATCCGCGCATTTCTAAGCGGCAAGCTCGATCCTCTCGGCGACGGCGTCTACAAGCTGCATCTGACCTCGCAGGTAGCTCTCTCGAAGGTGCGCCAGATCTTCCAGATCCAGAAGACGCTGGATGGAACGTTCAGCGTCGACGGAACGCTCGCCGGCAGACAGGGAGATTTCACGCTGTCCGGAGCCTTCTCCGCGCCCCGCCTGCACGCCGACGTCTACGACCTGACGAACGCACGCGGAAACCTCGTCGTGACTGGGAATCAAACGACGGTCGACGTACGAAGTGCCGGTTACGGAGGCGGAACGATCGCAGCGCACTATGTACTTGCCAATTACTCCGAGCCCTATCCGATGAGCGTCGACCTGCACTACGACCGGATCTCGGTGGAGAAACTTTTCGCCGACTGGGGGGAGAAAGATACCGGCCTCCGCGGCGGCGCGACCGGCGAGTTGCGCTACCACTGGGAGAAAGACCGCGTTCTGGCCGGGGCGGGAGAAGGGAACGCGCGGCTGGCGAAAAACGCGGTGGCCTTCTCCAACGCCACGTATCCCATCCCTCTCTCCGGCTCGACCGACTTCGCCCTCGATCAGGGGACGGTCACATTCCGCCAGGGCGCGCTCGACACCGGCGCCAGCAAAATCGATTTCAAGGGGACACTGCGCATAGCCGACCTCCTGGCGAAGCTGGATCTGACGATCGACAGTACGGACTTCTCGGAGCTCGACCGCGCCTCATACAACTTCGCTCACTCCGCCGGCAAGAAGTCGTACACCCTGCTCGGCCTGGGAGGATCGGGCAGAATCGCCGGAACCGTCAACGGCCCGTTGAAGACCTCGGACGTGGTCGCGCATATCGCTGCCTCCGCAGCGAAGTACAACAACGTCCTTCTGGGCGACTCGGAAATCGACCTCTCGTACGCCGGGGCCAGCAGCATCCTCACCTTCCAGCACGCTTCCTTCCGAGAAGCGGGCGGAGCTCTCGCTCTTACCGGAACGGTGGTTTTCCCCGATCTCGGTCCGTCGCCACAATTCGATCTTGCCGTAGACGCTTCCGCTTTCCCGGTCGTCCGGGCCCTCGAGGTCGTCAATCTCAAACTCGCAGTCGACGGGTTGGGGACCGGCAGGATGACGGTGACAGGAACGCCGGATGCGGGACGCGTTCGTTTTGCCGGCATGACCATCAGGCAGGGCGGATCCGAAATGCGCCTGAATGGAAGCCTGGCCTGGTCACCGGGAAAGGGAAAGCTCGATTTCGATCTCGACATCGCGGCGCAGGATTTTCCGGTCGTCACGATTGCGAAGTTTTTCGAGCTCGGAGCTCTGCCCCTGACGGGAAATCTGACTGGCAAGCTCCATCTAGAGGGTCCCAAAGCGCGGCTCGAAGGGTCAGGGAAGGTCACAGTCACCAAAGGAAGCATTTACGGCGAGCCGGTCGACTCGGCGTCGGCGGACGTTCTCTTCACCGCCGGAAAACTGAAAGCGACGAACGTCACACTGACCGCTCCCGCCGGAACCATCACCGGAGAGGCGGAGCTCGATCTCGGAACCAACCAATTCAGCTACTCCATCAAGTCGACCAACCTCGATCTCTCGAAGATCAGGCTTCTCGGACAGCTCAATCAATTGTTCGGCGGGAAGCTGACCATCACATCGACAGGCGCCGGGACCACGGATCAGCCGGAGGTCGTGCTGGAGGCGACGCTGTCGGAAGGGGTGATCAAGGGAATCGCTCTTCCCGCGGACGTACCACCTCCCACCGTTTACGTGGCGATCCGCAACGGCCGTCTGACGGTCAAGGGGTCGGCGTTCAGTGCAATCACGATCGATGGCGATGGCTCGCTCTCGCCGGCCGGCGATCTCGACGGCCTGGTCCACGTGCAGATTTCCGACATCGCGAAGCTGGTCAACATTTTCTCTGCCAGCTCGGCTCTCCCCGCAGCCGGTCATGCCCGAATCGACTTGCAGCTCGGCGGAAAGATCTCATCGCTCGAAGCGCTCCGGATCGAAGCCACTGTTCCCGACCTGAGCCTCCGCGTCTCAGAGCATGAATTCACCCCCAATCAGCCGATCCGGCTCGGCCTGCGGAACGGACGGCTGGTCTTCGACTCATTCGACCTCGGCAGAGACGGTTCGGTTTTCTCTGTGGCCGGTTTCGTCGACCTGGCCAAAGACAAGGCCGTGCAGCTCGACGTGAAGGGCGAAGTGGAAGCAGCGCTCGCGCAACTGTTCATTCCCGGCGTCCGCGCCGACGGCCATATCAACATCGCACTCGGCATCCGCGGCACGCTGACCGCTCCCCGGCTCACCGGCTCGGCCGAACTGCAGGACGCTCAGGTCAAGTTCACCGGCTTCCCGCAGTTGATCGATCAGATCAACGGCACCCTTCTGTTCCGCGAAGACCGGATCGAGATCAACGCACTGAAGGCGCACATAGGCGGCGGGACCGTCGTGGCCGGCGGTTACCTCACGGTGGAGGGCCTCGCTCCAAAGCGGGCCCGTCTCACGCTCACGGGGCGCGACGTGGCACTGCGCTACTTCGAAGGATTGACCGTCGAAGGGAACTTCAACCTGGTGCTCAGCGGAGACGCCGAGCGCGTCGTGCTGCAGGGCGATGTCAGCGTTGTGCACGCCAACTACTTCCGCGACTTCGATCTCGGCACATCCGTCGTCAACCTTCTCCTGGCCCGGCGGGGGATCACGCCGGTGGTCACCGCTTCCTGGCAGGACCGCGTCAGCCTGCACGTCCACATGACCGCGCCGGACTCGCTGGCTGTAAAGAACAACATTGCCGACGTCACTGCCACCGCCGATCTCGACCTGACCGGAACGCTGGCCAACCCGGTGGTGCTCGGACTGGTCACGTTTGACGAGGGAGGCAAGATCCGCTTCCAGAACATCGACTACCGCGTGACGCGTGGCTCGATCAACTTTCAGAATCCGTTCCGCATCGATCCCTTCTTCGACGTCACCGTCGAAGGACGCGTCTCCAGCAGCTCCGGCGACCCGGAGAACGCCGGTCAGTACGACGTGACGGTGAACATCAATGGAACGCTCGATCGCATCACGCCGACGATCACCAGCGATCCGCCGGCCAGCGACGTGACGCTCTTCTCCATCCTTGGACTCGGGGCGCTCGGCGGGCCGAGCCGAACTGGAGCGGCGACATCCCCCCTGTTCGACAACTTTGGCAAGACCGGCAGCTCGCTCCTCTATCAAAGCGTCATCAACCTGGTCGGGTCCAGGATCCTGCCATTCGCCGACTCCTTCAGCTACGACCAGGGCCTGCTTTCGGGGACAGCAGGCAGCGACGCCAAGGCCACGCTCGAAAAGCGGCTTTCCAGCTCGACTCGCGCCATCGTCGTCTACTACACCAAGAGCGCCCGCAACATCGAGGTGATCGAATGGCAGGTCACGCCGGACTGGGTCGTTCAGTTCACGCGCGACAGCCAGACCCGCGTCTTCTTCATCAACGCCGTCGACGCCCGCTTTCGCCGGCGATATGCAGCGCATTGGACTCTGGGCAGCCATGGCAATCCCCTCTCCGCATTCGCTCCCGACAACGCCGTGAGCTCCGCTATCCAGCCACCCCTGTCGCAGCCGGTCGCGGGAGAAGCGACCGTCGCACCGCTGCAACTGGCCGCCGGCACGACCCCGCGCGAACACTTCGCCGGAGCGATCGTGCAGCGAATCACGACGCGAACCGATGCGGCGTACGACACGAGCCACCTGCTGGACCTGATCGCCGTCAAATCGGGGCAGCCGCTCTCCACTCGCGCGCTCCAGGACTCGATCAAGAGCCTCTACGCCACCGGCGACTTCCGCGACATAGGAGTCGATGCTCAGCCGTCGGCCGGGGGGGTGTCGCTGACATTCGACCTCACGCTGAATTACCGGCTTGGCTCAATCACTTTTGACGGCATCGGAACGCGGGATCGTCAAACCGCGCAGCGCGAGCTGGTCACCCACGTGGGAGACGTGGTCTCGCTGAGCGCTGTCGATCGCAGCGGCATCCGGGTGCAGGCCATGCTGGCCCGGGAAGGCTTTCTGGAATCCACGGTCGATCCCGAGACCAACTTCGTCCGGCAGCGCGGCCGGGCTGACGTCATCTTCCACGCAACGCCCGGTCCACGGGCGAAGATCGGGAGCATCACCATCGGCGGCAAACTCGAGCCCTTCACCGAGACCGAGTTGCTCAGCCAGTTGCGGGAGAAGCCAGGGAAAGCCTTCACGCTCGATGATGCACGGAACGACGTGGCCCGCATTCAGAGGTATCTGGTGCGCAAGGATTACCGGAAGGCCGACGTCCGCTTCGCCGGCCACACCTACGACGCGGCCACGCACACCGCCCGGCTGCAGTACACGGTCGACGCAGGCCCGGTGGTGAAAGTCGAGGTAGCCGGCGTTCCGAAGCAGGACGTGCGCAAACTGATTCCGTTCTCAAAGAATCAGGCCTACAGCGCCGACATCATCGATCGGGATGCGAACGATATCGTGGTCGCTTACCAGAAGCGCGGCTACTTCAACGCTACGGTCGATCCGGAAGAGAAGCTGATCTCCAATACCTGGCTCATCACGTTCCACGTCACGCCGGGCGCGAGGCTCGATCTCAGCAAAGTGGACTTTGCCGGCAACGTGCAGGTAACCGACAAGACCTTGCGCGGCGTCGTGGCCACCGCGCCGAGCGGCGGAATCCGCGCGCTCCTGGCAACCCTTCTTCGACGGCCGGCCGGGGTCACGAAACAGCAGTTGGCTGACGATCGAGACGCTCTGGAGGGCTACTATCGCCTGCAGGGCTTTTCCACAGCGACGGTGGCCCCTGCCGTGACCCGAATGCTTCCGGGATCGAAGCTCGAGGTGACCTTCCCGATTGCGGAAGGACCGCAGACGATTCTGTCGTCGGTGACCGTAGAAGGGAACGACAAGATCAAGGCTGCCTTGCCGAAGCTGAAGCTTCAGGCAGGGCATCCGTTGAATCCTCAGCTGCTGCGCGACGATCTCGTGGCCATTCAGACGTTCTATGGCGACCGTGGATTTTCGGAGGTTCAGGTGTCGCGGCGCATCGAGCCAAACGCCGACAACACAGCGGCCAGTCTGACCTATCTCGTCACCGAAGGTCCGAAGGTGAAGGTCGACGATGTGATCGTCCGCGGCAACACATACACGCACACCAGCGTCATCAAACGGAAGGCCGAGCTCTCCAAGGGAGAGCCGTTCAGCTACACATCGATCCTCGAGGCCCAGCGGAACCTCTACAGTCTGGGCATTTTTCAGCGCGTCGACGTGCAGCCGCAGCAAGCCACCGATGCCGGTACGCGCGATGTGGTCATTCAGGTCGACGAAGGAAAGGACCTGACAGTGTCCGGATCGGTCGGAGTGTCATCGGGTGTCGACGCGGCGGATCGCCAGTTCCGCCTGCGCGGCTCCGTTTCTCTGGCCCATCGCAACCTGTTCGGCACGGGCCGCTACCTCGGCCTGGAGATGGTCGGCGGAACGCTCGACCAGCAGGCATTCATCACTTACCGCGAGCCGTTCATCTTCAACTACGACATTCCGGTGCAACTCAGCATCTTCCGCACCGACGATCAGACGCGAAGCGACGCCCGCATCCTGCAACAGGGAACCTCGATCGAGGCCTCGAGGATCGCCCGCTTCCAGACCCGCTGGTCGCTGCGTTACGAATACAAGACCTCAAAGTGCAGGTCGGGAGACCTTTGCACGCAAGCTTCTGCTGAAAAGCCGATACCGGGCATTCCCCGGGAGCAGCAGAACGTGCAGATCTCCAGCATCACGCCGACGTTCTTCTGGGACAAGCGGGACGATCCTCTGAATCCGCGACACGGCTTCTTCACCACAGCGTCCGCGGAATACGCCTTCCCGCTCTTCAACGCCAGGACCTCGTTTGTGAAGGAGTTCGCGCAGGGCTCCTGGTACCGTCCGATCACCGCGCGCTCCACGTTCGCGGTCTCGGGCCGTCTCGGCCTGATTCAGCCCATCGGGAAACCCGACACGCGCGGCCTCGATCTTTCCGCCGATCCAACGCTTACGGACTTCGCCAACGTGCCGTTCTCGGAGCGATTCACGGCAGGCGGGGAAAGCTCCAACCGAGCCTTCACCCTCGACAACCTCGGCATCCTGGCTTCGGAATGTCCGCTCGGAGTCCATTGCGAGACTCTCGTCCCGGACACCAGGCTGGGGCGGGAGGGAAAGGTCATCGCCATCGGGGGCAACGCCCTCGCTCTCCTGAATCTCGAATACCGTTTCCCGATCGTCGGAGCGTTCGGAGGAGCGCTTTTCGCCGACGGTGGAAACGTCTGGCGCTCAGGAACCGAAATCTCGCTCCGGCAGTTCCGCTGGGGGCTCGGCACGGGCTTCCGCTACATCACCCCGGTCGGGCCAGCACGCCTCGACATCGGCTATAAGCTTCGCCAGGTTCCCTACGAAGGGCGCTTCGGCATCAACTTCTCCCTCGGCTATGCCTTCTAGGAAAGGCAGAAGCCAGAAATGGGCGAGAGGTGCACTTCTGCTTTCTGGTCAAGCTTCGGCTTTCTGCTTTCTGCCTTCTGCCTTCTGGTTTCTGCTCTCTGCCGTCTTGACCGAAGGGACGACGGTGTTCTGGGCGGCGCAACGGGTCACCTCGTCATCCATCCGCCCTGCCATCATCAGAAATAACATCCTGTAATCGGAGCAGAGCGAGTAGAAGGGGTGACGGAAGGTCGCCGGCCTGTTCTTCTCGACGAAGAAATGCGCATACCAGGCAAAGCCGTAACCGACGATCGGAACGGCCAGCAGGAACCAGAGGCTCACGGACAGCGCCAGGACGATCATCAGCAGGGCGCTCACTGATCCCCATGCGTGCAGTAAGCGGGTACGGGATCGCGAATGCTGCTGGACGTAGAACGGCCAGAAATCGGACATCGACCGGATCTGCATGCGGCTCGCGCTGATTGTCCCAGATTGGGGCGGCGGTTTCCAGTCGGCGGCCCGTGGCACCTCAATTGCTGCCGACTGCTCTCGAATCTGAAGTGGAGAATCGACTATGCCAGAAACGATCGAACAGATGCTGCGCGAGGTATTCGGCGACTCCCTGAGCCGCCTGAACAACTTTCAGTCCGAGCAGGTGAAAAAGCTGACATCGAAGCTTCAGGAGATCGCCCGCGATTCGATCAAAGAAGATCTTGTCCGGATGGAGCATGAGATCAGCGATCTGCGGGAACGGGTAGCGACCCTGGAGACCGAGAGAGCTCAGAAGGCAGCGGACGGACTGGAATCGGCGTTCTGAGGTCGCATTCAAGAGCACTTCGTCAAGCTCGTGGCCGAACTCATGGCGTCGCGGTCTTGAGGTGCTGCTGATTCGATCGGGCGCCGGAGGGCAGGCCAGTGCCGTTGCCTGCGTCTTCGTCCGCCACGTATCACACTGAATAACCCGCCTGCAGTCTCGTGTTACCTTGCCTTAGTGAACAAGACGCTCTTCATCCTGGCCCTGGCTGTGGCAACGGCCCGTTGCGGGCAGCAGCCGGTGCGATCGGCGGCAGACGATTGGCGTGAGGTGCTGAGCCAGAAGAAGACAGCGATCCAGACCGGCAACCTCACCGACAGGCAGCTCTACGCCGATTCGGTCGCCGCCTTCATTCACGTTCACCCCACTCACGGCAGAGCGCGCGAGGTTTATCGCCGCATCCAGCTCGAGTTCGCCCGCGATCTCACATCGGTCGGGCGTTACCAGGACGCCATCCGGGTTTATCGAAATGTATTGGGGCACGATTCATCCGATGCCGAGGCTCGCCGCGGACTCACGGTGGCGATCGATCACCTCAGCGTATCGCATGAGAAGCTCTCCAGACTGCAGCTTGGGATGACCGGCAAGCAGGTCGAGGCGATCCTCGGAAAGCCGATTCCCGGGTGGACATCGACGGTACGACAGGGTGATGACATGACCGAAGCCTGGTATTACCGTCGGCGCGACGGCGGCGTTGCCAGCGTGCACTTCAACGGCGGCAAGCTATTTGCCGCTGATGAGAAGTCGGAAGCCAGACTGGCACCGCTCGGCCGAACCACGAAGTGAGGAAGTGAGGAATCGACGAATCGAAGCCGCTGTTGACCGGCGGCGAAAGGGAGTCGCACATGCCGCTTTATGAGTACAAATGCGCCCAGTGCGGAGAGCTTCTGGAGGTGATTCAGAGCTTTTCTTCGGAACCGGAGACCATTTGTCCGAAGTGCGGCGGCTCTCTGCGGAAGCTGTTTTCGGCGCCAGCCATTCAGTTCAAGGGCTCCGGCTTTTACAAGACCGACTATCCGAGCGCATCGTCGTCCTCGTCGAAGAGCGGTGAATCAACGGGCTCCGATTCGAAGAGCGAATCGAAAAGTGAATCGCGGACTGAGTCGAAATCCGATTCGACGAGCGGCTCGAAGGGTGAGTCGAAAGTCGAGGCAAAGAGTGAGTCGAAGAAGAGCGCGAACAAACCGGCATCTGAATGATTCCTCAATCAATCCTGAACTGGCGGCCGGTTGCGTTCGCCGACCGGACCATCGGCCGAGATGTCATGGGACGAGCAAGAGCATTCAAGCGGCGGGCTGACTCGGTTCTCGAGGAGATCTTTCGCTCTCTTTTCGAGGAGATCGATACTGCGAAGATCAAGCACGACGTCATGACTCTGCGCAGTGCGCAGCCGGATTTCGATCCCGTCGATCTGGCCAACACGCTGGCACGCCGAACGGCGCTCCGCTGCGCCGCAGCCGGCGCCATGACCGGACTCCCCTCGGGATTCCTGGCTCTGGGCACCCTTGGCGCGGATCTCGGCTATCTGATCTTCCAGCAATTCCGGCTCATCCTGGCCGTCGCTACGATCTACGGCTACGAACCCTCGCATCGCGAGCGTTTCAATGAGGCGCTCTCCTGTCTCGCGTACAGCTCCGGTGTCGGCATCGGGAAGCATGGCATCGCAACCATGCTCGAATCGGCGTCCGCGGAAGGCGGCATTGTGGCCGAGAAGATCGGCGCCCGATTCGCCAGGGAGCGCATGGCCAGGATCGTTCCGTTCGTGGGAGCGTTGTCAGGCGGAGCGCTGAACTATGTGGCAGTCCGGGCCGTCGGGCGGGCTGCCATCCGTTACTACGAGTCGCGCGTCGATCCGATCACCGCGGACGAGATCTGGTCGGACGGCGACCGCGAGCACGCCTGACGAATCGGGCTTGCCTCGGCGCTCTAAACTTCTTCACGACGGCAGTTTCTCCGCGGTCAAATGGCCCCTCGCAGAACGCAGCGTGGCGCTCGGATTCCCTACTTCTGGTGATCAAAACATAACGTCCGCATTGTTGCAGCCGGTAGGAATTGAAACCGCGGGAGTCGCGTTTCGACCGGTGCTAACGATGCCAAAATCTGAAGTCGATATCACCCCGGACGTCAGCTCTCGCTTCATCGAGCGCCGCCGCCTTCGCAGGATCCGGATGATTGCCGGCCTGACCCTGCATGTGGTCTGTGGAGACGACAAGTTGTCGCATCGTGAAGCCCGCTGCCTCGTCGATTGCGCCCGCAAAGCCATCCTCGAACTACATCCCGGTTTCGAGCAACGTTTCGAGAACGTCATCTCTCCGCACTTCCAGCGCGCACTCCGACAGCGCTGGCCGCTCGAAGAAGCGATGACCTCCATCCCCGGCGAGATGATCAACTAGCGTACTGTTTTTCCCCTCCTCCCGTCCCCCTCAGCTTTCGTACCACCCTGAGATCCGCATCAGATTCGCCCTCGGTCCCAACCCCGAGAAAGCTTCAGGGCCCGCCCGCAGAAACCACCGCGGCCATCGCAGCCGTGATCGGTCGTTCTCCGATCTCTCGCTCTGCTCGCTGCACTTCCACTGCCGCTGCCGCTCGCGATATCGAAGTGATCCCGAAATCCCCCGGTGCATCGGGCACCAGAACGCGGTACTCCAGCAGCGCAATCGTCTGTGGAGCGAAGCGACTGCGACGGGCAAAGAGCATCCCGGCGTCGTCGAAGGCTACCAGGGCCCATTGCGTCCGGGGAAAGTAGATCTGCGAGGCGGGGAGAGCCCGTTTCCTCCCGGTCACGGCGTCCACGACGGTCATCTGTTCCCGGTGATACTCGTCGAGCGCCAGAGCCACGTCATACCGGTCGAGCAGAGCGTGCCAGGCGCGGCCATCGAGCCGCGCGCGCGCGTACTGCGCGATGTAGTGATGATAGAGCTCGTTCCTTCCATCAGTCAGCACGCGTCTCTGCGGATAGAGGCGCCAGATGAGATAGCCTCCGAACTGATCGGGGTTGTAGATGTTACCCGCCAGCCGGTATGAAATCAGGCGATCGACCGCCGCCACCGGAAATCTCCAGCCGTCGATTCCAGGCCGATGTGAATCGGACAGAGCGGTCCAGCCCAGCAACGCCACCCCGACCACCGCCACGAGCCTTCGCAACGGCGCCGTGATCTCCTCCCTGTCGAGCGAAGGAATGAGAAGCGGGAAACTCGCGAAGTACAGACCCTGATTGCGGATGAATCGGACGGCCAGAAGTCCGAGGAAAAGAAAAAGCAACAGGGATGAAGCATCGCGTCGCCAGCGTCGCGTGGCCGCGTACGTCAGGAGACCGAAGGCCAGACTGACGTAGAACAAGGGAAAGATTGCCGGGCTGCTCGGAAGCCATTCCGCATTGACGAATGAACCTCCGCGCGCGAAGGCCGCCAGCCGCAAAGGAGCCTCGATGGCCTCGATTCCGTAGGGGTTGGCGAGCAGGGCCACGACGCTCATGGCCACGATGCGCAAGCGCACGGCAGGCCCGGCGCTCTCTCTCACAGCCATGACGGCGACGACTCCAGCGATCAGCGGCGCCAGCAAAGCCGACGGATGGACGTTGATCCAGACGATCGTCACTGCGGCGAACGCAACGTCCCGGAGCCACGATGGCGGCTTCCGAAGAAGCACGAGAGCACACACCAGAAGGACGGCGGCCAGAGTCGAAGGGCGCGCATCGAGCCGTCCGACGGCGCCGGCGAATGCCAGAGCAACCACAAGCAGGGCGATCGAAGCCGAGGACTCGCGTGCCGACCCCTTCCAGAGCAGAAAGAAGAGACCGCCGACGACGATCGCCCGCGCGACGGCCATCCCTTCGTCTCCCAGCGCCGCGTGCGTCCCGTAGGCGGCAATCTGGAAGAGCCATTCGCCATTCACCCACGCCACTCGGTCGCTGGCAACCGAGAATGGGTCGCTTACCGGCAGGGCATGATGCTCCACGATCCAGCGCCCGGTCGCCAGGTGCCAGAAATAGTCGTAGCTTCGAATCGGTGTAAGCGCCGCGAAGAGCAGGAGCGCCAGAAGGGAGATGTCGCGCAGCAGGAACGTTTCGGACCGGCCCGTCATCGGCCGAAGTATAGCGGGCGGCCGGCGCTATAGATCTCGACGGGAATCAGCGTGGCTCCAGACGATTGCCCAGACGAAAGGTTCTAGCAGCCGAAGTCTGAGGATTTCTCTCTCAGACTTAACGACAAGAGCCGGGCGCGGGCCCGGGCGGTTCATTCCGTGGGACGTCGGGATTTGATGAGTTTCGTGAGCATCGGTGCGATGCGTTCGAGAAGGGCTTTATGTCTTTTCCGGGCCCGAGCCCCAGCCTATGCCCGGTTCTTGACTCTCAAGTTTCAAACACTTTTGGGTAGGACTAGTCCGCGGTGGGGGCGGGCGGCGCGCCTGGCGCGGGCGGGGCCGGCGGCTGCGAGGGGGCGGTCAAAGCGGGCGGCCGTGGGATCGACGGTGCTGCGGGGACGCGCAGCATGTTGCCGGTGGCCACCTGGATGTCGCCGTTGACCGTGGTGATCCGCAACGGGAAGCGGCCGCCGTTGACGTCGCCGGACACCCGGCGGCTACCGGGATATGAGTGGATGTTGAGCGGGAAACTGGCCTCGAAGTCGCCGTTGACCTGCGAGAGCTCGCAGGCGAACGATGCCGAGGCCGGCAAGACCGCTTCTACCGAGCCATTGACTGTGTTGAGCTTCGCTCCCTGAAATGCGCTGTTGAACTTCGCCCGGACGTGTCCGTTCACCGTCCTGGCCGAGATTTCGTTCTGCCCGGCGGTTTCGAGATCGATTCCACCGTTGACCGTTGAGGCCGTGGTCTCGCCATCGATTCCGATTGTGCGGATTTCCCCGTTGACGGTCCGGAGGGTCATCTGGGTCGCCGGCGGAACACGCAGCTCGTAGTCGACGACCAGCCGCGGCGAATTGAAAAACGGGATCTGAATCCGGACCGAATGTCCTTCATGGCGCCCCAGCACGAGCGAGTCGCCTTCGATGCTGGAGAGAAAATACCCCTTGTTTTCCTTGCTCTCATTCGGCGCCACCCCGCGGGAATCCACATGGGCGACCAGCGAGATCTCATTGGGCGCGCCCGCTTCGACACGAATCGTCCCATCGATCTCTCGCAGACTGATCCGCCTGATGCCGTTGGCCGGCCAGGTACGCTGAACCGTAGCCTCGTAGTGCTTCCCCTCGACGCATCCCGCGAGGAGCAGTATCGACATCAGAAAGAGAGAGATCTTGCGCTGGGTCATGACTTCACCTGACCGGTAATACGGAGAGCCCCCGAGGGGGTTTCAGAAATGCCGCAAACGACACGGCGGTTCTTCCGAATACCGTGGCCGAATCGCAGACAATCCTCCTCCGCCTGGCGGCATTCCTCGTCGACTCGCTGTCGCTGGCCATCCTTCTGATTCTTCCGGCGTCTCTGGCCAGCTACGCCATCGCCTGGTTCGGCGGTTCTCTCGGCGTGATCAACGTGGTCTGGGGGGGTGCGCTCCTGATCCTCGTCCTGGCCATCGTCCTGCGCGACGGTTATCACGGCCGTTCCCTCGGCAAGCGTCTGCTGGGGCTCCGGCTGGTAACGCCCACGGGAAGGCCCTGCGGTTACTGGCGGTCGATCCTGCGCAACCTGCCGCTCATCGTGCCGGTCTGGAACGCCATCGACGTCATCCTGGTCCTGGTCGGTCGCCGCCGCACCGGCGATCGGATGGCCCGAACCCTGGTGCTCGAAGAGTAGCCGCGCCGGCCTACGATTTCTCGAATTCCAGACGCTTCGCGCGCAGATCTTCGGCAAAGGCGTCGACGAGCGAGCGGCGCACATCGAATGCGAACTCATTCGTCTCGCCGTACCGCTCATGGACCAGCACCACGGCCGGGGCATCGATCAGACGATACGCGCTGCTGATCGAGACGTGCGGTACGGCCACGGTGAAACGCGTATAGAGATAGCGGTCGCGAACGATCGTCCCGGCCAGCGCGGCGGCTGCCGCTTCGCGATACGCTCGGCCGAGACCACCGGTTCCCAGCTTGACGCCGCCGAAATAGCGCACCACCATCACCCCGACATCCCACAGATCGGCGGCCTCGATCGCGCTGAGGATCGGCCTCCCAGCGCTGCCGCCTGGCTCTCCCGCGTCGGAGCTCCGAGCGCGGCCCTCCCCCTCGGCGAAGAGACGGAAAGCCCAGCAGTGATGCGTAGCGTCGAAGTATTGCTTCTGGATTCCGGCCAGCCGGCCGAAGAAATCCTCGTCTGTGCTCAGGGGGAGCGCAATCCCGAGGAACAGCGATCGCTGCACCTTGACCTGGCTCTCACCCCGATCGGCGAGCGTGCGGAAGTGATCGTGCAGTGCAGTCACGGGAGCCGGTTTCGCGGCAGATTGCGCCGGGATCGTCACAGTGTATGTGAATAATCAGCCCACCTGCAGGGTTCCCGAGTCGTGTCAGCCCTGCGAATCCGCGCCGCCGTTTTTGCGCTAGTAATCGGCATAGCAGCAGTCGTCCCAGCCTCCCAGCAGGCCGCGTCGCGGCGTCCACTTCACGAGGCCCTCGCCCGAATCCCCTCCGGCGATCTCGTTACGTCGGACGACGGCGCGATTGTCGATGTCTATCGGCTTCACATGCCTGTCGCAGCCGCGGACTCGGTTGCAGCCACTCTGGCGAACGAATCAGATCTTCTCCTCCCTTCAGGCAATCTCGACATCCGGATGATCGGCCGGACTGAGTCGCTCACGGGAACGCATCTCCGCTTCCAGCAATATCTCGACGGTCTGCCTGTACTCGGAGGAGAGGTGACGGTCGACGTCCGCTCCAATGGGACGATCAGCGAGGTTCACAGCCGGCTGGCGACTAGGACTACGACCGCGCTGTCGGTGCGCCCCTTCAGCGACGAAGCCATGGCGGCGATCGCCGCGGAGGGATCGTCCATCGAGCGGCGAGATCGCGTGGTTCTGAACGAGAACGGCTTCGGACGCCTCGCCGACCGCGTCATCGTTCGCAGTGGTCCCGTTAAACGCTATGCGTGGTACATCGATGCCGCCACAGGCGGCATCATCCGTCGCGAGGCGCTCTTCTTCACGGTACATGCGCGCGTCTTCGAGTCGAATCCGGTCGTCCACCTCGGAGATCGATCTCTGCGCGATCACGACGACGCCGCGTCGGCTGTTCCAGACGCAGCCTACAGCGAGGTCGATCTTCCCGATCTCCCCCCCTCCGGCCCGCTGTCTGGTCCCAACGTGACGATCGAGGATTTTCAGGACCCGAAGACCACGCCGGCCGACGCCGGACAGTCGTTGATGTTCGACCGGAGCCAGTCCCAGTTCGAGGATGTGAACGCCTATTTCCACCTCGACCGTGCGCAGCGCTACCTCCAGTCGCTCGGCTACACCGGAGCGCGGCGCATCATCGATCATCCGATCGAGGTCGATGCCCACGCAGACAACGGCAAGGACGAGTCGTTCTACAGCGCAGACATTCCAGGCCGCGGCAAGCTCTACTTCGGCACCGGCGGCACGGATGACGCCGAGGACTCCGACATCCTTCTTCACGAGTACGGCCATGCCATCGAGGACTCCATCTTGCCGAACGGATTTCTTGGACCGAACTCGGGTCAGACGCGCGCCATCGCCGAGGGATTCGGCGACTACTGGGCCTTCTCTTCGAAGTACACGGCCGCCAAAGCGTCGGGCAGCGATCTGTTCTGCCTTGCCGACTGGGATGCACGGTGCGCCGGTGACAAGCCCGAGTCGCTCTGCGCGTATGCCGAGGGTGCGAACTGCCTGAGGCGGGTAGACGGCACGAAGACACTCGCCGACTTCATCAGCAGTGATACGGATGGCACACAGCACAAGAATGGCGAGATCTGGTCGTCGGCGCTACGCGAGATTTTCATGGCCATCGTGGCACGGCAGGGGGACGAGCCTGGGCGGCGGACGGCCGACACGATCGTGCTCGAGAGTCACTTCGGCGTCCCGCCGCAACCGACCTTCGCCGTCATGGCCAGGAAGATGATTCTGGCCGACCAGATCCTCAACCAGGGAGTCAACCAGGCGACCATCTGTACGGCCATGCAGAGCCGTGGAATTCTCGTAGCGTCCGATTGCGACCTCGCGCCTCGGGGAGAGCTGATCCTCTTTCAGGGCAGCGACCGCGATCTGCCGATCCCCGACGCGAATCCGGCCGGCATCACCAGCAGCGTGACGGTGAACGACCCCCGCCTCGTCGACTCCGTCACTGTCGCGGTCGAAATCGCCCACCAGAACGCCGGCGACATCCGCATCGTTCTCACTGCCCCGGACGGAACGTCGGTCGTCCTTCAGAATCCGGCGTCGAACGCCGCCACGTCGATTCACTTCACCTACGGCCTCGACGCCCCCACTGCGGAGCCACTGGATCGCTTCCATGGGGTTCCGGCCCAAGGCCAATGGACCCTTGCGGTCATCGACACCCGCCCTCGCGATACCGGCCGGCTGATCTCGTGGAACCTCATCCTGCGCTACATCGGCGACGTTCCTCTGGCATCGCGACCTGTGGCGACGGATGGAAGGCGCATTTTCATTCCGGCGGTCGGCAGCACTCCCGGAGCAGGGGGAACCCGGTTCTCGAGCGACGTCAGCATCTACAACAGCGGCCTGGGCCAGGCGCAGGTCATGGTGGTCTTCACGCCGGCGGGGCTCGTCACGTCCTCGTCCTTCGGCGCGCTCCGCGTGGCCGTGGAGGCAGGCCAGATCGTCGAGCTGCACGACATCGTCGCCTCGAGCTTCCACCTGGCCGGCATCGGCAGCCTGGAGCTGCAGGGCGATACCAATTCATTGATCGTAGAAAGCCGCACCTTCAACACCGCGGGCGATGCCACGTTCGGACAAGCCATCCCCGGTCTCCGGGTTTCCGCGGCCATCGGTCGCAACGAAGGCGTCCTGAACATCCCGGAGCTGGAAAGCGACCGAGCGTTTCGCGCGAACGTCGGCTTCACGGAAGTCAGTGGCGCGAGCGGGACCGTCCGGATCCGAACCTACGACGAGAGCGGCCAACTGCTGGCTACGAACGACTACGTCATCGGCGCCTATGGAATGCAGCAGGTAGCTCTCGGCGGAGGCCTCGTGGCCAGCACCGTCGATGCGGCGCGGGCCGAGGCAGAGGTTGTCGCCGGCGGCGCGCGAATCATCGCTTACGGATCGGTCATCGACAACCAGTCGGGCGATCCGATCTATGTTCCGGCACGGCCGGTCAGTGGAAATCCGGCGGTGCGGACCATCCCTGCGGTCATTCACGCGGACGGCGCAGGCGCGACGCACTGGCGCTCGGACTTGTGGATTACAGGGAGCGGAGCCGCGCAGACCGTCAACGTCGTCTATCACGATGCGGCCGGAGCGGCTTCGAGCCATCCTCTCGCCGTGGGAGCCTCGTCAATCGTCCGCATTGACGACGTCGTTCAAACGCTCTTTCCCGGTTCCGCTTCGGCCGGCCAGATTACTATCGAGCTGCCACTTGGCGGATTCGCAACAAGCCGAACCTGGACGCCGGGAGCGACCGGTTCCTTCGGCCAGTTCATCGACAGCTTCACGACCGCCGACGCCATCGGCGTGCCCGGTGAGCGCCTCGACGCCGTTTCCATCCAACAGTCGGCATCATTCCGAACGAACGTCGGCGCGACGGAAATCAGCGGCGCGCCCGTGACAGTGCGCTTCTCCATCCTTGATGCCGCCGGCAATGTTCTGGTGGTGAGACAGTTCTCCCTGGACGCTTACGGTCAGATTCAGGTCAGCCTCCCATCCCTCGGCATCGTGGCGCTGTCGGATGGGCGTGCGCGCATCGAGGTCACCGGCGGACCAGGACGCGTCGTGGGATATGCTTCCGTCATCGATAATGTTTCCGGAGATCCGAACTATATTGCTGCACGAAACTCTGAATGAAAATCGAGTTCACAAATCGTTGTCATGATATCGTCACGCCATCGAGAGCCTCCGAGCGGGCCGCCGGCTTCGATCTCCGTGCCGCTGTCGAAACGCCGACGACTCTGGCTCCCGGCAGCCGGGCCCTGGTTCCGACCGGCATCTGCATGGCCATTCCGGCCGGCCACGAGGCGCAGATCCGGCCCCGCAGTGGTCTGGCCGCGAAACACGGCGTGACTCTCCTCAACTCGCCCGGCACAATCGACTCGGATTATCGCGGCGAGATCGCCGTCCTCCTCATCAATCACGGCGACGCGCCGTTCGTCGTAAACCGCGGCGACCGCATCGCCCAGCTTGTCATCGCTGCCGTCGCCCCCGCCGAGCTCGTGGAAGTCGGAACACTCGACGAGACCGAGCGCGGAGAGGGTGGCTTTGGCAGCTCAGGGATGCGGTAGATTCTCGCAGCCGTGGTCTGAGGATTCCTCTCTCGGAGTTAACGACAAGAGCCGCGTGGGGGCGGTTCATTCCGTGGGGCGCCCGCGCTGAAGGCGCGGTCAGAGGGTAGAGAAGCGAAGCGCCGCCACCGGACCACTATCGCCGCATAGGTTGTGCCGCCCCGGTCAGGGGCGG
>JADGNX010000028.1 GCA_017883265.1 Thermoanaerobaculia bacterium
GACGCCGACACCGCGAAGCGGGAACTGCTCGAGGAGACAGGCTTCGAGTGTGAACGAGTCACTTACCTCACGCGGGGACCCTCATCACCGGGAATCCTCTCCGAGATGGTCAGCATCTACCGCGCTGAAGGCCTTCAACGAAAGAATGAGGGAGGGGGAGTAGAGGCGGAGTCGATCACGGTGCATGAGGTACCGCTGTCCGAGGCGGGAGCGTGGCTGAATCAGCGCGCTGACGAGGACGTGTGGATCGACAACAAGGTGTGGGCCGGACTTTACTTTCTGGATCGAGACACCCGTTGATCTTTGCAATGTAAAGTACTTGACAACATCCGCCGTGCGCCGCATATTCGTGGCGGAGGATCAGTATGCTCGGCTCGCGTCGTCTCGTTCTTGCCGCCCTCTCCTCGCTTTTGGCCGCGACCTGTCACGTCTCTCCCAAGTCGGATATCGCTCGTGCCGCTGCCGATGGCGATGTAGCGGCCCTCGAGCGGATCATCAGGTCCGGACGATCGTCGAACGCCAGAGACGCCGACGGCTGGACACCCTTGATCTGGGCGGCTCGCGAGGGCCACGTCAACGCCGTTCGCGCCTTGATCGAGCGCGGCGCTGATCCCGACCGGCCCGACTCGAGCAGTAACGGCTGGACGCCGTTGCTGCACGCCATTCACCGCGATCAGCCCGAAGTGGTGGCAGCGCTGCTCGCGGGCGGCGCAACTCCCGATCGACAGATCGCCGGTGGTCTTTCGCCACTGATGATGGCCGCCGGGTACGGGCAGACGGAAACCGTCAACCTGCTGCTCCGTCGAGGGGCCAATCCGCGCCGTACTGATGACCGTGGAGAGAACGCGCTCGATCTCGCGCTGACCGGAGTCGCCGACATCGACGACTTCAGCTTCATTCGCTGCCAGGACGCCACGACCCGCGCCATCCTCGCTGCCGACCCGAAGACTCCGTTCGGGCGGACCTCCGCAGACCGGCTGGCCGCAGCCGCGGCAAGGGTCAAGGGCTGTGCCAGTCCGAAGAAGAGTTGATTAGGACTCGCAGATTCGCAGCACGATCTTTCCGAACAGGAGGCTGAGCAGCGGTCAATCAATTGACTACGAATCGATCCGCAGCACGATCTTTCCGAAGTGGGCGCTGCTCTTCATGAGCCGGTGCGCCTCCGCGGTCTCGCTCAGAGGGAAGACGCGATCGACGATGGGCTTCACGTCTCCCTCGTTCATGGCCGCGCCGAACTGCTCCAGAAATGCCGCGATGATCGAGCCCCTGGCCTCGTTGGACTTCGAGCGCAGGGTCGAGCCGGTGATCTGGATCCTCTTGCTGAGAAGAACATTGAAGTCGAGGGGCGCCCGCCGCTCGCCGCCCATCGATCCGATGATCACCAGACGGCCGTCCGGCGCCAAAGCGTCGAGGTCGCCGGCCAGATACGAGGCGCCGATGTTGTCGAGGATCATATCGACGCCGCGGCCGCTGATCTCCCTGGCCCGACTGCCGAACGACTCCTCTTTGTAGTTGATGGCATCGATGGCGCCGAGCTCCATGCAACGGGCAGCCTTCGCATCGGAGCCGACGGTGACGATCACTCGGATTCCGGCCAGGCGCGCGAGATTGAGCGCCGCGGTGCCGACTCCGCTTCCGCCTCCGTGGACGAGGATGGTCTCGCCACTCCGGCTGCGCCCGATGAGGAAGATGTTCAGGAACGCGGTGAGATAGACCTCTGGCAGCGCAGCCGCTTCGGCGTCGGTGAGCGCGTCGGGGATGTGCATCGCCGACCGCCAATCGACGGCTACTTCGGCGGCGTACCCTCCCCCTGGTAGAAGGGCCATGGCACGGTCTCCCACGCTCCATCCCTCGGTGGCGGAACCTGCCTCAGTCACCCTCCCGGCGCACTCCATGCCGATGATGGTCGAGGCTCCGGGCGGAGGCGGATACAGTCCCTGGCGCTGCAGCAGATCGGCCCGGTTCACACCGGCATGGGTGACGGCGATCCGCAGATCGTTCCGTCCGGCGAGAGGACGCTCGGTTTCTCCTATGTGTAGAACCGACTCATCTCCGGGAGTGTCGTAGACAATGGCGCGCATGCTTCAGATATACCACTCCCTCGCGTCCCCCCGCCACGCCGATGTGGCTTAGATGTCCGTGAGTCCGTGGAGCGGCACAGGCTGGAGGGAGGCGCCGGCCTCGATGTCCGACGCGGTACTATTCACCGCTCATGAATGACGTCGCATCGTCCGCGATCTTCTGTCGCGGTCTCAAAAAGTACTACCCCGATGTGAAGGCGGTCGACGGACTCGACCTCTCGATAGCCCGCGGCGAGTGTTTCGGTCTGCTGGGCCCGAACGGGGCGGGGAAGACGACGACCATCGAGATCCTGGAAGGACTCATCACGGCCGATGCCGGCGAAGTCGAGGTTCTCGGCATGCGCTGGGAGGGACATGAGGCGGAGCTGCGGGAGCGCATCGGGCTGGCGCTCCAGGAGACGCAGCTCAACGAGAAGCTGACGGTGCTGGAAGTGCTGCGGCTCTTCCGCTCCTTCTATCGCGCCGGCCCCTCGCCCGCGGAGCTGATGAAGCAGCTCTCGCTCGACGAGAAGATGAACTCGCGCGTCGGCAAGCTCTCCGGCGGACAGAAGCAGCGCCTCTCGGTGGCCTGCGGCCTGGTCGGCGATCCCGACATCCTCTTTCTCGACGAGCCGACCACCGGACTCGATCCCCAGAGCCGCCTGCAGCTCTGGGACGTGGTAGCACGCTTCCGCAGCAAGGGAGGAACCGTCCTCCTGACGACGCACTACATGGACGAGGCCCAGCGCCTCTGCGATCGGATCGCGATCGTCGATCACGGCCGCCTCATCGCCCTCGGCACGCCGGCCGAGCTCATCGCATCGCTGCAGGCTTCGAACGTGGTGGAGTTCACGACGCAGCCGCTGCTGGCCGAAGCGTTCGTCGGCGCGATCCCGACGCAACACGGATTCATCCGGCATGGAGAAGGCTGGCAGTTGCGCGTCGACTCGCTGGCCGTCAGCGTGCCGGCCATCATCGCCTCGATCGAGAAATCGGGCACACGCCTCGTGACCCTCTCCACGCACGAGGCGACTCTGGAGGACGTCTTCGTATCTCTCACCGGACGGGAACTGCGCGATGAGTGAATACAACCCCCCTGTGATCGAGCTGACGGTGACCCGTCTCAAGGAGTTTCTGCGCGAGACCGAAGCGATTTTCTGGGTCTTCGGGTTTCCACTGCTGCTGGCGCTGGCCCTCGGCTTCGCGTTCCGCGAGAAGGCTCCGGACCGAATCCCGATCGGCATCGTCGACGCGCCGAATGCGAAGCAGCGCCTGGCCCTGCTCAGCCGCTCGCCAGCGCTGCTGCCGAGGATCTACGATCCCGCTGCCGCGGAACAGGTACTGCGCACCGGGAAGGTCTCGCTCCTGGTCGAGGGGACCGGCGTGGTCATCTACCGCTTCGATGCCACGCGGCCCGATTCGCGCGTGGCCCGGCTCGAAGCCGACGACGCGCTGCAGGCTGCTGCGGGGCGTCGCAATCCGCAGCCGGTGCGCGACCAGCTGGTCACCGAGCGCGGTTCGCGCTACATCGACTTCCTGATCCCCGGCCTCCTCGGCATGAACATCATGGGGACGGGGATGTGGAGCGTCGGGTTCAACGTTGTGAACGCCCGGACCAGGAAGCTGCTCAAGCGCCTCATCGCCACGCCGATGCGCAAGAGCGACTATCTGGCGGCGCAGTTCCTGGCGCGGCTGGGCTTTCTGTTCCTCGAGGTGATCACGCTTCTCGTCTTCACCCGTTTCGTGTTCGGCGTTCGCGTCAATGGCTCCTGGCTGCTGCTGGGCGCGATCTGCGTCGCCGGAGCGGCGGCTTTTTCGGGGCTGGGGATTCTGATCGCCTCGCGGGCGAAGACCATCGAGGCCGTCAGCGGCCTCATGAACGTGGTCATGATGCCGATGTGGCTCTGCTCGGGTGTCTTCTTCTCCTACGAGCGCTTTCCCGACGCGGCGAAGCCATACATCCGCGCTCTTCCGCTGACGGCGCTCAACGATGCGCTGCGCGGCGTGATGACCGAGGGATTGTCTGCAGCCAGAGTGGCCCCGCAGCTCGGAATCATGCTGGCCTGGGGCGTTGTGAGCTTCCTCGTCGGGCTGAAGATCTTTCGCTGGCAGTAGGGAAGCAATCGGCGCGTCGACTGAGCTGTCATCCCGCACCGTTCAGAGGATCACGAGATCGCAGGCGCCGTTGGGGTCGTGATCCTCGACTCGCTTCATCGCTTCGTCGATCTCGGGCGGAATGGGAATCGAGCCGGTCTCCCACGCCTCGAGCGAGGCCGGTTGGGCTCGCAGGATCTCTGCGAGCCCATGGAGGCTGTATCCGAGTTGAAGGCGTCGGTTTGTCAGCTCTTCGCCGGTCATGCTATCGGCTCGGGAGCCGCGTGGCTTCAGAAGGAGAACGAGATGCCGACGTTGGTCTCGCCCTGGAAGAATCCGTTCCTGTTCGAGCAGGCAAAGCACTCGTTGGTCTGCGGCAGGGAAGTGAAGTAGCCGCGCTCTTCGACGCGCAGTCCGACCTCACGCGTGAGCTGGAAACGCGCTCCGACTCCGCCGCTCGCTGCGAAGCGGGTGGCGCTGGAGACCTGCGGAACTCGTGGGTCGATGCTGGCCATGCCGGCCGTGGCGACGAAATACGGGTGGACGTCGCGGGTGTCATCAAACGGGAAGAGCAGTCCCGCCTGGTAGTACGTGATGTTGACGTTGGCAAGGTTCACGCCGGGACCGAAGAGTGTGGCATCGCCGGTCGTGAAGTGGCTGTGCTGGTTGGAAAGCATCAGCTCGACCTTGAACATCGGGCTGATCGGCAGGTCGATGGCCGCCCCGATCGAGCCGCTGCTGGCGACGTCGACATCCTGGTTGAACAGGTTAGCCTGATCGGCGGTCAGCGTGCCGCCGTAGCGGTAACCGCCCCACAGGCTCAGATCGGTCGTATCGTGAAAACGGTGATCGCGCTGATCGGGGTAGCGCTGTGCAAATGAAGTCGCCGGAATGAGGATCAGAAGTAGCAGTAGGAACTTGCGCATTGAAATGCCTCCAGGGATTCGAAATACATCGGACGCAATGCTGTGGCTACCAATAATTATTTCCAATGGCGCAGCTTCGTAACAGCGGGCGCTCCCCCGCGGTGGCGTTAGAATCCACGCCCGATGAAGATCGTAACGTGGAACGTCAACGGAATCCGGGCTCGGCACGCTCAATTCGCCGAACTGGTGGCCCGGGATAAGCCTGATGTGATCTGCCTGCAGGAGATCAAGGCTTCGATGGCTCAGGTGCCGGACGCCGTCGCGGCGCTCGACGGCTACTGGAGCTACTGGCACGGCGCCGGAGGCTACTCGGGAGTCGCTCTGCACATCAGCCGTCAATTCTCGCCGCAAGAGCCGCCGTTCACGCATCCTGACTTCGATCACGAGACCCGCATCGTTCAGGCCGAGATTGCCGATACCACCTACGCGTCCGTCTACGTCCCGAACGGCGGCAAGGATTTCGAAGCCAAGGTCGCTTTCATGAACGCGCTTCGGGGCTACGCGGCCGCCATCCGCTCGTCGGGACGAAAGCTGATCCTCTGTGGCGATATCAACGTGGCTCTGACGGAGACGGACGTTCACCCGAAGGAGCGGAAGCCGGGCATCATCGGACAGCGCAGCGACGAGCGGCTGCTGCTGGCATCGATCATCGCCGAGGGTCTGGTGGATGTCGGACGGAAGCTCGATCCCGACAACGAGAACCTCTTCACGTGGTGGGCGCCGTGGCGCAACCTCCGGCAGCGCAACATCGGATGGAGGCTGGACTATGTTCTGGCCTCGACATCGATTGCCGAGCGCGCGGTCTCATCGGAGGTGCAACGAGAGCTCGGCACGAGCGACCACGGCGCAGTGGTAGTGACCTTCGACTGACGACCCGCCCCGCTGTAGCACAGACACTTCTGTCTGTGCGGAATGACTGCCCGGCAAGTGGCGCACAGACAAGAGTTGTCTGTGCTACAGCGGCGGCCGAAGCGACAGACCCTCTTGTTTGTGCGGAATGACTGCCGGGGCAAGGGCACACAGACAAGAGTGTCTGTGCTTGTCTGTGCTACAGCGGCGGCCGAAGCGGCCGCCGCTCACCTTGTTGCCTGGGCCAGCCCGTGGTTACTCGAGAACTACGACGACCACCCGCCGGTTCTGAGCCCGGCCGGCCTTCGTCTTGTTCTTGCCGACCGGCAGAGTATCGCCGTACGAGATCGTCGACATCCTGTTGAGCGCGATGTGCTGCTGGCGTCCCAGATATCTGCGGACAGCATCGGCTCGCTGCTGCCCGAGGTTGTCATTGTAGCGGGAGCCGCCGACGTCGTCTGTATGGCCCTGAATCTCCACGAAGTACTGCTCGTTGAGAGCCTTCAGCTTCGCACCGAAATCGTCGAGCGCAGTCCGCGCCGTGGAGCTCAGTTCATACGAGCCGGACTTAAAACGGATCCGGTCTTCGGAGAAGGTCTGCTCGAAGACCACCTTCCCCTTGGCCAGAACCCCCGCCTCCTGGGCCCGCTTGAGCGCATCGGAAGCTTCGCGGCTGAGCTGATCGACCTTTACGTCGGTTGCCGCCTGATGATCCTGAAGCGACTTCTGCCCCTGCTGGAGCGACTCCACCTGCGTTTCGACCGAGTCGATCTTCTTGTCGGACCTGGACTGCGCCTCGGCGATCTTCTGGTCGACGGTTTTCGATGTGGCGCAGGCGCCACTGAGGAGCGCTCCCGTAGCGGCCGTCATGACGATGGAAACGATACGTCTGTTCATGGACCTTCCTTTCATTTGGTGTTGGTAATTCGGACCCGCGCGCCAGAAGCAGCGACGACGGGTGGCTCGGTGCCGCGGTAACCCGACCGCACGCGAACGGAATGCACGCGCCGCGGAAGGAGAAGGTTCATTCGGCGATAACGGACGTCGCCGTGGGAGGTCGGAGTGAATCCGACCAGATACTGGGCTCGGAGATCGCCGCCCATGGCCATGATGGCCTGCCGCAGCGCCACGGGATCCGTGCCGATCGTCATGCGGCCGCCGGTGACCTCCGCAATCTCTTCGAGCACGGCCAGATCAGTGGCGGATTCGTCGACTGCTCCGTCGCCCCGCTTCGGCTGTGCGCCGGCAGCATCTCGAAGACCCAGAGAATAGACGGGCACCGTGACTCCCTCGAGCAGTTTCTCGAGGGCCTCGCGGGTAAGCAAAGACGCATTGTCGATGCCGTCGCTCAGAAGAATGATGGCTCGAGTCGGATTTCGCCCCAGCCTGCTCTGGTCGGGCATCCTCGAGAGGGCGTCGAAGAACGCGGTCTTTCCGTAAGGCTTGATCTCGCGGAGTGCTCGGCGGATCGCATCGGCATCCTGTGTGAACGGAACGACTTCGCTGGCCGCCGACTCGGCGAAGACGTACATGCTGAAATCGTCGCCTTCCCTTCGTTGATCGAGAATGGCTTCGACCGCCGCGCGGGCGGCGTCCATCTTGCCCGCCAGCGCCATCGATCCCGAACCGTCGACGAGAATGGTGAATGAGGCTGGGGCGTTTTCGGAGCGCTCGAAAAGATCGGTGCGGACGGTCCGCCCCTCGACCGCCAGTCGCACGTCGCGTCTTGCAAGGTCGCGGATAACCCGCCCTTTCCCATCGAGCGGCGTGAAGGGAACCATGACGTAGCCGACCGAAACGGACTCGTTCAGTGAAGGTGGCTGCTGGGCCTGCGCCGGGAGCGCCAGGGCCAGAAGACTCCCAATTGTTACCAGAACGCTCAGATTCCGAAACATCGAGGGGGAAAACACCTTCCCGTGCAGGATGCTTCCGATTTGAATCCGCGTGATCGACATCACGTCACGACGCACGGATCGCGATTAGCGATTTCCCGCCCGAGGGCTGTGAAGTCAAGCAGGAGGGAGGCCCCATTCATCCCTTTTTGAGGGGGATGAACTCCTTGTCGTCCTGTTGGCGGCGCTCCCAGGTCAGGAAGTCGTAATAGCCGCAGTGTGGACGGTCAGGGTACTCGTGACAGACGGCGGGACGGGCCTTGTAGACCGAGCAGCGCCGCGTTTCCTTGTCGATGAACATACAGATCGATCCGTAGATCTCATCCTTCTGATGGCGGAGCACCCGTTCGTTCTCGACGAGTTTTGTGAAGCGATCGATGGCCTGCTCGGCAGTGATGCTGAAGTGTTTTGCCAGCCGGCGGATGTCATGACCATTGACGATGATCCGATCGTAGCTGCAGCAGTAGGCGGGGCACTTGAGGCAATCGTAAAGCGGCTTCTTCTCGAGCTCCATCAGTCTCCCGGTCTCCGGTGTTGATTCATCTTACGCGAAACGACCAGCAGAGAAAGAGTGAAGAGGCGTTACGACATCCAGTTGACGCCCGCTTCCCTGTTCCACTTGGTCGTCATCTTTTTCGACTTGGTCCAGAACTCGATCGAGCCGCGGCCGGTTATGTCGCCGACTCCGAAGCGCGACTCATTCCATCCGCCGAAGGAAAAAGGCTCGCGCGGCACCGGCACCCCGACGTTCACGCCGACCATCCCGGCGCTTGCGTGCTCCATGACGTAGCGGGCCGTGCCGCCGTTTTCGGTGAAGACCGATGCAGCATTACCGTACGGCGATGCATTCTCGACTCGCAGGGCCTCATCGACGTCGCCAGCCCGGATGATGACCATGACCGGCCCGAAGACCTCGTCCTGCGCGATCCGCATGTCGGGTCGGACGTGGTCGATGAGCGTCGGCCCGACGAAATAGCCGCCTTCCTTGCCGGGCACAGTCGTCTTCCTGCCATCGACCAGCACCTTGGCCCCCGCCCCCTCGGCCTCGGCGATATAGCCCTCGATCCGCTCCTTCGCTTCGCGCGAGATCACCGGTCCTATGTCTTTTCCCGGGACCATCTTCCTGAGGATCGCAGTCATCCGATCGATGATGTGGTCTGTTTTGCCGACTGCCATCATGACCGAGGCGGCCATACAGCGCTGGCCTGCGCAGCCCGACATCGAAGCCACCACGTTGGACGACGTCATCTCCGGCTCGGCGTCGGGCATGACGATGAGGTGATTCTTGGCGCCGCCGAGGGCCAGGGCGCGCTTGAGATTTGAGGTGGCGCGGCGATAGACGATCTTGGCCACGCGCGTGGAGCCGACGAAGCTGATGGCGTCGATATGCGGGTGATCGCAGATGGCCTCGACCGTTGTCTGGCCGCCATGAACCACGTTGAGGACGCCATCAGGGAGCCCGGCTTCCCGGAGAAGCTCGGCGATCCGCCCGGCGCTGATCGGGACCAGCTCGGAAGGTTTGAGGATCATGCAGTTGCCGAGGGCGATGGCATTGGGGATCGTCCAGTTGGGCACCATGTTGGGGAAATTGAACGGGGTGATGGAGGCGACGATGCCGACCGGATACCGCTCGATCCTGCACTCCACACCACGGCTCACTTCGAGGACCTCGCCGGCCGTGATCTGAGGGAGTGAGCAGGCGAACTCGGTCAGCTCCGCCGACTTCAACACTTCGGCGCGGGCTTCACTGTCGATCTTGCCATTCTCTTCGGTGACCAGCTTTGCCAGCTCGTCGATGTTCTGTTCGAGCAGGGTCTTGTAACGGAAGAAGACCTGAACCCGCTCCTTGATGGGTGTGGCCGCCCAGGGCGGAGCCGCTTTGCGAGCGGCCTCCACAGCGCGATCGAGCTCGGCGGCTGTCGACAGAGGGACGCGGGAGATGACCTGACCGTCGGCCGGATTGAAGACGTCGAGATGAGCGTCACCGCTGGCGACGAATTTTCCGCCAACGTAATTCTGGACGGGCGGGTACTTCAGTGCAGATGCTGAGGGGGTGGTTACGGTCGACATGGCGGGCTCCTCGAAGTCTGATTGCCGGCCAGCAATGTACGCCGTATGGGGTGGCCTGTCATCCGACCGGGGTGGTCCGTTATCGTCGTGAGCGCCTCGAGCGTCGTTTTCGCGGATTTCCCGATCCCCAGGAATTCAATGGGCACCCATTGAATTGTACGGTCAGGTCATGCCCAACGACAGTCAGAAGATACTCGACTCCATCCGCCGTCTGGTCCAGCTCCTTCGCCTCTCCGATCGCTCCGCCGAGCGCGCTGTCGGCCTGAGCGGTGCCCAGCTGTTCGTCCTCCAGGAGCTCGGCAAGGCGCCTGCGCTTTCCATCAACGAGCTTGCTGAGCGGACGCGAACCGATCAGAGCTCGGTTTCTGTTGTGGCGGCGCGACTGGTCGAACAGGGGATGGTTGCGCGCGAGCGATCGCCGGAAGACGGACGTCGCGTGCAGATGTCACTGACGCGAAGAGGCAGGGCCGCGCTGAGAAAGGCGCCGCCGGTCGCGCAACAGAAGTTGCTCGAGGCGCTGGACTCTCTTTCGGCGGGCGATCGACGACGGCTGTCTGAAGCCTTCGGCCGCGTGGTTGACCGGATGGGGGCCGACCGGGGAGCAGCGCCGATGTTCTTCGAGGAAGAGAGCGTCCCAGGCCGGCCTCCGCTCAAGCCGCCGCGAAAACGGGGTCGCGCAGCCGGAGGCGTTGGCTGGTGAAGGGCAATGATCTGGAGAACGGCGCGACCACTGAAGGGGTTCCGGTCGCACCGTCGCTCGCGCCGTCGCTGACGAATTCGCGGATCCCGATCGAGACTTCGCTTCTGGAACGGCGCACGATCACCATCTCGGCCTGGGCGGTTCTCGTGGCGCTTGTTACCGGAGTGATGGCACAGCTGCTGATCCGGATCATCGGGCTGGTCACGAACATCAGCTTTTACGGCCGACTCTCGACGGATTTCACCTCTCCGGCCGGGAATCATCTCGGGCTCTTCGTCCTCCTGGTGCCGGTGATCGGCGGCTTCATCGTCGGCCTGATGGCGCGCTATGGCTCCACAGCCATTCGTGGTCATGGCATTCCGGAAGCGATGGAGCAGGTCCTGCTCAACGAGAGTCGCATCCCGGCTCGAGTGACCTTTCTCAAGCCGCTCTCGGCGGCGATATCCATCGGCACCGGCGGCCCGTTCGGTGCCGAGGGGCCGATCATCGCGACCGGGGGGGCGCTCGGATCGCTGCTGGGACAGATCGTGAAGACGTCCAGCGCTGAGCGGAAGACTCTGCTGGCGGCCGGCGCTGCAGCCGGCATGGCCGCGACTTTTGGAAGTCCGGTTTCGGCGGTGCTCCTGGCCATCGAGCTCCTGCTCTTCGAGTTCCGTCCGCGCTCGATCATCCCGGTGGCTCTGGCCAGCGTCGCGGCGGCCGCAGTGCGCGTGGCTTATGTCGGCAGCGCGCCGATCTTCGCCATGCCGCACCTCAGCCGCCCAGGCGGCCCGGCGCTGGCAACGTACGTCGTCCTGGGAGCCTTCGTCGGCTACATCGCGGTCTACGTCACCAGGGCTGTCTACTGGGTCGAGGATCTCTTCGAGAAGCTGCCTGTTCACTGGATGTGGTGGCCGGCGATCGGCGGGCTTGCCGTCGGAGCGATCGGCTTCATCGCTCCGCGCACGCTGGGCGTCGGCTACGACAACATCGAGAGCCTGGTGAGCGGCTCGCTATTCGGCCAGGCCATGCTCATTCTTTGCGGCATGAAATTCATCTCCTGGGCCATCTCCCTCGGAAGCGGGACCTCGGGAGGGACGCTTGCGCCTCTCTTTACGATCGGTGGAGGATGCGGAGCCGCTGTCGGTGAGCTGCTGGTTCGATCATTTCCTCAGCTCGGAATCGATCCGCGAATCTGTGCTCTGGTGGGGATGGCGGCCATCTTTGCCGGCGCCTCCCGGGCCCTTCTGGCCTCGGTCGTCTTCGCTTTCGAGACGACCCTGCAGCCGCTGGGGCTCCTTCCGCTGCTCGGCGGATGCACCGCCGCGTATCTGGTCTCCTCGCTTCTCATGCGCAATACGATCATGACCGAGAAGCTGGCGCGGCGCGGGGTGCGTGTGCCGGCCGAGTATTCGGCCGACTACCTCGACCAGATTGCCGTGGAGGCGGCCTCGTCGAAGAACATCGTGACGCTCCGCGCAACCCAGACGCTGCGCGAGGTGAGGCAGTGGGTCGTGGAGCGAACGCACGATACGACCCACCAGGGATTCCCGGTCCTCGACGGCGACGGGCGTCTCGTTGGGATCGTGACCAGACGCGATTTTCTAGATCCCGCTCGAGCAGACGAGATGACGATTTCCGAACTGATCTCCCGTCCGCCGGCCGTTGTCTTTCCCGACAACTCGCTTCGGGATGCTGCAGATCACATGGTGCGCGAGAACGTCGGGCGGCTTCCAGTCGTCGACCGCGCCGACCCGACGCGGCTTGTCGGAATGATCACGCGCAGCGACCTCCTCGAGGCACACGGAAAGCGGCTGGAAGAGATTCGCCCGCGCCGATGAGCGCACTGTCTAGGCCGGCTCTGACCACCGCGTTGATTTGTCAAGCTCCAGAGCGACGTTCCGGATGTTTCGCGACGATTTGATTGCGGCGCCGGCTTTTTCAAAGAACAGTTGTTTGTGCATTCCGCTCGATGTAGCCGTGGGCCGTCGCTTCTGCACAATTTCCACACGATTTTCCGCGCGTTTTCAACAGAAGCTGTGGAACGGCTCGTTGTCAAGAAAGAGGTGCGCACGTAGGACCGGACCGAGCGCTTCCTGTCTTCCATGAGGTAGATTGAGAGTGGCGCGAGATGCTCGACGACGTCTGCCGGTGCTGGTGGAGATCGCCTCCGCCATGGGCGAGGCGAAGTGAATTCCTTCCTCACTCCGATCGAGTCAGCAGCGCGGAGGTGATCGTGGCAATTGAGACAGGCCTGGCGCGGAAGGTTGTCATCGTTACCGGCGGAGCTGCCGGCATCGGCCGGGCCACGGCTGAACGCTTTGCCCTCGAGGGATGCCGCGTCGCGGTATGGGACCTGAGCCCGGAGGGCGCCGTTGCTGGAGACGACTCGGAGCGGGAGCGCGCCTCGTTCCACGATGTCGATGTCACCGACGCCGGAGCAGTCGGGCGAGCCACCGAGGCGGTCATCGCTCGATGGGGGCGTATCGACATCCTCATCAACAACGCCGGCATCGTGCGTGACGCCCAGCTGATCCGCTGGAAGGGTGACGCGGTCGCCGCGGTCATGTCCGACGAGGTTTTCGATGCTGTGATCGCAGTCAATCTCAAGGGAGTCTTTCTCTCGACGCGCGCCGTGGTGCCTCATATGATCCGGGGCGGAGGCGGTGTCATCCTGAACGCTTCCTCCGTCGTCGGACTCTATGGAAACTTCGGTCAGACCAACTACGCGGCGACCAAGGCTGGTGTCATCAGCATGACCCGCACGTGGGCACGGGAGCTCGGCCGCTATCAGATCCGGGTGAACGCGGTGGCCCCTGGCTTCATCGCTACGGACATGGTCAAGGCCATGCCGGAGAAAGCGCTCGAGGCGATGAGATCGAAAACGCCGCTGGCTCGTTTCGGCGCGCCGGAGGACATTGCCAACGCGTATCTCTGGCTCGCTTCCGATGCCGCCGCGTTCGTTCATGGAGCGGTGTTGTCTGTCGACGGCGGACTAGTGATCGGGACGTGACAGCGATAGACAGTGGACAGTTGTCAGTGGACAGTGGACAAAATGTTCATGCATAGTCGACCGCGCGGGGAGGTTCAACGTCCCTGCCGTTCGCTGTCAACTGTCAACTGTCCACTGATTCTTCACATGCCGAGGATGTAAGCGAACATCAATGGCGCGACGATCGAGGCGTCAGACTCGATGATGTGGCTGGGGGTGTCGATTCCGAGCTTGCCCCAGGTGATCTTCTCGTTCGGGACTGCGCCGGAGTAGGAGCCGTAGCTGGTGGTCGAGTCGCTGATCTGGCAGAAGTAGCCCCAGAGCGGCACGGTCGTGCGGCGCAGGTCCTGGTGAAGCATCGGTACGACGCAGATGGGGAAGTCGCCGGCGATCCCGCCTCCGATCTGGAAGAAGCCGATCGAAGAGTCCTTGGTGGCGGTCGTGGTGTACCACTCTGCGAGCTCGATCATGTACTCGATGCCGGTGCGGACGGTGTGCACGTTTTTCACATCGCCGGAGATGCAATGTCCGGCGTACATGTTGCCGAGGGTGGAGTCCTCCCACCCGGGGACGAACATCGGCAGGTTCTTTCGGGCAGCGGCCAGTAGCCAGCTGTTCTGCGGGTCGATCTGGTAGGACGGCTCCAGCTTGCCGCCGTTGAGGATGTCGTACATGAACTGATGAGGGAAGCGGCGCTGGCCGGCCCGATCGCGAGACTGCCACTCGTCGAGCACCGCGGTCTCGATGCGGCGCATCGCTTCCATCTCCGGGATGCAGGTGTCTGTGACCCGGTTCATGTGACGCTCGAGGAGCGCCTGTTCGTCCTGCGCTGTGAGATGACGATAATGCGGGACGCGCTCGTAGTGGTCGTGTGCCACCAGGTTGAAAACGTCCTCCTCCAGATTGGCGCCGGTGCAGCAGATGCCCTGCACCTTGTCCTGGCGGATCATTTCGGCGAGCGTCAAACCGATCTCCGCGGTGCTCATGGCTCCGGCCAGAGTGATCAGCATCTTGCCGTGCTCGAGATGGCGCTTGTAGTCGTCCGCTGCAGCGATGAGCGCCGCGGCGTTGAAGTGGCGATAGTTGTGACGAAGAAAGTCGCGGATCGGTGAACTGCTCATGATGTCTCCGGTCGGACAGGGATAGTACAGCAGGAAGAAGCTCGGGGTTCGTTGTCCCGTGTCTTATCAATGCTTCATTTTGGCGCGCGCGAACTCGATGATCCCGGGGAGCATGGAGACGAAGATCACGATGAGGATGACGACGTTGATGTGCTTCTCCACGCCGGGGAACACCTTCATCAGGGCGTAGCCGATCAGGAGCATCGAGGCGATCCAGCAGACGGCGCCGACGACATTGAACGAAAAAAACTTCCGGTACTTCATCTGTGCCACGCCCGCCACAACAGGGGCAAACGTCCGCAGTATCGGGATGAACTGAGCCAGGATGATGGTCTTGCCGCCATGCTTTTCATAGAACTGCTGCGTCTTGAGAAGATGCCTCTTCTTGAACAGAAGGGAGTCTTCCTTCCTGAACAGACGGGGACCGATGGTGCGGCCGATGAGGTAACCGGTGGCATTGCCGGCGACGGCGCAGCAGATCAGCAGCGGGATGAGTACGGCGATGTTCAGTACGCCTTTGGCGGCGAACAGGCCGGCCGTGACGAGGAGTGAATCACCCGGAAGGAAGAAGCCGACCATCAATCCGGTCTCCGAAAAGACGATTCCGGCGAGGGCGAAATATCCGCCCCAGCGGATGATCCCTTCGACATCTCCCAGCCGGTGCAGTATCGAGTGTATGAAGTCCAATCCAGTGGCTCCTGAAAAGAGGCGCATGGTAGCGCAAGTGCGAGCCGGAGAGTCCGAGCTCAAAGGTGGATCGTTCGAACGGATGCGCGTCTATCGGCTCCGCGCCCGAGAGGGGATGCGGCTCCACCCGAAAAGCCGTGCCCGATCGAGTCGGGGAGTTTTCCCGTTCTGACCCGAGTTGAGCCCTTGACAGCGGCTGAGGAGCGTCGCAACCTGATTGAAGCTGGCAGGTTCGCGGCAAGACGCGCTGATTCCGAAGCCCCCAACCCTCATGACCGACACTCGCTACGACGTCATCATCCTCGGCGGCGCCTTCAGCGGCGCATCGGCAGCGCTCCTGCTGCGGCGGGAGCATCCGCAGTTGCGCGTCCTGGTCGTCGAAAAGGCCGAGGCATTCGATGAGAAGGTGGGAGAAGCGACGACCGAGATGTCGGCGATGTTCCTCACCCGCCGCCTGGCGCTGTGGCAGCACCTCGAGAGCGAGCATCTGCCGAAGGAGGGACTCCGCTACTGGTTCACGAATGACCGGGTGACCGGCCACTCGAACGCCAGCGAGTCGGGCGGATACCTCCGCAGCTCCGTGCCGTCGTTTCAGCTCCGGCGCGACGTGCTGGACGAGCACATCCTGGCCACCGCGGTGGCCGAAGGAGCCGAGCTGCTCCGGCCGGCCAAAGCTGTCGAGGCCAGTCTCGGCGACTTCGACCACAACGTCACGGTCGAGAGCGGCGAGGAGAAGGTGATCCTCCGCTGCCGCTGGCTCCTCGACGCCAGCGGACGGGTGAACTTCCTCGGTAAGCGCCTCGGCCTCATCGAGCGCAATGACGCGCATCCGACGGCTGCAATCTGGTGCCGATGGAAGAACGTCCGCCACATCGACGACATCGCCGCGCGCGACCCGAGCGGGCTGGCCTCGCGCAATATCTCTTCACGTCGTCTCGGCACGAATCATTACAGCGGCCACGGCTACTGGATCTGGGTCATTCCGCTCGGAAACGGCGAGACCAGCATCGGCGTGGTCTTCGACAAGAGGCTGGTCGACCTTCATCAAAGCCGGAACCGGCCCGCGGATTTCATCGCCTTTCTACGGGCCATACCGGCTCTTCGGGAGCTCCTGGAAGGGGCGGAGCCGAGGCTCGATGATCTCCGGTTCTACTCCCATCTGGCTTATTCGACGAAGCAGTACATGGGCCGAGGCTGGGGGCTGCTCGGCGATGCCGCCGTCTTCCTCGACCCCTACTATTCACCGGGCCTCGACCACGCCTCATTCTCGGTCGATGCGACCGTCGAGATCGTCGGACTCGATGCGAAGGGAGAAGACGTGGCCGCGCGCATCGCCGAGCACAACGCCGCCTTCACCCGGTCGTATGCGCGATTCTTCGACGCCGTTTACCGCGACAAGTACTACTACATGGGGGAGTCCGACCTTCTCTCGGCCGCATTCATTCTCGATACGGCGCACTACTATATTTTCCTCGTGACGCCGGCCTATCGCTTCATGAAGAGGTTCTACTGGATGCCTGTGCTCGGACCGAAGCCGGCGTTCTTCAGCTATCACTTCATGCGCTTCTACAACCGGCGGTTCAAGGCCATCGCCGACGGGCGACGGGCGTTCGGCACCGCGGGCGAGCGGAACGACGGGCGAAGGATCAAGGCCTACTTCAATCTCAACCTCGCACCGGCTCACATGCTGCTGCGCGGACTCCGCATCTGGGCAGCGGCGGAGCTCGATCTCTTCGGCCTGCATCTCCGCTCCGCGCTGGGCCGGAAGCGCGCCCCGCCCGCGCCGGCCGCGGACCTGACCGCCGAACCGTAGCGGCGGTTCGCCGCCCCCACCCCACGGCGGCCGAAGCGACCGCCACTCGTGCAGAGGCCAGGCGCCTGCAAGTGGAGCGGGGCCCGCTCTCGGGCCCCGGCGCGAGAAACCGGGGCCTGTCTCATGCTTGCGATGATCGTAGCCTCTTCGCCGCCGGTTGGAAGGCGCTCCTCTGTGCTTTAATTTGCGCTTCGATGGCTGAAAAGACCTACTACGAGGTTCTGGGCGTAAAGAAAGATGCTGCGGAAGCGGACATCAAGAAGGCCTACAGGAAACTGGCTCGCAAGTACCATCCGGACGTCAATCCGAACGACAAGGGCGCCGAGTCGAAGTTCAAGGAGCTGTCGGAAGCCTACGGAGTGCTAAGCGACAAAGAGAAGCGCGAACAGTACGACCGGCTCGGGAGGGAAGCATTCTCCGGAGGAGGCCAGGGAAATCCGTTTCAGGGCGGTCAGAACCCCTTCGGAGGCTTCGACTTTTCGCAATTCGGAGGAGCGGGTGCTGGTGGCCGGCGAGGAAGCCGCAAGTCGTCCACGGGCGATTTCCGAGACATCTTTTCCGACCTCTTCGGCGGGGGCGGGACCGGCGGTTTTCGACAGGGACCACAACCGGGCAACGACGTCGAAGCGGAGACCACTATCGAGTTTCGCGATGCCATTCAGGGGACGACTCTCGATCTGCAGATGCCGCGTCAGGGATCGCGAGGAGTGGATACGACGAAGGTCAAGATCCCGGAAGGTGTGGCCGATGGCCAGCGAATCCGGATTCGCTCGAAAGGCTCTCCCGGAATCGAGGGTGGTCCTCCCGGCGATCTGATCCTTTTGGTCCACGTGAAACCTCATCCCTTCTTCGAGCGGAGAGGAGATGACATCCACATCGAGCTGCCGGTGACCATCGGCGAGGCGCTCCGAGGCGGGGAGATCGAAGTGCCTACGATCCGCGGTCCGGTTCGGGCCCGGATTCCTGCCGGGACGCAGGGGGGCCAGACCTTCCGGCTGTCCGGTAAAGGGGTGAAGGTCAAGTCGCGGACAGGGGATGAGTACTACAAGATTCAGATCGCCGTTCCGAAGAAAGTGCCGCCCTCACTCGACCGCGCCATCGATGAATTGGAAAGCCAGTACCCGGAAAATCCGCGTGCGGCTCTGAAGATCGCCCTCTGACAAAATGAAATCGGGTCAGATCGTCGTCATTGGAGACTCGCACATCGGGCTGACCGACGGGAGCGAGCGGCCGGTGATCGCCTGGCTCGACCGGCTGGCGGCGACCCGCCCCGCGGCGCTCTATCTGAACGGCGACATCTTCCACTACCTGATCGCCGATCACAAGTTCTACACGCCGGCCGTCGTGGCCGTGTTCGCGCGCATGAAAGCGCTGCGCGACGAGGGGGTGGCCGTTCACTACGTCGAGGGAAATCGCGACTTCTTTCTCGACGGTTCGTTCGTGGAGGAAGCGGTGACCGATATCGGACTGGAGTACGCCGTGCACGCCGGCAAGAGACAGTATCTGATCGTGCACGGCGACATGATCAACGATCGCGACCTTCCCTACCGCTTCTGGCGGAAGGTGTCGAAGAACGCCCTCTCCCGTTTCGCGCTCCGCCTCATTCCGAAGGGGATCGCGCGGCGCTTTGTCGACAGCGTCGAGAAACGGCTGGCCGGCTCGAACTTCAGACACAAGAGCCGCCTCCCGCTGGAGCTGATGGAAGCTTACGGGCGGAAAAGGTGGGCGGAGGGATTCAATGTCGTCGTCTTTGGGCACTTTCACCACAAGACCGAGCTGGAGGTCAACGGCGGCCGTGTGACGGTCCTCCCGGCGTGGTACGAGTCAGGCGAAGCGATGGTGATCGATCCGAACAGCGGCGACTACAGCTTCGAGATCATCTGAAAGGGAATCCCGGTGCGAAACCCATGATGATCGTGAGCTTCCTTGGCAGCGGCACTTCGACTGGCGTTCCGGTCGTTGGCTGCCACTGCAGCGTCTGCACCTCCGATGAGCCGAAGAACCAGCGTCTGAGACAGTCGGTCAGGATTGAGATGAGCGGAAAGCACTTTCTCATCGACACCACGCCGGACCTCCGCCTGCAGCTTCTGCGCGATCCCATTCCCCGACTCGACTTCATCCTCTTCACCCACTCGCACTCGGATCACATCATGGGCCTCGACGACATTCGCCCCTTCAACTTCCGCCAGCATGAGCCGATCCAGGCCTTCGCCGGGGCGGCGACTGTCAAAGCCATCCGGCGGACCTTCAAATACATCTGGGACAGCTCGCAGCTCGGCGGTGGAAAGCCGCAGCTCGATCTCCAGGAAGTGGACGAGCCGTTCTCCACTCATGGGATCTCCATCGTTCCACTCCCGGTCTCCCACGGCGACTGGACGATTTTCGGATACCGCATCGGGCCTTTCGCCTACATCACCGACACGAACGGCATCCCCGAGAAATCGATGCGCCTGCTCGAGGGGGTGGAAGTGCTGGCGCTCGACGGCCTGCGTCCGTCGCCGCCTCACCCGACCCACTTCACGATCGACGAAGCGATCGCTGCGGCCGGGAAAATCGGTGCGCGTGAGAACTATCTCATTCATCTGACACACGACATCGACCACTATGAGCTGGAGGGACGGCTCCCGACGGGATTCCATCTGGCCTACGACGGCCTGAGGCTGGAGCTCTGATGCGGAAGATCCCGCGTCTTCGACGGGCTCTGGGCGTGGTCGCCGCACCTCCCTCCAAGTCCTACACCGCGCGGGCCCTTCTCCTTGCGGCGGTGACGGAGGGACCGACGACGATCGTCAATGCGCTCGACGCCGACGACTCCCGTTACATGCTCGAGGCGCTGCGCACGATCGGCTTCAGAATCGCCGGCCGGCTCGGGACGGGCGTCACCATCGGTGAGAGGGAGAGCATGTCGGCGAACGAGGTGGAGATCTCCATCGGAAACGCCGGTACAGCCATGCGCTTTCTGACCGGGTTCCTGGCATTCACGCCGGGCCGGTTTCTTCTCACCGGCGACGACCGGATGCAGGAGCGGCCGATTGGCGACCTGGTCGACGTGCTGCAGGGCCTCGGCGTGGAGGTCGAATATGCCGAGCGGGAGGGGTATCCGCCGTTGCGGATTCGCGGGAAGAGGATGCGCGGAGGCGACCACGTGCGAGTCTCCGCTCAGACATCCAGTCAATTCGTCTCCTCGCTCCTCATGGCCGCCACGACGCTTCCTTCGGGCCTGACCGTGGAGATCGACTCTCCGGTGTCACAGCCCTACATCGACATCACCCTGGACGTCCTCCGCTCGTTCGGAGCCGCTGTTATCCGCGAGGGAAACATTGTGAACGTCCGTCGGGGAGCCCTTCATCTCGACAGCTATCGGGTCGAGGGCGACTTCTCCTCTGCTTCGTACTGGTTCGCGGCGGCGGCCGCGACAGCCGGCGACATCGCAGTCACCGGCCTTCGACAGGACTCAGTGCAGGGAGATGCGGGCTTTCTCGGCGTACTCCGCTCGATGGGATGCGCGGTCGGGTGGGACGATGACAGGGCGCGGGTGACTGGTCCGCCTTCGCTGTCGGGAGGGCGATTCGACTGCAACGCCATCCCCGACGTGGCCCCCACTCTCGCGGCCATCGCTCCTCTGGCCGGCGGAGGTGTCCACATTACGAACATCGCCAATCTGCGGGTCAAAGAGTGCGACCGCATCACAGTACTGGCCGCGGAGCTGCAGAAACTGGGCGCCAGGGCCACGGAGGGTCCCGATTGGATCCGCGTCGAATCCGGATGGTCCGACGCACCGGTCGTCGTCGATCCTCATGGCGACCACCGCATGGCGATGTCGTTTGCCATAGCCGGCCTTGCT
>JADGNX010000167.1 GCA_017883265.1 Thermoanaerobaculia bacterium
AACTTGCGGCCGGTCGCTCGGGCAATCGACTTCGCCAGGGAGGTCTTGCCGACGCCGGGAGGTCCGACGAAGCAGAGGATCGTTCCCTTCGGTCCTTTGACGAGCTGACGTACGGCCAGAAACTCGAGGATGCGTTCTTTGATCTTGTCGAGACCGTAGTGGTCTTCGTTGAGGATCTGCTCGGCGAGATCGATGTCTTTGATCTCTTTCGTCGTCTTCTTCCAGGGAACGGAGACGAGCCATTCGATGTAGTTGCGCGAGACGGTCGCTTCGGCGGAGACGCCGGGCATCGCTTCGAGACGCTTGAGCTCCTGCAGAGCCTTTTCCTTCGTCTCTTTCGGCATGCCCGCTTCTTCGATCTTCTGGCGGAGCTCTTCCACCTCATCGGAGCGATCGTCTTTGCGGCCCAGCTCGTGGTGGATCGCCTTGATCTTCTCGTTGAGGTAGTACTCCTTCTGCGCGCGCTCCATCTGCTTCTTGACCTTGGAGTTGATGCGCTTGTCGATGTTGATCTTCTCGATCTCGATCTCCAGGAAGTCCTGAAGCTTCTGCAGCCGCTCGTACGGGCTGGGAGTCTCGAGGAGCTGCTGTTTCTCGATCGTGGTGATGAGAAGGTGAGAGGCCAGGGTATCGGCGAATCGGTCTGGATCGTCGAGCTTGAGCGTCGACATCACCCCTTCGAAGGCCAGGTGGTGTGACATCTTGGCGTACTGCTCGAAGATCTCGACGAGCTTCTGGATGTATTCGGTTACCTCAGGAGTGGCCGGGTAACGGGTATCGATCTCGCGGACTGTGACGGCGACATAGCCGTCCGCATCCTCTGCGGAGACGATCTCTGCTCGGCTCAGCCCCTCGACCATCACTTTGACGTTTTGATTGGGAAGCTTGAGGTTCTGAACCACGGTGGCCACGACACCGATGTGGTAGATCTCGTCCATCGACGGATCGTCGACTTTCGGGTCGCGCTGGGTGGCGAGGAAAATGCGTTTCTCGCTGCTGGCCAGAGTGGCCTCCAGCGCTAGAATCGACGCGCGGCGGCCGACGACGAACGGCGCCATCATCGATGGAAAGACAACCATGTCCCGCAGCGGGACGAGCGGAAGATGAATCAGCTTCTCATTGGATTCGGGCATAATTTTCCCCTGCCTTGACGCAGGAGCTCAGGAAATCGGTACGCAGCCAGCGCCGGCGACCATCGTCGACGGGGCGGCGTCACGGCGGGCCAGCAGGCTCTATCCCGCCTTTCGGAAGAGAGTGATCGGCTGGCTTCGGTTCAACACGACATCGCGGGTGATGACGCACTCGGCGATCGTATCCTGCGACGGAATCGTGTACATGATGTCGAGCATGAGCTCTTCGATGATGATCTTCAGACCGCGAGCCCCGACGTTGCGCTTGAGCGCTTCCTCGGCGATGGCCTCCAGCGCATCATCGGCAAATTTCAGGCCGACATTCTCGAAACCCATGATCGTCTGATACTGGCGAACGAGGGAGTTCTTGGGCTCGCGCAGAATCTCCACCAGCGTGGCCTTGTCGAGCTCGCCCAGCGTCGCAACCACAGGCAGCCGGCCGACGAACTCCGGAATCAATCCGAACTTGATCAGATCTTCCGGATGTACCTGCGCCAGCAGGTCGCCGGTCTTCTTGTCCTTCTTCGAGGTGATCTTGGCGCCGAAGCCCATGGTCTTCTCGGACATGCGGCGCTCGATCACCGAATCCAGACCGACGAAGGCGCCTCCGCAGATGAAGAGGATGTTCGTCGTGTCGATCTGAATGAACTCCTGATGAGGATGCTTGCGGCCGCCCTGGGGCGGAACATTGGCCACCGTCCCTTCCAGGATCTTGAGCAGCGCCTGCTGCACCCCTTCGCCGGAGACATCGCGGGTGATCGACGGGTTGTCTCCCTTGCGGCAGATCTTGTCGACCTCATCGATGTAGACGATGCCTCGCTGGGTCTTCTCCTTGTCGTTTCCAGCAGCCTGATAGAGCTTCAGGATGATGTTCTCGACATCCTCGCCGACATAGCCGGCTTCGGTCAGAGTGGTGGCATCGACGATGGTGAAGGGAACCGACAGCATGCGGGCCAGGGTCTGTGCCAGCAGTGTCTTGCCAGTGCCGGTCGGTCCGATCAGAAGGATGTTCGACTTCTGGAGCTCGACGTCCTGACGGGTTCCTCGCTGCTGGTAGTCGATTCTCTTGTAATGGTTGTAGACCGCAACGGCCAGTTTCTTTTTGGCCCGCTCCTGGCCGATCACGTAGAGATCGAGGAACTCCTTGATCTCTTTTGGTTTCGGCAGATGGCCCGATGCTTCGAGCGTACCTGGCTCGTCCTTGCGGTCCTCGGCAATGATGTCGAGGCAAATGTCGACGCATTCATCGCAGATGTACACGGTGGGACCCGCGATGAGTTTCTTCACGTCGCGCTGCGACTTATTGCAGAAACTACAACGTAAGACGTCGCCGCTGTTGCCCTTCTTCGACATTGAGCTCGGGTCCCCTTCCGACTTGGATCATTGTTCTACGCGCACACGGGTGTGTCAAGAACGATCGACGCACATCTCAACACGTGGCTGAGCGCCATATTCCGCTGAAAAGTATGACGTTTGGCGTCACACCTGGAGAACAAAAGCGCATTCCCGCAGCGGGCATCGCGACACTTAGGGAGGCCGGCAGCGACCCGTCACTCGCGCTTCGAGATGACCTGGTCGACCAGGCCGTACTCCACCGCGTCCGCAGCCTGCAGGATGTAGTCGCGATCGGTGTCCTTGTCGACCTTCTCCATCGGTTGACCGGTGTGGTCGGCCAGGATCTGACTCATTCTCTGTTTCATGCGCATGATGTCGCGGGCGTGAATATCGATCTCCGAAGCCTGTCCGCCGAGACCATGCATGAGCGGCTGATGGATGAGCACACGCGAGTTCGGCAGAGCGTAGCGCTTCCCCTTCTTGCCGGCCGCCAGAAGGACGGCGGCCATGGAGGCTGCCTGGCCGATGCAGATCGTCGCGATGTCCGGCTTGACGTATTGCATCGTGTCGTAGATGGCCAGACCGGCCGTGATGGAGCCGCCGGGAGAGTTGATGTAGATCGATATGTCCTTTTCCGGATTCTCCGCCTCGAGGAAAAGCATCTGCGCGATGATCAGGTTCGACACGTTGTCGTCGATCGGCTGACCGAGAAAGATGACATTGTCTTTGAGTAGACGGGAGTAGATGTCGTAGGCACGCTCGCCGCGACTGGTCTGCTCGACCACCATGGGGATTAAAACCATTTCCGTAAGCTCCTTCGCCGTACAGTCTGTCGCTTCAGGGGTGAACATTCAACTGCAGGGCGTGGGGGATAACAGCGAACTGGCGCCCCGTCATCCCCACGGGCTCGGAAAGGGCGTCATGTCGGACCGACCGTCACGAGCGAGAGCGTCTATCTTGAGAGTCAAAAACCGGGCGGGCGCGGGGGCTCACTAAAGACGGCCTACGCGGCTCCCGCCGGGATGGTCTTTGCCTCGCGCAGGATCAGATCGAGCGCCTTTTCCTGGCTGAGCGACAAACGCAGCGACTCGTATCCCCCCTCGTGCTTGAGACGATGCTTGACGTCGGCAAACTCCCGCTGGTTCTCGGTCGCCGCGCGACGGATCTCGGCGTCGACTTCCGTGTCGGTGGCCGCCAGGTTCTCCGCGCGGGCGATGGCCTCGAGCACCAGGCTCCGGCGCACTCTCTTGACCGCCTCCGGACGAAACTCCTCATGCATCTTGTTCCAGTCCAGCTCGGCCTTCTCCACATCCACTCCCTGCGAGGCCAGAAAGCGCGCATAGTTCTGGAGCGACTTCTCGATCTCTTCCTCGACCAGGACATCCGGAACATCGAAGTGGTGGGATTGCAGCAGCTTCTCACCGATCTGACTCTTGCGAGCCCGCACCGCTTCGGCCTCCCGATGCTTGACGATGTCGGCGCGGATCTTCTCCCGCATTTCGGCAACGCTTTCCCATCCGCCGAAGCTCCGGGCAAAGTCGTCCGTCACCTCCGGCTTTTCCTGGACCCGGATCTCCGTGACCGTGACGTCATGACGCACGCGCTTGCCGCGGTAGACGTCGTTGGTCGCTGAATCGTCGTAGGTCTTCTCGAACGACCCCTGCTCGCCCACCTTCTTTCCTCGGATGGCCTCATGGAGCTCGGGCAACGGCGTCTCCTCGCCGATCCGCACGTGACCCGACTCGCTCTTCGGCTCGAAGCCTTCACCCGAGCTGGCGATGTCGATCATGACGAAGTCGTCCGTCTCCGCGCCACGCTCGCTCTCCGGCCTGTAGGAGCTGGCCTGTTCCCGGATCCGCTCGATCATGGCGTCGACGTCGGCTTCGGTGATTTCCACCTTCTGCTCGTCGATCTCCAGGCCGCGGTACTCGCGGAGGGTGATCTCCGGCTTGACTTCGAACTCCGCGCGGTACTTGATCGGCTGACCTTCGAACAGGATATCGACGCGTTCCAGAAGACGCGGGTCTCCAACCGGCGTCAGCCCTTTCGACACGACGGCGTCGCGAAAGCTGTCCGGAAGAAGCCGATTCAGCGCCTCTTCAGCGATCTCCTTCGAGAACCTGCTACGGACCACCTCCGGCGGGGTCTTTCCGGGACGAAAGCCGGGGATCTTCGCATTCCGAGCGAACTCGCTCGTGACCGCTCGCAGCGCAGCATCGACATCGGCCGCAGGGATCTCGACTTCGACGACTTTCTTGACCGGGGACAGCTCTTCATAGTTCAGCAGCATAAGAACCTCATCTGGAGCCGGCGTGCGGTCCGGCGTGAATTGTCGCGTATTACTGTTCAAGCTGCATGGGAAGCGCGACCGCGGGTCAAGGGACCCTCGACACTCATCCTCTCTTCTGATCTGGTGCGAAAGGGGGGACTCGAACCCCCACGGCTTTGGGCCACTGGATCCTAAGTCCAGCGCGTCTACCAATTCCGCCACTCTCGCGAGATCAGCGTCCGGACTCGACGCAACAGGTCGAATACTCTATGAAAATAGGACCGGGAGTGATCTCCGCAGCCCTCATCCGCTCAATGCCGTAATTGGTGCCCCCACCAGGACTCGAACCTGGAACCAATAGATTAAGAGTCTACTGCTCTACCAATTGAGCTATGGAGGCGGGACACTATCAACTAACGGTCCGGAATGGATATTTCGGTCGATCCGGACCCGCGAGCCGCGGATTTTAGGGCGTCGATGCCCGGAGGTCAATCGGCATCTTGAGGATCTCTGGGAGCGGAGCGAGCCCGCGACCGGCGAGGCCTCACCCATTTACGCATCAGCCCGTTACCGACGAGCCTGGGCCTCCCGCCTCGAGCATGACGGCGGTGCGCCGCAGATAATCCAGTCCCGACCCGAGCGTAGCCACGAGAGCGACCAGAAAGAGGGCCTCGGCCACTTTTGAGAGACCTGGAAGGAACGAGTTGACGGCGATGACACAAGCGAGAGTGACCGCCTGTACCAGCGTGGAGATCTTTCCTGCGTAAGAGGGAGGAAACCGGGTAATCCGGATCCTGGTGTAGAGGAGGCAGGCGAAGAGGATGATCAAGCCGTCGCGCGCGAACACGACAAGACTCAGCCATTCCGGAAGCCTGTGGGCGACCCCGGGATGAAACGTATAGACGACAAAGCCGCAGATCATCATCGCCTTGTCCGCAGCTGGATCGAGCATGGCGCCGAGGCGCGAGCGCTGGTTGAAGAGCCGCGCGACCGTCCCGTCGATCACGTCGGTCAGCGCGGCAGTCACGAAAAGGATGAAGGCCATCGTGAAGAGGCCTCGGATCGAAGCGTTGACGAAAAATGGAACCATCAGCAGGCGCAGCAGGGTCAGCAGGTTCGGAACGGTCAGAACGCGCGCCCGCGAGACCGCCGCAGGAGTCAACTCCGTCATGCAGCCTAACCTTCCGCTTTGAACTGATCGATGGCCGACTTGCGGAGGTAGAGCGTCTTCCCCTCTGTCATCAACAGGTTCTGTTTGATCAGACCGTGGATCAGCCGGGAGACCGTTTCCCGTGACGTTCCGATCGTGTTGGCGATCGACTGATGGGTGGGCCGCGTCACGGCGACATAGCCGTTCTCCAGGGTCGTACCGTGGTCGCGGGCCAGATCGAGGAGAAACCGGGCCAGGCGTCCATAGACGTCCATCGTGGCCAGCGACTCGATCCTGTTCGAGGCTGCGCGAAGCCGCTTTGAGAGCTCCGCGAGGACTTTTCTGGTGATCGAGAAATTGTCGCTCAGGATCTGAAGGAAGTCGCTTCGCCAGATGGTCATGACGTCGAGCGGCTCGGTGGCGATGACGGTGGCCGAACGCGGTTCATCGTCGAGCAGGGCCATCTCGCCGAAAAAGTCGCCCGGCCCCATCATGGAAAGGATGATCTCCTTCCCCTCCGGAGAGATCATCGTCACCTTCACATGGCCATCGCTGATCAGGCAGAAAACGTCGCCCACTTCATCGGCGTGAAAAATGACGTCGTCCTTGGCGTAGTGCCGGCTCTTTGCCACAGAGGCAATGGAGGCGAGCTCGCGATCATCGAGCTCAGCAAAGAGCGTGAAGCTTCTAAATAACGTCGGCAGCATACGATTCTCTCTAGTCTACCTTGCCCAAGGGTGAAACGGTGACTGCCCTGCGTGGTTCCGCAGCGTTGCATGGGACGCGAAGACTCACAGGAAACGGGTCTTGAACACCGTCCATGCGATCCGAATACTGTCGGCAAGAGGGCGGTAGTGGCTGGTCGAAAGGCCGTCCACGAATCCGAGGTCGATCGGGATGGTCATGATCTTCAGGCCGCGCCGCGCGGCGGCGACGATGACTTCGCTCTCGAGGTCGAATCCAGTCGAACGCAACGCCACCTCGCGCATGAGGCGGGTCGAATAGAAGCGAAACCCGCTCTGAGAGTCGTCCACCCGCACGCCCGAAGCCCAGGTGATGCCCCATGCCGAGAACGTGTTGGCCAGCCTCCTGCGCGGCAGCATTCCTCCAAAGAGGTGTCGCCGGCTGCCGATGATCAGATCGGCTCCCGTCTCCCGGCGGGCCTCGAGAAATCTCGGAATCTCTGAAGCCAGATGCTGACCGTCAGCATCGAGGGTCACCACCCCTTCCAGCCCGTTCTCCATAGCCCACGCGAACCCTGTCTTGAGAGCAGCGCCCTTGCCTCGATTCTGCGGATGCCGCAGGACGGTCGCGCCGAGCCGCGCGGCCAGCTCACCGGTCCCGTCGACCGACCCGTCGTCGACCACTACGACCGGAAGTGACAACCGCGCCTCCTCGATCACAGGCGCCAGCGTGGACACCGCGTCGTATGCCGGGATCAGCGCAACCGTGTGCAGGCTCTCACTCATGGCTGTTCCGCGAGAGGACCGCACAGATGACACCGCCGCCAGACGATATCGAGTTGACGAGCATGTGCCGGATCGGCCTCTCTACCCGCCGCCCAGTCAGCGGCAGCGATGTCTCCGAAACCTCACAGCCCCACGACAGCGGCAGCTCCTGATCCGCCATGGCCATCACGGCAGCCGCCAGGTGGATGGCTCCTCCACCGGCGTACTCGCCGAAATAGCCCTTGGTCGCCGCCACAGGCGGCATGTTCGCACCGAAAAG
>JADGNX010000029.1 GCA_017883265.1 Thermoanaerobaculia bacterium
TTTGTGCCGCCGCTAGCCTGTTCAGCGGAGGCGTGTCTGTCGCTCGCTGTTACGTGGCCCGACAGGTTGTCAAGCCGCATTCACGAGCTGTTTCTTCACGTTCACCTTGATAGAAAGCGGTTTCGTCCCCTCTTTCTTCGGCAGGTGCACTTCGAGCAGGCCGTTCGCGAAAATCGCGGTGATCTTCTCGGCCTGGATGTTCGGAGGCACGGTGAACGACCGGAGGAACGTTCCATAAGAGCGCTCGATCCGGCGGAACCCCTTCTCTTCCGTCTCCTTTTCCGCGTTACGGGCACCTTTGATCGTCAGCATGCCGTTTTCGACGGCAACCTGGAGGTTGTTTTCGTCGATTCCGGGAAGCTCCGCCTTGATGACGGTCTCGTCCTTCGTCTCGATGATGTCAGCCGTCGGCGACCAGTTGGCTGCCAGCGGCTTATCGCCCTCGGCGGTCATGTGGGACCAGAGATGATCCATGCGATCACGCAGCAGAGTCATTTCTTCAAACGGGTCAAAACGCTCAAATTTCGTCAAAAACGTCATGGTAAACCTCCTTGAGTTCTCGTCTGCAGCGGCTCTCGCCGTGCACTCCCAATCTACGTCGCGAACGCCTCGCTCGAAAGGGCAGCCATCACTCCACAACGCTGTGCTCGATCACGCAAGCCGGTACCGCGATTCATTCGCATCAGTTCTCAGCCTTGAGGCTGGAGGCGGCCAGGAGTAAAGCGAGTACGGTGGCGACTGAAAAGCGCTTGATGTTCATTGCATTACCCCCTTTTGGCACTGCGTTACGATGGCTGAGGGCGCTTGGTACGGTTGCCTCGCCCATGCAGCACGGTCCGGCTATGCACCTCGACGATGTGCACAGCTCCCCGGCCGATCAGTTCGAGGATGCGGGACACCGAGAGGGAACCGACCAGTTTCCCCTCCTCCACGACCGGTACACATTCCGCGCTCCGGCTTCTCAATACATTGGCCGCTTCTTTCACCGTGTCGTCCGGGGAGAGCGAGGGAACGACGCGAACAACGGCCGTGACTTTCGTCCCGGCGCGCTCCCCTTCCGGAATGCCCCGCAACTCGTGATCGGAAATCACGCCGGCCACGGTCTTTCCCGACAGCACGATCAGTGTGCCGCGGTCCAGTGCCAGCGCATCCTGTACGGACGCCTCAGCGTCAATGGTGCGGGGGGTTTCCATCACATCGCGTAGTCTCATAGGTGAGCCTCCTGAACCGGTCTGTTCACGGAGGCTCCTCGGGGCGGGCGATGCGAAGGCCTCATGAACGACCCGGCCTGCACCCAATATCGTCTCAGATTCCGGGCACGCCAGCGACTAACGTCACCTTTCTTGTTGCCGGCCGTCACCACCTGGTTGTTCGTAACTTGAAAACCTTGCGATATGACCGCGTTGCCACTTGGTGGCAGCAGAGCACGAAACACCGAACGCCTAACGCGGTGAACGACACAACGCCGACGACTGGCTGGGCCCGAGCTTTAGGGATGAGCATCCAGTCCGGTGATCCTCAGCACACCGTTGTAGTGGTCGAGCGCATTGTGCGAAGACACGTTCCAAACGATAATTGTCCATGCGAGTACGAGACACCTTCAGGTGGCTCATCCGGAGGAACCATGAAACGAATATCGCTGACTGTGCCGCAACTGATGTTCATCGTCGCCACTCGGGCTGCTCTCGCTGCGGGCGTCGCGTTGCTCGCCTCGCGCCGCATAGGAACGACGCAGAAAAATGTCGCGGCGGCTGCACTCGTGGCCCTTGGCGTCGCGACAACCGTTCCGGCTGCCGCACTCGTATTCCGAAACCGCGGGCTGCTGCGCCGCCGGCTCCGGATTCTCGCAGCCTGAATCATTCGCGCCGCGGCCGGGGAATCACACCGTGCGCCAATGAGGAACTGAGAACTACGCGTCGCAATACCGGACCATCCGTCCGCTGGCCTCGTCCCACAAGTTCGCGCGAAAGCAGGCCATGATGTCCCGCGGCTTCAGCGTCGTCACGGTCGGATGCTGCAGTTCGGGAACTGCCGCCATCGCTTGTGGCAGCAGATAGAAGGGGATGAGCGAGTTGAGATGGTGGACGTGGTGGAAGCCGATGTTCCCGGTGAACCAACGGATTACCGGGCCGAGCCGCAGGTAGCTCGACGATACCAGCGCGGCGCGATAGGTGGTCCATTCTTCGTCCGGGAGGATGCGCATTCCGGGGAAGCTGTGCTGCGCATAGAAGAGATAGCCTCCCATCGCGGCCGCGAGCGACATCGGGAGCAGGAGTGCGAAGAAGAGCACGTCGAATCCCGCGAAGACCCACAGGGAAGCCACGGCCATACCGTGCGCCAGGAGCGACAACGCCGAATCCCAGTATCGCGACGGTCGTCGCAACAGCGGCAACAGGCAGACGCTGAAGAGGAAGATCGTCAGGTACGCACAGAGAATCGTCGCGGGATGACGCACCACGCGATAGCTCAGCCGCTGGAGGCGTGAGCCGCTCCGCCACATCTCTGTCGTCATCAACGGGAACGAGCCGACGTTCGAGGGTATGCGGCCGACGTTCGCATGGTGGAAGTTGTGACTGTCACGCCAGGATCGTGGCGGTGTCAGGTTGACAGCGGCGTAGCTATAGAAGACTGCTCGCGCCAGCCGGGATCCGGGGAGAATCGCGCCGTGCATGAAGTCGTGATAGAGGATGAACGTCCGCACCAGCAACAGCCCCCCGAGGATCGACGCCGCAAGACGGAGCGGCCACCACGGTGCCAGGGCTGCTCCGGCCAGAGCGCCTCCGAGCAGCGTGAAGGTCGAACCGACGTACCACCAGCTTCGCGCTGTCAATTGGCGAGCGAAGGCCCGCGTCGCACCGTGAAGGTCGCGATCCGCACGCTCAATCCCGCGTTGACTCGGTAAATCGATACTCATCTAATTGCGCCTCACTTTCGGATTGCGCAAGTACGCAACCAGATCGACGAGATTCCTCGCCGTGATGTGCTGCGCATAGTCCTTCATGGTGCGATCGAGGAGCGCTTCGTCGGCGCCCGTCGATCGGCTGGTGATCCGCCTGGCAAGCTCATTCGGCGAGTAGCGATCAAGACCGCTGAGGAGTGGCCCCGCAATCGCACGTGCTCCTCGCGGTAGCTCCGGATCCTCGGCCACGATGTGGCAGTCAATGCATTGCAGCGCGATGAATGCGCGGCGTCCCGCGAGTTGGTCACCATCAGCAAACCCCGGATTGGCGAAAGCAACGACCGGTGCTGAGCGAGTGTGAGCGCCGAACCGGATCGGCACCGGAGTGGAGCAAGCCACCAGCATCAGCAGCAGCAGTGGGGGGATGCGATTTAGCCACATGCGTCGCAGTAGACGCCGGATAGCGAAGATGCGACATGTCACATGTCACGCGCGGGTGTGATTTTGATCGAGGCTTACCGGGAATGGGGCCTGGTCATCGATGAGAAGCCCCACGACCGAGGTAACTAACGGATCACTTTCGCGGGGCATTCGGCGTAAAATGCGTTCAGATCGGCGATGGAGTCCGCCTAAAACCGCCCTCGGGCTGATGACTCCTACCACACACGGTAGGAGGCGTCTGTGCATACGATGCTTTGGCGCGGGTACGCCGCTGCCCGTTCTCGACGGCCCCTCGATCTCCTCGAAGGAGGTGGGCGTGCATGAGTCGCTTCCTGGTCGTAGGTCTCGGTGGTGCCATCGGCGCCGTCACGCGCTACTGCGTCGCGCTCCTCGTGGCCAATATCTGGAGACGCGACTTTCCGCTGGGGACCTTCCTCATCAATGTGTCCGGATCATTCATCCTCGGATTTTTCCTGACCTTCGCAGCGCAACGGACGTCGCTCGATCCTTTCTGGCGTCTGTTCGTCGCCACCGGCTTCGTCGGCGCATACACGACCTTCTCCACGTTCGAGTACGAGACGCAGCGCCTGACCGAGGCAGGGGCATTATGGTGGGGTGGTCTCAACGTCATCGCATCCGTTGCCGCGGGGTTCGCGGCGGTGCAGCTCGGAGTCTTTCTGGCCAGGTAGCAACGCCCGGAGGGTATCGTCATGCTCGAACGTGGTCCGGCAAAACGGCTCACCGTCACGGTGAATGAGGCGGCCCGGTGGCACGGCCGAAGTCTTTACAACGCGCTTCTGGAGCTCTTCCAGCACAAGGGTATGGCCGGTGCGACAGTCTCTCGCGGCATCGCCGGTTTCACCGGTCACGATGCGATCCACACGATCAACATCGTCGATCTGTCGAGTGATCTGCCGGTCCGCATCGAGATCGTCGACACCGCCGCGGCCATCGATCGCGTCCTGCCCGACGTGTATGACATGGTCGACAAGGGTCTGGTCGAGGTGCAGGACACCACGGTTGTCAAGTTCGCGACCGGTGAAGAGCCATCCGGCCCCGGGACGAAGAAAGGAGATCTCATGCGACTCATCGGAAAGGCCAAGATGCTCCGCGTCCACATCGGCGAGGACGACAAGTGGGAAGGTCAGCCGCTCTACGAGGCCATCGTGAAGCGCGCCGCGCAGCTCGACATCGCCGGCGCCACGGTCTACCGCGGGATTCTCGGCTACGGCGCACAACGCCGCATCCACCGCCATAAGACGATCACCCTCTCCAGCGATGACCCCGTGATGATCGCCATTGTCGACGAAGAGGAGAAGATCAACCAAATGATCGCCGCCCTCGAAACGATGGTCTCCGGCGGATGCATGATCGCCATCTCCGACGTAACGGTCGTGAAATACGTCGAGCACCTGGACGAAAAGAGCGGCACCACTACCCTCGAGGAGAGCGGGCAGTGACTTCAACGGCGGAATCCCCTGGCGAGGGAGCGCCGCAACCGTGACGGAAGTCTGGACGCTGGCTGCGCTTTGGCTGGGCCTCGCGCTGGTCGCCACGCTCCTGGCGATCGTATTGCGCATCTCGACCGCACCCTCAGAGATCGTCATCGGCACGGTGGCGCAGCTCTTCATCGGCGCGTTCGTCGGCACGGCCGCCCTGGGAGCGAAAGCGCCCTGGATGTCTCGGGATGTTCCGGCTGCGCTACTCGAGTAGACGGGTGAGGATGCGCACCAGGGCCCGCTGCTCGCTGACGGATAGGCGTCCGAGCGTGTCGGGCGGAGTCGTCATGCGATCGAGCAGGAGCGTGCGCAGCCGGGAACCGGTCTGGGTGAGAACGAGTACTTTGACCCGGCGGTCGGCGGGCGAGGGGCGGCGGCGCACGAGCCCGCGCGACTCGAGGCGGTCCACGAGTCCTGTCACGTTGGAGGCGTGGCAGGCCAGCGTCTCAGCGAGCTGACCCATCGGGATCGGCCGGCCCGGCTCGATGAGGTGCAAGACGTGACACTGTGCCGGGGAGAGCTCGAGCTCCGCAGCAAGAGGCGGCAGATTCGCGCGCTGCGCAAAGAAGAGCTGCACCATGAGCTGCCAGGCCTCGCAACTGTCGGGACTCCCGGGTTTCACATGAGCATTGTAGTTCATTTTCCGTCCTGGTCACCGATCGATAGTGAACCATCTCAATAGTTGACATCATCAAGTATCAGGCGTAACCTCCGCGTCATGACACTCCTGAAACTGGTTCCTTTAGACGATGTTGTGGTGTTTCCCGGGATGCCGGTTACGCTGCCGGCAGACGTAGAAGGCGATACGCGTGTGCTGCTCATCCCGCGACGGAAGGGCGGCTATGGCAAGGTTGGCATTGTGGCCGAGGTGTCGGAGCGGGTCGATGTGGGGGGACGAAGCGTGGTGTCGCTCATGGGGCTCCACCGCGGCCTGCCTGGAGCGGCGGTCACCGACCAGGATGGCGTCCTTCGCGTCGAGGTCGACGAGCGTCCTGACGTGGCTCCGCCGCCGAGCCTGACCGTCGACCTGGAGCGGGAGTATCGCGCAGTTGTGGAGGAGGTTCTGGAGCTTCGTGGCGACGACGGCCGGATCAGTGCATTCGTCCGTTCCATCACCAACCCGGGCTCCCTCGCGGACACGGCCGGCTACTCGCCGGATTTGAATTTCATCCAGAAGCTGGAACTGCTGGAAACGCTCGACGTCGTCGAGCGGCTGACGCTCGCGCTGCGGTTTCAAGAGGAGCGGCTGGCGGAGCTCCGCGTCCGCAAGCGCATTCGCGACGACGTCGACTCCGGTGCTCAGAAACAGCAGCGCGAGTATTTTCTGCGCCGGCAGATGGAGGCCATTCGTAAGGAGCTGGGCGAGAACGAGGAGTCGATTGTCGAGGAATATCGGAAGAAGATAACGGCGGCTGGGATGCCCGAGGCGGTACAGAAGCAGGCCGAACGCGAGCTCGCGCGGTTCGAACGGATGGGCGACTCGAACGCCGAGGCGTCCATGATTCGAACCTACCTCGACTGGTTGCTGGCCATCCCGTGGTCGAAACGGTCGGACGAGCTCCTCGACCCGCAGCACGCCCGGGAGGTACTGGACCACGACCATGCCGGTCTGGAGGACGTAAAGCGGCGCATCACCGAATATCTGGCGGTGCGGAAGCTGCGCGCCGAGCGCGGCCTCACGGACGATCGCCGGTCGGGGGCCATTCTGACGCTGATCGGCCCGCCGGGAACAGGCAAGACCTCGGTTGGCGAGTCGATCGCCAGGGCCACCGGCCGGAAGTTTGTCCGGATGTCTCTGGGTGGTGTGCGTGACGAGGCCGAGATCCGCGGGCATCGCCGCACCTATGTCGGCGCATTGCCTGGCCGGCTCGTTCGCGCCCTGCGGGATGCCGGGACGATGAACCCGGTGATCCTGCTCGACGAGGTCGACAAGCTGGGGGCCGACTGGCGCGGGGATCCGTCGGCGGCGTTGCTCGAAGTGCTCGACCCGGCACAGAACCATGCGTTCCAGGATCACTACCTCGATGTCGAGCTTGATCTGTCCCATGTGCTGTTCATCGCCACGGCCAACGTGGCCGACACGATCCCCGGGCCGCTCCTGGACCGGATGGAAGTGATTCGGTTCGACGGCTACACGACCGACGAGAAGGTGGCCATCGGGCGTGGCTACCTCTGGCCCCGCCAGGTGGAGCGGAATGGCCTGGGCCCGGACGACGTGACGACCGGCGACGACGTGTTGCGCCTGGTAGTCAGCGACTACACGCGGGAGGCGGGCGTCCGCCAGTTGGAACGCGAGCTGGGCACCGTGCTTCGAAAGACGGCCACGCGGATCGCCGCGGGCCACCAGCCGAAACCGGTGGTGGTCGATTCCGCGGCGGTACTGGAGGCGCTGGGGCGTCCGAAATTCTATCAGGAGGCCGCCGCGCGAACGGCGGTTCCCGGTGTGGCCACCGGACTGGCCGTCACCGGTGCCGGGGGAGATGTCCTGTTTGTGGAGGCGGCGTCGATGGCCGGGAAGGGTGGGCTGGTGCTGACCGGACAACTGGGCGATGTCATGAAGGAGTCGGCTCGGATTGCGCTCACCTATATTCAGAGTCACGCAATGCAGCTCGGCATCGACGAACGGACGTTCGACGGCCGGGAGTTTCACGTGCACGTGCCGGCGGGGGCCATCCCCAAGGATGGGCCGAGCGCCGGTGTGACCATGGTGGCCGCGCTGGCGTCGCTGCTGACCGGCCGGCCGGTCAGGAGCAGCGTGGGTATGACCGGCGAGGTGACGTTGCAGGGGCACGTGCTACCGATCGGCGGCCTCAAACAGAAGGTGCTGGCCGCGCACGCCGCCGGCTTGACCGAGGTGATCCTACCCCAACGCAACGAAGCCGATCTGGACGATGTGCCGTCGGATGTTCGCGAAAAGATGCAATTTCATCCGGTGAAGTCGGTGGACGAAATGCTGGCGCTTTCCCTGGAGCCGAGCGCACTCCCGATGGTGGCCTGAGCTGGCCATAAGGGTCCATCGGCGTTGTAGAGCGGAGCCAGACGGATTCCGTGCCGTGCGGCAATTGCCTCGATCTCATCAACCCGCTCCTGAGTGATGAACCCTCTTCCCTGGGAGAAGGGCTCGAACCGGCGCTCCAGGGCCAGAGCCATGCCTTCGAGTAGACATCCCTGGACGACATCGGGGAATGGATGCCGATTCAAGACTCCGTGAAAGTCCGGTGTGAATCTCAGGCCGCCCGTGATCTGTCCCAGACCTCCGAAGAAGACTCTGGCGCCGGGGATCTCCGCGTTTGGGGACAGGTTCTTCGGGTAGCCGGCATCGCAAACGATTGCGTCGGGCGCGATCCGGCCCAACAGAAGCGAAGGGGACGCCAGACTGGCCGCGCAGATCACGATGTCGGCCTGTGCGGAGAATTGCTGGAGAGGCGTCGCGACCTCCACCTCAACTCCATCGGCTTCCAACTCCGCGGCGAGCCTGCGTAGCCGGTCCACGTTGCGTGCGCTGAGCAGCACGCGCCGCACGAGGGGCGCCAGACAACGGGCGCAGCCGGAACCCACATCTCCTGTTGCTCCAACGATGAGCAACGTTGATCTTCGGAGGTCTCGGCCCTCCAGGGCACACATCTTCTCGATGCCCTGAACGATGAACCCCACGGTCAGCGTATTGCCCGTGGTGAAGACTGTTTCGTGTCTTTCGGGAAGTTGATCGAAGTTGCCCTCGATCAGAATGGAGCTGAACCCGCCGAGACTCACGATCTTCGCTCCCGCCCTGATGGCGCAGGCCGCCGCCGCTCGAACGCGGGCGATGTTCTCGCGTATGTAGTCGGCTTCCAGACGATCGGGAGAAATGAAGGAGTCGATGTAAAGCCCGCGCGCCTTCGCGCCGGCGATCGATCCGACGTCGACGTGACAGACTGCTCTGGGCGGAATCCATGGAAGAATGTCCCTGATCTCGTCGTCCGGCAAGGGCGTACGCTCGGGCCCTCGCAGCACGCCGAGTACGTCCGCAGCCGCTCTCCAACTCTCCTGATGTCCGACCAGGGCGAAATCGACATCGGTGGTCCGACCTGGGCTGTCTACACTGGCAACTGAGTCACCCATACGAGTGTTACCTCCCCGGGCAGCCCCAGCATGTCCAGCGTCTTCAGGTACTGTTGCAGCGACGCTCCGCGCAGTTCGGCTGTAGTCAAACAGATCTCGGACAACGACGGCTTAACACAACTGTCGTGGCACACTTCGCAGTGTCCACGGCTGCAGTCCCTCGCCAGCATCTCCGCGAGTATGGTCATCACCTCGAGATGCAGCCGATACAGCTTGTCATCGAAACGCTGCGCGTCCAGGGCTCGCTCCGCCCTAAGAATCGCCATGGCGTGCCCAATGTGCTCCTCCTCCTCTGCGGCAATCGAGGCGAAGGTCTTGCCGAGGCTGCCCGCTGCCACCTTCCCCACGCGTGCATAGCTTGCGACGGCGAAGGATTCGAGCATGATCTCCTGGACGATCAGGCAGCCAATGAAATCGCGCTCTGTTATGCGCCGCTGGAAAGCCTCGCGGATCCGCTTCCAGTGCTTCGCCTCGACGTTACTAGGCACCTCCACTCCAATCTTGCGGCCCTCGGCGGCGAACGCAGCGGCATGGCCCTTCTCGTTCTGCGCGTGCTCGAGCGCGTCCGCTACTTCTGCGGGATGGTCACAGATCTCCGATAAGGCGGTGAAGTTCATCGCAGCGACCAGTTCGCCGGTCATGGCCTGTGCCAGGACGTCCTGCCAGACCAGGGCACTGAGAGAGAGAGAAGTGCATTCATTGGAAAGTGAGCGCTTCAGATCAACAGCGAGCTCCATACGTCCTCCTCAACATCGACTAGACATTCGTTAGTGTTGTCTTCATATTCTCGCTGCCGCGACGGCTTATCGAGTTGGCCTTGAAACGCAACGGTCCTTCGGCAATCCGGTCGTTGATACGGGTGTGCTCATACTCGTTACTCCTTATGCGAGTGAATCAACTGTGCAGGCGACTCAAAGCGGTTCGCGGTTGCGGCGTAGCCGCATTGCTGCGGCGAGAAATGCCGCAGCCACTAATAGCCCGAGCCACAGACCTGGCGTGGTCAGGAATCTCACCGGATCGAGTGCAGTCAGCGGATCAATCGGGCCGTTAGTCCCCGCTTGTGGGACGAAGGCCTGCGTAAACCAGCCGACCACGCGATATCGCAACAGAGAGGCGAAGTGTGAAGTGCGGAACGCAATCCCCTCGAAGGCCGAGATCACCAGGAGCGGCAACACGGCCCAGAGAAGTGTCGCCTGCCGCGCCCAGCCTGAGACCAGCAGCAGCCAGCCATAGATTGGCGCATGCCAGAGCGCAATAGCCGTCAGAGCGTAGAGCAACGCCAGCGAAGACTGCAGGAGCTTTACGTGGGTCCACAGCATGGCGAGACCGGGACCGTTCCCCAGAAGGACTGCGCTGTTCAGCAGCAGCATGATCAGCTGCGTGCTAACGATGATGGGGAAGATGAGCAGCGGCAGAACTGCCAGCGGGATGCTGGCCTTGGAAAGTACGGTCGTGCGGTCCGAAACAGGCAGCGACTTCCAGAACAGGATGCTGCGATCGCGACGCTCGCTGTGCAGTGCGTCGAGACAATAGAACACACCGACGATGAACGCGGTCAGGGTGATGAGACCAGCGGCGACGTTGTATGGCATGGAGATCGCTGCGTGCTGCTTCGCCGGCTCGAGCGCAGACAAAGCACGCATGCGGTTGGGCAAAGTCATATGGTTGATCAGGAAGGCGAACAGTAAGACAGCCGCGACGACCAGCGGGCCGATATAGATCGAACGGTTCTCCCACAACTCGCGTCGCACCGACCAGTACATCGGCCGGGTCGGCGACATGGCCGCGGGGGACATTCGCTGCGAGTGACCTGAAGACTCGGGCACATCGTTCGACGGAGTATTCATCATCGATCCTCTCCTTTTGTTTCGCCCGACGGTCGCAATTCGACAGTTGGTGCCTGTACTCCCTTAACAAGCAGCCAGAAGCCAAGAGCGATCTCGAAGATGAACAGCGGCGCCCAGTAGGTCGGTTTCACGACAGCGGCCAGGGTGGGGAACACCATGATGGCCGACTCGACGATTGCCACCACCAGCGAGGAGAGGATTCCGCAGGCCGCCAGTCCTCGAGGGATATAGCGCGACTTGAACCACAGATAGGCGAACATGGTCGATCCCAGTCCGAGAAAGAGCTGGCCGAGGTGGTATCCGGCTCCTGGCACACGGAAGAACCTGTATACCAGTGCCCGTAGCGGCGTCGTGTCAAACGCCAGCAAGTGGTCAGCGCCACCCAGAAGCGCCACGGCAGCAAGATGGGTCAAGGCGATGACAGCAGCAATAGAGCATTCGACGAGCAACAGGCACGCCGCAAGGAAAGCCACCTCTCGGTTGACTGGCTCGAGCAAGACGTAAAGAGCCGCCACTAGCATGATCACCGCTGCGAGGGTGAAGAGATCGCTGACAATGCTGAGTTGGAACAGCCGTCCAAACGCCGCCATCTTTGCAGTCTGGAGGGGATCGCCGTGGGCGCTCAATTGACCGCGCACGTTGAGTGCAACCATGGTCGTAACCATCGTAAACAGGTAGATGACGCCGGCGACTCTGGCAGCCGTCTGTTGTGCCGTGTCGATTGCACGGAGTGTGAGGTCGTATCTTTCTACCTCAAAGTGTTGATGGTCGTTCAATACAAAAGTGCTCATATCGATCACCTTGTTAGCTAACTGCTGTCGGTGTGGTGTTCCTGCGCGCGCTGAGCTTGCGGAGCTCAGGGGCGGTGTTCGATGGAGTGTTCATGGCGCCGTTCCTTCGGCCCGGCCAGCCTCGTTACCCATCACGGCAACGAACAAGTCGGCGATCCCGGGCGTGCGCACGTCGCCGAGCGTGGCCAGCTGGTCGCGATCGACATGATCGAACAGCAGGATGCTGCGGCCGAACAGCTGGCGCTCGCGAATCGGCCTGAGCCCCCGCGCTGCGGCCAGATGCTCGGGACGCACCATCACTTCGACATAGCGCGACTCGAGCTCCTCCATGCTGCAGCCAAGCACGATGCGACCTCGGTTGATGAACATGAGGTCGGTGAGGACGTCCTGGATCTCCTCCACCTGATGAGTGGTCACGACGATGGTGCGGCTGCGATCGAAGTAGTCGTTCAGCAGCGAGTCGTAGAACTGCTTGCGAACCAGAATGTCCAGGCCCAGCGTCGGCTCGTCCAGCACCAGTAATCTCGCGTCGATGGCCATGACCAGAGCGAGGTGCAGCTGGGTCACCATGCCCTTCGACAATTCCCTGACTCTGCTGGCGCGCTTGATGGCGGTCTTCCCAAGAAATCCTTCGGCCTTGGCTCGATCGAATCGCGGATGGACGCCGGCGACGTAGTCGAGCGCCTGCGAAACCCGCATCCAGCGCGGCAGCACGGCGACATCGGCGATGAACGAGACATCGCGCATGAGCTGATCGCGCTCCATCCAGGGGTCGCGTCCGAGCACCCTCAGCTCTCCCTGATAGGGGGTGAGGCCGAGAATCGCGTTGAGCGCGGTGCTCTTGCCCGCGCCGTTGGGACCGATGAGTCCGAGGATGCGGCCCTCTTCGACGCGCAAATCGATGTTGTCCAGCGCGATGGTCGTGCCGAAGGCCTTGCGGAGGCCGCGTGCTTCGATGACTGTCATGGCTTCGACGCCTCCTCTGCGGCATCCGGCGACGACGGGCGGGTTGGGGCGGCATCCAGCAGTTCTTCCGGCGTCAGGCCGAGCCGCTGAATGGTCGCGTAGACCCTGGGCCATTGTTCCGCTAGAAACTTCTGGCGTTCGCCCTGCAGCAACAGGTTGCGTGCGCCGGCGTTGATGAACATGCCGCGACCTCGCTTCGTCTCGACGAGCTGCTCGTCGACAAGTTGTTGATAGCCCTTCAGAACCGTGATCGGATTGACCCGATACTCGGCTGCCACGGTGCGCACGGACGGCAGCGGATCCCCTTCGTTGAGCACGCCGTCGAGGATCATGTCGACGACGCGGTCGCGAAGCTGGCGGTAAATCGGCTGACTGTCGTTCCACTCGCTGTCCATGTGTTCCAGATAACCCTTTCGAGAGAGGTGCGGGACCTCGGATTCGGCGCGATTGCCGGCGTACCAACTCCAAAAGTGTACGTCAGCGAACTGGTGATATAGTTAACTATAACACCATACTGGCTCCGACGCAAGCTCTTTTTGATTTTTCTTGTCCGAAGGCTTCCTGGAGCGCCTGACTTGCGAGCGGGAAAGTGGGATTTTCCCGGGGGCGGCACCGGCCATCAGCCGGAGGCGTGCCGCTCACGTGGACTGTGGCGTTCTGGGCCTGGAGCTCTTGCGGATCACACGGTAGCGCTGGCTGCCCGGCTTCGCCGAGATCATCGCTTACGTGTGCGTTTTGCCTCGCGCAGTGCGTGTGCCTTTCCAGGCGCAGCCGGAGCCTTCCTCGGCGTCCGGAGAGGTTTGCCGCTGCGGATCATGCCGTGCCGCAGGATGTGCGAGATCTCCCGGACGGCATCGTCGGAGCTCTTGCCGAAATGGTCTTTCACTCCGAAGACGATCTCGACGCCGAAATAGTTGAGGAACATACGGACGGCAAGCATGACCGCTGCATGCGGCGAGATCCCCTGCTGGAGCCGCTTGCGCAACGGCCCTTCCATCCGATGCTCCTTGAGAAAACGCTGAAAGCTCAGAGCCATGCCGGAGTAGAACTTCCGGATGTGCTCGCCGTCGAACTCGACGACGTCGACGTAGATCAGCGCAACGTATTCACGGTAATCGCGGACCATGTCGCGGACGGCGGCGCCAAGTTCCTCCAGATTGTCGGGGAAGGTTCCGCTGGCCAGGACTTTATTGAACGGGAAGTCCGGCTGCCCGATGGCATCCATGTATCTCTGGAGGAGGGCGCGAAAGATCACTTCCTTGTCGGGGAAATGGTAGTAGACGTTTCCGTGCGAAAGACCCGCGGCCTCAGCGATCTCGCGGACGGTCGTGGCCCCATAGCCCCGATGCGCAAACAGCTTCAGAGCGGCGTCGAGGATCTGAGTCCGGGCTCGTTCGGCTCTCTCTTCCTGGAGCATCTCTCTCCCACGATAACAGGCCGCACGGCCGGCTGCTCTGTTGCTCAGGGCTGATGGAGTGACCTGGGAGTCTGCGCTCGCGTGCGGGCGGCAGCCGGGGAAATCCCGGCCACCGCCCCGCATCGATGATTTTCCCGGTCAGAAGTTCCAGCGCAGACCGAGCTGGAACTCGCGCGGCGACAACGTCGCGCTGTACTGGCCGAATCGCGGATTCGGCACTTTGGCCGCAGTCGGATTGGCGAGCGTGGGGCCGCTGAGAAACTCGCCGGAGGCGATGGAGTTCACGTCGAGGTTCTTGAAGTTCGTGACGTTGAATCCCTCGAGAATCGCCTGCGCCGAGCCCCTGCCGACGGGGATGTCCTTTGCCAGTCGAAGAGAGAGCTGCCGGAAGGGGGGACCGTTCTCGGCGAAGCGTCCCACCCCTGCAGGCCGGTCGGAGTTGAAGCCGTCGCCGTTGAAGTCATATCCGAGCCGGTGCGTCCACGGCTGGCCGGAGCCATACTCGAAGATCGGAGCGACGGTGACGCTCCACGGAGCGTGAAAGACGCCGCTGAGGACAACTCGGTAGCGCTCGGTGCCGCGCGAGCGGCCATACTCCGCCTGGATGTTCGCGGGATCGCTCGGGTACCCGAACGTGAACTCCGGACTGAAGTCGTCGTTGATGTTCTTCTTGTCCGCTAAGGTGACCGAAGCGGTGAGCAGGTCGGACTGGCGGACATTCCCGTTGAGGCTGAGGACGAGCGCCTTGTACTTGGAATGCCCCTCGTTCGTGTACATATTGATGTTCGTCCATGTGGAGTTCGGACGAGCCGGGTGCGCGTTTCCGCCAAAGTTGGTGTCGCGAATGATGATCTCGTCCTTGCCGCTCACGTAGATGGCCTCGCTGTCGAAGTAAAGACGCGAACTGGCGAGACGGGTGGTCCATCCGAGCGACACCTGGTCCGCTTGAGGCGACTTGAACGTCGGAGAGAGAATCGTGATCGATGGTTTCTGCAGGATGCCGGTAGTGGTGGGGTTGTTCGGATCGAGGGTGAGCGCGGGAATGCCGAAGATTGCGCCATTCAGACGGGTCAAGGCCACCCGGCCTGTGATTCCGTTCTGCTGCAGCTCGGCGAAGGCCGGCACGAGCAGAAAGCGGCCCGTGAACCGCCCCGCTCCTCCTCGGATGACATTCGCGCCCTGACCTCCGACGTCGTACGTAAACGAGAAACGCGGCTGATAGTTGTTCGTATCGCGCTCCCGTCCGTTCGGCACCAGAGGGTGCCTGAAATCAGGATTGTTCCCGTTCGTATCGAGGTCGTAGCGCAATCCGAGGTTCATGAGCAGATTCGCATTCGGGCGCCACGCATCCTCGACGAACGCGCCATAGAGATCGGTGGAGATGCTCGCATCGGCCGAGCCCACGCCATACAGGTACGCAAGCGGAAGAGCCTTGGTGTCGGTGAGGTAGAGGAAGAGGCCGTATTGGGTGACGTCGATGATGGAGCGATCCTTGACGCGCTGCAGAGAGCCGCCGGCTTTGATGTCGTGGGAGCTGCGACCGGCGGCCAGGTGGTAGTGGAAGGTGTCGCGCACCTCCCACGTGTCGCCGTCGCCGAGGAGGTTGCCGAGAATGTTCCCGCCACGCATCAGCGTGTTGCCGCTCGAGTACCATTCGGCCACCGTGGTGCTGTTGGTCGGCTCGAAGAAGCGGCGATGCCCGAACTGGCCGCGGGCCTCGTTCGAGCTCACCGGCGACACCGACCAGTTGTCCTCCCCCGTGACGTTCCAGTTCTTGCGCTGCAGCGTCTGTCCGTAGGAGGGATCGGCCAGTCCGCCGACGCGGAAGTTGTCCTCGTTGTACCTGTCGTAGACCACGTGAACGCCGCCGGTCTGCCGGGACGAAAACTGGGCGTCGACACTGCCGAACAGAAGCGTCTGGTTGAAAGGATGGCTGACATCGGCGGCCAGCGACGCGTACGCGCCGCCCGGACGGAAGAGAACGACGTTCTTCTCGTTGATCTCTTCGCCCGAAGCAAAATAGAAGAGACGGTCGCGCTGGATCGGACCCCCGACCGCAAACCCGTACTGCTGGCGCGAGTAGTCGTTGTTCTTCAGGTCGAAGGCCCCTTTCGTCCGCAGAGCTTTGTCGCGACCAAAGCCGAATGCGCTTCCAATCGTCTCGTTCGTGCCCGATTTCGTGACCACGGAGATCGCACCGCCTGACGATCCGCCGATCGAGGTGTCGAAGCGGTTGGCGATGACGCGAAACTCGCGGATGGCGTCCTGGCTGAAGCGGGTACGAGCCAGGCCCAGGGCCTGGTCGGTGAAGTCGACGCCGTTGACGACAATCGTGGATTGTGATGCGTTTCCCCCGGCCCCGACGACGGGGCCTCCGCCGATGAATCGAAAACCGCCGCGCTCACGCTCGACGCCAGGTGTTAGAAAGGCCAGCTTCTGAAAATCGCGGTCGGCGACAGGAAGCGCCTCGATCTGTTCCGGGACGATGTTTGTCGACGAATCCGTCTTATGCACGTCGACCACCGGGCTCTCCGCGGAAACGGTGATCGTTTCGCTGGCGGATGGCTTCAGGGTCACGCTGACTTTCGCCGTCTGCCCGACTCGCAGCTTGACGCTCTGCTCCGCCGGGGCCGCGAACCCCTGCAGGGAAAATGCGACGCGGTAATCGTCCGGCGACAGCGCGAGGAACTGCGCCACTCCGGCACGGTCGGTCACGCCGGTCGTCTGATAACCGGTGGCAGGGCGCGCCAGCGTTACGGTGACTCCCGGCAAGGGTGCGCCGGAGGCATCCACGGCGACGGCATCGAGGTTCGCTTTGTCCACCTGAGCCCGGGCCACGCCGGTGGCGGAAAGAAGAAAGAGCAGGGCCATGGTGCAAATACGTGGTGTGACTTTCATTTTGCCTCCCATTTCTGTACCGGTCAGTCGGTTTAATTTTTGCTCGTCACTCTCTTTAGGGGCTCGATAAGAGCTGCTCTGTGGCTCGAGAAAAGAAGTCGATCACCGCGGCAGTGGCGTCAGGCCCGCACGGATCGGAGTAGGTCGCCTTGGAGGAGCCTCCGGACCAGGCATGGCCGAGCTTCGGGACTCGCCACTCCTCGGCCAGCACGCGGCCGGAATCGTCCTGATAGCGCACCACGACTGCTTCGTACCGTCCGTCCTCGTGATGCCCGGTCTCACTCGCCGGTTGTGGCTCCGCGCCAGCAAGATCCATCTGTCCGAGCGCCAGCAGGTTACTCACGGCCCATTGCTGCGCGGTACGCGTTCCATTCCGAGGATGGACTGTCTGATCCTGACCACCATGCACGACCATCACGGGGATGGTCCTGGCCCGCTCGCCCATCGCGCGGTGGGCCAGTGCGCCCAAGGCCACAGGATCGGAGTCGCCATTCTTCATCAGGGACATAGCGCCGAAAAGAGTCGTGGCGGCACCGAACGGGGCGCCGGAAAGGATCGCCAGCGCACCGATGAGCTCGGGATACGTCACCGCGACGATCGAGGCCATGGCCGCACCGGCCGAGACGCCGGCGAGCAGCACGCGGCCGGGCGCGATGTCATGACGCTGGCAGACCTCGGCGATCATGGCGCCGAGAATGGCGGCCTCGCCTCCCTCGCGCCTCTGGTGTTTCGGGACAAACCAGTTCCAGCAGCGCATCAGGTTTGCGCTCAGGGGCTGTTCGGGCCAGAGAGTGGGCCAGCCGTGCGCTGCTGCTGCTGCGTTCATGTTCGTGGCCACCGCAAACTCGAGGGCGGGCTGGACGCATCCGTGCAGCATCACGACGAGATGCTCGTACGGTCCGGTTCGCGGCAGGTGCAGCGAATAGCTTCGCTCTCCCGCTTTGACCTTGCAGGTTCCGACGATGACCTGGCCCATCTCTGGTTTGGCTGCTTTCACTACGCTGGCACCCCCGCAGTCACAAACTCCGCGATTGCCCGCACGACCTTTTGCGCGTTGTCGCCGAAGATCATCGTCATGTGGTTTCCAGGCACTTCGATGTACTGGCAGCCGGCGATCGAACCGGCGGTCTCTCGCGCCAGCGCGGCCGGCACGATGGCCGGCGCTCCCGGCGGACCATAGGCGCCAGGTCCGTTGATGAGGATGGCGGGAGCGGAGATCTGTTTCACGTACTCCCCCCACGGCTCCATGGTGATGGCCTGAATGACCTGCTCGATCGCCGCGGCGCTGGTGCGGGCCCTTGCCGTTCCGTCGCCGCTCGTTTCGATCTCAGCGCGGAAGTAGCTCTCCAGCATCGGATCCCAGAAGCCGTCGAGGTACGGCGCTTGCTTGAGTGCGTCGATGTAGCCGTCGGACGAGGGGAAGGTCTTCGTCAGTCGGTCGATGGACACACGAATCAGCTTCGTCGTGTCTTCGAGGATCCAGACGGCGACGTCGAGGAGGACCAGGCGGGCCACACGCTGTGGATACTTGACGGCCAGGTAGATGGTGAGCAGGCCGCCGAAGGAATGCCCGAGGACCGTGGCTTGCTTGATTCCGAGATGGTCGAGCAGCGCCAGCACGTCCGCGGCATGATCTTCCAGGGTGTAGCCGGTGGCAGGCTTGTCGCTGTCGCCGCGGCCGCGAAGATCGAGCGCGATGGTGCGGAAGCGGGGACTGAGTCCGGCAGCAGCCAGACCATCGAACGAGTGCGCGTTGGCCGTGAGCCCCGGCAGCATCACGACCGGCGGCTCACCTCCTGCGCGGTCGAGGTAGTGAATTCGTACACCGTTGACGCGCTCGTAGTGATCGATCATTCGCTCTCCATTCACTGCGTTCAGATGGCCGTGTCGCTCGTCGACCAGTACGGCTCGCGCATGACGCGCTTCAACGTCTTGCCCGCCGTGCTTCGCGGGAAGTCGGCCATGATCACGACGTCCCTGAGCTGTTGATACCGCGCCACGACGCGCGCATTGACCCACGTGCGGATCTCCGAGGCTTCGGCGGTTTCCTGTTCCATGAGAATCACCGCCGCCACCGGGACCTCGCCCCACCTCTCATCAGGCACCCCGAAGACGGCCGATTCGCGGACGGCGGGGTGCTGCACGACGATCTCCTCGATGTCCTTCGGATAGATGTTCACGCCGCCGGAGATGATCAGGTCCTTCTTGCGATCGACGAGATAGAGGAAGCCGTCTTCGTCGGCATGGCCGAGGTCTCCGGTGTGCAACCACCCATCGACGATGGCCTCCGCAGTCAGGTCGGGGCGCTTGTAGTAGCCGGGCATCAGGAGCGGGCCGCGGCCTACGATCTCGCCGACCTGGCCCGGCGGCAGGTCGTTGCCCTTTCCATCACCCGTGCCCTCGCAGATCCGCATCTCGAAGAAGGGCAGCGGACATCCGACCGACCCCGGCTTCGAGGCGTAGTCGTGCTTATCGAGGACGGTCACAAATCCCTCTGTGAGGCCATACAGCTCATAGAAAACCTCGGGGATTGCAGCGGCGAGCGCTTGTTTGTGCCTGATGTGAAGAGGAGCACCCACCGTACAGAGCGCCTGGAGCGAGCGCAGGTTCTGCGCGGAGAAGTTCGGCGCGCTCATCATGGCGATGATCTGCGAGGGCACCATCATCATGTGTGTGGCCCGCTCCTCCCGGATCAGGTCGATGAATGAAGCGGCCTCGAAGCGACGCATGGCCACGTACGTCGCGCCGAGATACAGCCACGGCATGAGCATGACCCAGGCGCCGTTGAAAACGAGGGAGCCGCCGTGCAGGACGACACTCTCGGGACTCATGCGGAACGAGCTCGCGAACTGCAGGCCGTACATGGCCCGGATGTCGTGGGTATGGACGATTCCTTTCGGCAGTCCGGTCGTGCCGCTGCTATAGATGATGTTGTATGGATCGCTTCCTGCGATCTCCACGTACGGCGGCGCGTCCGCGCTCGCGGCGCGGGTCAATTCCGCATATTGCCGGTATCCGTCGCGCGGCGGGCCGTCGATCGAGAGGTAACGCTCCGGCGATATGTTCGTCAACTGCGGCCGGATGGAGTGGAGCTCAGAGGCCATATCAAGACAGGTGATGACAGCGCAGGCATCGGAATCCTGCAGCAGTACGGAAAGCCCCGGCCCTCGCAGCAGGGGACTGAGCGGGACGACGATGATCCCCAGTCGTGCCGCGGCGAGGAAGGCCTCGAAGATCTCCACTGAGTTCGGCAGGACCAGGGCCAGCTTGTCGCCCTTGCCCAGGCCAAGGGCGAGCAGCACGTTCGCCAGGCGGTTGACGCGTCCTTCGAGCTGGCCCCATGTCAGACGCAGGTCCTCGAATACAAGCGCCAGCCGATCGCGCCGCAAGCGTACGTTTCGTGAAAGCAGCGAGCCACTGTTCATATGCAGCTCCGGCAAACAACTTACCAGCCAGTCGGTCAGGAATTGTAGGCGGAGACTAGACCCCTGACGATGGGGTTGTCAAATGGAAAAACCGGAACCAAGGCGGCAGGGGGATCGAGTGGTCATCCGGAGCCGCGTCGTACGGCACACGTACCGAGCGAGAGGCCGGCGAATTGTATGGCCTTGATCTTGATTTCAATTGATTGCGGAATACCGACCGCGCCAACGCCAGGTGCCCGGCAAGACGGGTGCCGCCCGGAGCCGTTGGCCGTCACATCTGTTTGTGTCGCCGCACACTACCTCACGCGACACGGCGTGACATCGTGCTGCAATGGCCGATCTGACTCCTTATCCGCTCGCCGGTCTGTTGGCGCGCGCCTTCGCGGAGCTCGATCGGAACGGCAGCATCTTCGACCTTCCATCGCATCGCTTTTCCTTCGGCCAGCGAGAGGTCGACACGCGCGTTGCCATTCACGGCCGCACGGTGGACGCACCGCTCGGTCCTTCGGCCGGACCACACACTCAACTGGCGCAGGGCGTCGTGGCCTGCTGGCTCGGCGGCGGGCGGTTCATCGAGCTCAAG
>JADGNX010000168.1 GCA_017883265.1 Thermoanaerobaculia bacterium
AGCCGATGAGGACGATCTTTCCCTTGCCGTAGGTCATGGCCACCGCCGCCGCTTTGCGCGCCAGCTTGTCGGCGCCGTTGATCCATCCGGACAGTAGGATCTCTCGCGGATCCTCGGGATAGGTCGCCAGGATCCAGCGTTGCATATCGGTAGCCGGCGCTGTCGTCTCGAAGGCGATCGGCGCGTCGATGAAGGCCGCAGCCTGCGCCGGCATTCCGGCGGTCACCGGATGGCCGCCGGTCACGTTGATTCGCACGAGCGAGCCTGGGACCGAGAAATCGTCCGCCTTCATCCGGGCCAGCGCGTTGCGGACCGGGATGTTGAACTCCTCGATGACGTAGTCGGCCGAATGCGCGAAGGCGATGAGGGTCCCGCCCCCCTCGACGAAGTCGCGCAGCCCCTTTGCCCCCTCTTTCTCCAGCCCGCCGCGATACTCCGGCGGCATCTCCTCTGCGTAGCGCATCCCCCCCTCATCCGACCGCCTCTTGGCGGAAGCGATCTCCTCCCGTTCGAGGTCCGGTAAAACGATGGCGTCGAAGCGCAAGCGCAGCGATGCGCCCGATTGAACGCCGGTCGGTGGAGCGCCACCTGGTGGAGCGGCGACCGCCTCGGCTGCGCCCGGGCGGGGGGACGCCGAGCCACCGCCAGCCACGCCGCCCGCCGCCCGCACCTCCTGCGTCGTGATCGTCTTCGGCTCGAAGCCATACGTCTCCAGCACCCATCGCGTCCAACCCTCGTCGATCGACGCGGTCCACGGCTTGTAGATGCCGACGCGCGGCATGTGCAAGAGCTCCATTTCTGCTTTCTGCTTTCTGCCCTCTGCTTTCTCCGTCGATCCGATGATGACGCTCGCTCCATCGATCGAGACGCTCTCCCCTCGCAGCAGCGCCGCATTGATCGCATGCGCCGACTCGGGCGAGGAGAGCGACATCCCCTGTGGCATCGCCGCGCGGATCTCGCTGTCGGTGCGAAGCACAGCCGTGGTGCCGGCCGGCATCGTGGTGTGCTCGACCGTCACCCCCATCGCCAGGGGAAGCGTCCATGTGGCCACGTCGTACGGCCGCAGGATGTCCTTCCCCGGCATCAGCCGCACCTCGGGATATCGCTGCGGCTCGAGCATCTCGGTGATGAACTTCGCGTACGGCTGCGCCATCTCGATCCAGAAGTCACCGTTCGGCGCTTCGCGAACTTCCACTCCATGCTCGGCCAGAAGTGCCGCCACCAGGCGGGCGCTCGGATAATCGCGCTGATCGTGCGTTATGCGATACGCCTCGTGGGGTGCCGCGCCAGCCACCGCCGCGGCCGCGCGGACCGAGACGTCGCGCAGCACGTCGCTCCGCCGCTCGCTGGCGATCTCCAGGAGCGCGTCGGAGGCGATCCGCTCGTAATCCATGATGTCGCGCATCCGCCACCATCCCCCTTTCCAGGGGTTCGGATGATTGATCGTGGCCTTGTAGTCGACGAGCCCCTTCGACCCGCCATGCAGCTCCGAGGGCTCGATGAAGATCGGCGTGGCGATCTTTGCCGAAGCCGTCTCCAGGAGCAGACCGGTGATGTTCTTCCACCATCCGGTGTTGCGCGTCCCGCCGAGCCAGTAGGCGTCGAACTCATATCCGTAGATGAGGCCCGCCTTGTTCGCCTGCTCCAGGCGGAAAGCCATGTTGGTTCCGATCAGATTCGCTTCGCGCCAGATGAGCGGATGGACGTCGGGATCGACCGGATCGGCGAACGGAGGGATGAACATGCGCGGTCCGTCGCTGCCCATCTGATGCTCGTCGACGAAGAGCTGTGGATGCCACTGGTGATAGATGGCGCGCGACAGATTCTTCGTCTCCACCTGGGTCAGCATGTACCAGTCGCGGTTGTTGTCGTGCCCGACATACTGGTGGTAGATCCACGGCAGACGGCCACCCTCGTACTTCGTGCCGAGGTACTGGCGATAGTAGTCGGTGACCATGATCTGGCCGTCGGGGTTGAGCGACGGGACGAGAAGGAGGACGACGTCGTTCAGCCGCTTGAGCGTCTCGGCGTCGGTAGCCGTGGCCAGCGCGTGGGCCCACTCCATGGCCATCTGACTGGAAGCGATCTCCGTCGAGTGGATGTTGCAGGTCACAAGGACCACCGACTTCCCCTCGCGGACAAGCGAATCGATCTCGCTCGCGCCAAGCCCTCGCGGATCGGCCAGCTTGGCGGCGATCTCCCGGATCCGCGGAAGGTTCCTCATGTTCGCCTCGGACGAGATGACGGCCATGACCATCTCGTTGCCGAGAGTTGTCTTGCCGAGGGTCTCGATCTGCACCCGCGGCGACACCGCTGCCAGCGCCTTCAGATACGAGACAATCTGGTGATAGTCCGCCAGCTTCCGATCCGCCCCAACCCGGAAGCCCAGAAAATCGGAAGGCGATTTGACCTCGGCGGCATGCGATGCGGCAACGCCGAGAAGAATGATCAGGGCAGCCAGACGAAGAACGCGCATGCGCGGATGGTAAGCGTAGGAAGGTAAAGAGTGAAGAGTGAAAATTAATGAAGCAGCATGAGCCTTGTCATCCCGGGCCGGACAAGGGCGAACAGACGCCGATGAAGCCGCGATGCCATTTCCCCGGGCCCCGCAAGCCTGGTGAGGTTCCAGCCGCGGAGCGGTGAAAGAATGTAGCCTCGGGGTCAGCCCGGGGTTGACGATTGTTCACTTTGAGCCTCGAGCCGCGGAGCGGCGACAGAAGAATTACGACTCCGTTGAGACTTCTGTCGCCCCTCCGGGGCTCAACACAAATTTCAACCCGAACCCCGGGCTGGACGCCCGGGACTACACTCTTTCGCCGCTCCGCGGCTGGATTAGCGACATGTCATTAGAAGCGTCAGCCAGGGGATTCGGCGGGCGGGGCGTAGAAAGGCAGCGCGTTCGAGCCGTTTCGCCTTTTTTCACCCTTCACCCTTCACTCTTCACCCTTTCTTTTCACTCATGCCGTAACGCGTCGATCGGATTCAACCGAGCCGCTCGTAACGACGGAGCGATCGTTGCAAGAAATGACACCGCGAGCGAAAACACCACGATCGCAGCGAGGTCCTGCAGCCGCGTCACGAATGGAATCGACGACACGAAATAGACCTCGGCGATCTCCGGCGGGAACGAGACCAGGTGATAGCGCGTCAGGATCCAGCAGATCGCCGTGCCGAGGACCACGCCGGTGCCGGTGCCGATGACGCCGACCATGCCGCCGTACCAGAGGAAGATGCGCGCCACCATCTTCCGGTCCGCCCCCATCGACGCCAGGATGCCGATCTCCTTCCGCTTCTCGTGCACAGTCATGATGAGCGTGGAGACGATGTTGAAGGTGGAGACGAAGACGATCAGTCCGATCACGATGAAGAGGACCAGTTGCTGGATCTTCAGCATGGAGAAGAGCTGGCGGTTCATGTCGCGCCAGTCGTTCACCGCGAAGCGATGCTCGGTGCGCAGGTCGATGTCGTGCACCACCGCATCGAGATCGGCCCCCGGACGCAGCTTGACCTCGATCAGGTTCGTCGCTCCCGGCGCGCCGGCCAGCCGCTCGGCATCGCGCAGGTCGACGAAGAGCCAGCGCGCATCGAACTCGTAGAAGCCGGTCTCGAAGACATTGGTGACGACGAAGCTCGAAGTCCGCGGCAGAAATCCGCCCGACCCCTCGGTGGGAACGGTGATGGTGATCGAAGAGCCCGGCGCCGCACCCAGCCGCGCCGCCAGATACTTTCCGAGCGTGACGCCAGCCTCGCCCGAAGCGGTCTCGAAGCCGGCCGGAGGGATGACCCGGGCCAGCATCGGCGAGGTCCGCCGCCGTGACGGCTCGACCCCCTTGATCATCACCTCGCTCCCGGTGGTGCTCTGCTCGGTCGTAGCCAGCGCATGCTGGAAAAGCACCGGCGCAGCCTCCTCCACCCCAGCCGTGGAGCGAATGACCGTCAGAGCCCGCCCCGAGTCCGCGATCGCCCCCCCGAGTGAATAAACGAACACTTCGGCATTCCCGCCAAGCAGCTTCTTCTGCAGATCTCCCCGATACCCGGTCATCAAAGCCATCGAGATGACCAAAGCCATCACCCCGATGACCAGCCCGAAAACCGAAACCAGCCCCACCGCCGAAACCAGCGCATCAGTCGGACGCCGCAGATAACGAAAGGCAATGAGGCGAGGAAGATTCAAGAGGGCGAGTCTACTGCAGACCCAGCGCCCTGTAGCGCAGACACTTCTGTCTATGCCGCGGGAAAGGGAGCGGAGCGAAGCAGCGTGGCGGTCCAGGTCGGCAGGCGCCAGATGGTAAGATGGTCTGGTGACGTACAGTGAGATCCTCGAGCTCCCGCCCTCCGAGCGCCTTCAGTTGCTCGAGGCTATCTGGGATAGCCTGACCGAAGTCCCCGAGGCGATTTCCGTTTCTTCGGAAATCCGCGAAGAATTAGATCGGCGCCTCGAGTCGTATTATCGGAACCCCGAGTCCGCTCGTCCCTGGGATGAGATTCGGGAAGAGTTGTTTGGAACGAAGTGAGTCTGACGCTTCGACTCACCCCTGAAGCGCGTCACGACGCCGCTGAAGCGATCGCCTGGTTCCGAGAACGCTGTAACGAAGTATCATTGCGACAAGGCTAATGATACCCAAAGGTGAATTCGTATAATAAGAGTCACCTCGCGACTCTATATGGCCGCATCATGTCGTTGTCTTCGTGATCGAGAATGTGGCAGTGCCATACGTAGCCCGGACCCTTTGTCGGATCGAACGGATAGAAGTTGAGGCCCGCGCGGGTTGTGCCAACGTGCACGCTGGTCGGTGCCCATCGGATGATGATCCGCATCACCTGACCCGGAATCGCTTTCGCCGTGTCCTTCCATCCCGATTCTTCGGGTGACGGCGGAGCGGCATCCCCGACGAGGTACGGTCCGATGTCGGGATTTCCTCCGACCAGCTCGACTCCTTTCTGCCCGTTCTCGAGGTCGATCGTCGTGCGGCTGTTGTAATGGAGCGGTGGGCCGAGACCGGGGCACGGATTCAGCGGGTCGAAGGCTTCGCACCCAGGCGGCAGGGGCGAACCGAACGCCAGCGGCCATTCGCCGGGAGCCGGCGGATTGATTCCGTCATCGAATCCGACGTATCCGTGGCCTGACGGATTTCTGGAGCCGAAGGTCCCGTCGATATCCAGCGTCTCTCGGTTGAGAATCTGGAACTGCGCCAGATGCATATGGATCGGATGCGCGTCCGCTGTGATGTTGACGATTTCCCAGAGCTCGGTCGAGCCGATCCGCGGCTCTTCCGTCACCCCATTCCGAAAGTCGCGTTTGATATTCGCAGCCATCGTGCCGTCGAAGTTCGTGTTGTTCAGCAGCACTTCGAGCGGTCCTCCCGCTCCTTCATGCTCGGCAAGAACGAGCCGCCGTACTTTGTCGATTCTTACGTGCCGCTCCATCTGGCCGGCGCCGTCGGTCAGACGCTGCGTTGGCCTCGACCGTCTGCACTCAGTCACCGGATTGCAGCTTGTGTCGTCGACGGGCGCCGAGCTCACGCGGAACTGCATGATGCTGCTCATTCCCGGCTGGTCGGCGCCCGGCACCAACCCACTCGGAAACGGCACGGGCGCGTCGTTCGTGACGATCACCGATTGTCCGGCCAGACCGCCGAAGTCGACGATCACATCGGCGCGTTCCGCCGGCCCGAGGAACAGTTGCTCCACCGCGACGGGCGCGTCGAAGAAATTGTCATCGGCACCGATCACATAGACCTTCGCCGCGCCGAAGCTCAGGTTGTACATCCGCGCGTTCGACCCATCGAGCAGCCGCAGATGGTAACGCCGCGGCTCGACGTCGACGAACGGCCACGGTGCGCCGTTGACGGTTACGACGTCGCCAACGAATTCCGGATTCCACAACGGATGAGTGTCCGGATTGGGTGGTCCGCCGTTCAGATTGCTCATGGCGCTGTCAGCTCCACTTCCGTCCGGGAAGAAAAGCTGGCTGTTCACATCGAATTGGCGATCCTGCACGATCATCTCGATCTCGGATGGACCTGCCGGCAGATTCGCCGGTTCCCGTCTCGGATCCCGGACCAGGTAGAAGCCCTCCAGACCGCTGTAGACCGTCGTCCGAGTCGCGCCGAGGGCATGGTCGTGAAACCACAGCGTGCCCGGTTCCTGCGAATTGTCATAGGCGTAGATCGCTTCTCCGCGATGCGGGTTTCCCAGGGACCTGAAGTCCGGCCCGGTCCTGCCGTCCGCCGTGAACCAGCCCATCGGGTTTCCGTCGAAGGCCGACTGCACCTCGGCCCCATGAAGGTGCACTACAGTCGGAGGCGCACCGACGAACGGCGTCTTGCAGCCGATGCGCGTCGGGTTCATCGAGCAATCGAGATTCAGGGGATCAGCCCAACCTATGGTCTGATCGACGGACAACAAGCCCCCGACCAGTCCGTGCTCGAAAGGGGGCGATGGGATGCGGGAGTTCGCCGGATTGAATTGAGGCAACTCGTTCCGGTACCTGACGAGGTTCGGGGCGAACCGCGTCGCCTCGATCGTTACAGCCGGCCAGTTCGCGGGACCGAGCACCTTCCCGCTGAACGAATCGGAGATTTCGTACGTCCAGAGCCGCGTCTTCCCGAATGTCACACCGAGGCCGCAGGTGTCCGTACGACCCGGGGGGAGTACTACCTGGTCGACTTCCTTCATTTCGACCGTGAGCGCGAAATGAGTCCGCCCATTGACCCTGGGTGTGGGACCGCCCGGTCCGAACACCGGCAGCGGGACCGCGAACTTCGGAATGCAATCGCCAGGGAGCGCAGTCTGCGGCACCAGCGTACTGGCGTAACCCGAGCCCGGACTGGCCGCGCACAAGCACGCCACCGAGATCAGGAGCACTTCTGCTTTGCTCCACTTCATGACGACCCTCCTCTCCCTCATAGCTCTCAATCTAGCAGGAAATTGGAGCCGGTCATCCGCTCGGGCAAGGAGCGAAGCGACGCCGCCCTGGAGCACAGACCACTGCTGTCTGTGCGTTGGAATTTGGACATTTTGAGTCAGGCAAGAGCAGAAAGAATGAAGGGATTGTGTGATGGGACGAGCGGATGGGATCGAACCTGGGGCTTCGTTGCAATAGAACCAGGCGAAGAGCCGCGGAGCGGCGGCATCTACGTAGCCCAATGCGTGAGCGTTGGGATCGCGGTCGACCGAGGAACATGATGAGCCGCGGAGCGGCGACATTCTTTTTCGCCGATACCGGTGAAGAGGGCGGTTTTGTGCATCGAGATGTCGCCGCTCCGCGGCTTGAAAGTCTTCAAGACGAACTTTCCCAACGCTCACGCGTTGGGCTACGTAGATGACGCCGCTCCGCGGCTGAAAGCGCCTCGAAGCTCACGGCCGGCCTGTTCGTGGCAACCGTTCTCCGATTCGGACTGACGGCGCGCGATCACCTCATCAGCCGCGGCGGGCGTCATGTCGTTAGCCGCGGAGCGGCGACATCTATGTAGCCCAATGCGTGAGCGTTGGGACCCGTGAATCGTTCAAAGAATGGCGAGCCGCGGAGCGGCGACATCTCCGGAGCGCCACGCGTTGGAGATG
>JADGNX010000169.1 GCA_017883265.1 Thermoanaerobaculia bacterium
GAGCTGGGCGTGGCGATCGACGGAGCGGACCACGAAATGGGCTGTCACGGTGTCGCCGAGGTAGACCGGAAGGAGGAATCGGAGCGTCTGCGAGCGGTAGAGGGCACCGGCGCCGGGCAGCAGCATGCCGACCATGGTCGAGAAGATCGACGCCGTCAGCATGCCGTGGAGGACGCGACGTCCGAACACCGTCCTTGCCGCGAACTCTTCGTCCACGTGAAGGGGATTCACGTCCCCTGTGATCTCGATGAACCGGCGCAGGTCGTCCTCCGTGAAGGTCTTCACGAAGGTGACATGCTGTCCGGCTTCGAAGTCCTCGATCCGTGAGACCTGCCAGGAGCGATTCACGCGTTCTTCAACTCCGGCCCGCTACTTTGCCACAGCACTCTTCGGCCATGCGCCGCCGAGGAATGTCTCGATGGCCGGGAAGACGATCTTCGGCTGCTCGGCATGCGGGAAGTGGGCGGTGCGCGGGAGGCGGATGATGCGGGCGTTCGGGAGAGCCGTGACCCACTCGGAGACCATGGCCATGGGGATGGCGTCCTCCTCGCCATGGATGATGAGAGTCGGTGCTTTGACTGCGGCGAGATCGGCGGTCCAGTTCCAGTCGCCGAGGGAGCCGAAGGTGGCGGCGTTAGTCTTGGTCATACCGTAACGGATGGCCTCCGGAGGGGCGGAGCAGAAGTCAGATTTCACCAGCGTCGCGGGCGACGATTTCGCGAGACGGGGTGGCGTCATGAGCGCCCAGTATTGACGGCAGACGGCCGTCACATCGCCTGTCTTCTCAAAAGACTCCGATAACTCCTCGGCGCGTTTGCGCTGGTCGTCGGTCAATCGCTGCCCGAGCGCGGCGCCAAACTCCTCGAAGAACTTTCCCTTCCGCGGCGGGATGGGGGAGAGGAAGATCATTCGCTCGACGCGCTCGGGGTAGCGGATGGCATACAAGGCGGCGATGGCCGGGCCGAAGGAGTGCGCGAGCAGGGTGACCTTCGTGAGGCCGAGTTGCTCGCGCAGCGCCTCGAGGTCGCTGACGTGATGCTCGATCGAGAGGAGAGCGGGGTCCGCCGGCAGAGTCGATTGTCCGCCTCCTCGCTGGTCGTAGTAGATGACGCGGTGATGTCGGGCCAGCGGCGCGAGATCGGCTGCCAGCGAGAAGTGGTCCATGCCCGGTCCGCCATGGATCACGATGACCGGCGAGCCCTTGCCACTCTCGCTGTACCAGAGTCGAACGCCATCGCCGGCATCGACGAACTTCTGAGCATGTGGCACAGACACTTCTGTCTGTGCCGAGTGGAGCGGAGCGGCGGCAGCGAGCATGAGTAGAAGCGGGAGCAGCGTATCCATGGAAAGAGTATGAACGAAAGAGCGAAAACGAAAGAGTGAGCGGAAAAAAGAGTCAAACGAAAGGTGGCGGCGCGGCTTCCGAATGCGACATCCACTGGCGTTGACGCCGGCCAGACGGCACAGACAGAAGTTCTCTTTGCCACACAATTTCACTCTTTACGTTTCACTCTCTTACAGCAATTCCCGCAGCCTCGCGTATCCGCTGCGGCTGACGGGGAGACGTGAGCTGTCGCGGAGGATGGCGACGCGGCTGTCTTTGGCATAGAGCTCGATCTTCTCGATGCGGTCGATGTTGAGAAGATAGGATCGATGGATGCGGACGAAGCGATCGGGATCGAGGTCCGCGCCGATCTCGCCGATCGGTTGCTGTTTGCGCAGCCGCGAGCCGCCCGTGACGATGACGACCCCGTCGTCCGCTGCCTCGATGTAGTCGATACGACCTGCCGGGACGACCTGGATCGTTCCGTCCTCGTGGCGAACCACGAGGCGCTGCAGAGGCTTCGCGCGCAACGACGCTCCGAGAGCGGCGACGGAGGGACGGTCGCGATTCGATTGCTGCAGTTTGACCCTGGCCATCACTTCATGAAAGCGCTCGGATGAAAACGGCTTGAGGAGATAGTCCAGCGCGTGCACCTCGAATGCACGCAGAGCGTAGGCGTCATGTGCGGTGACGAAGACGACCACCGGCGACCGATCGAGCAGCGCCAGGACCTCGAAGCCGTCGAGCTTCGGCATCTGGATGTCGAGCAGCAGAAGATCGGGGTCGTGCTGTCCAACCGCCTTCACCGCCTCGAAGCCATTGATGCATTCCGCAACGATCTCGAAGTCGTCATCGGCCGACAGAAACTCACGCACCAGGTCGCGGGCCGGCGATTCGTCGTCGACGATGATGGTGCGGATCATCGGGGCAGCTCCATGTCCACGCGGAACCGCCCGGCCGTCTCCAGGGCGTCCAGCCTGGCTTTTCCGTCGGAGATGGCGCCGAGTCGCCCCCGCGCATTCTGGAGGCCGATGCCTTCGCCGCGCACGTCGGCGCGATCGGGATCGGCGGGGTTGTCGATCCGAATCCGGAGCATGCCTCCTTCGAGAGTGGCTATGATATCGATGGTTCCTCCCTCCACCACCGAGGCCACTCCATGCCGGACGGCGTTCTCTACCAGAGGTTGGAGAAGGAGCGGCGGCACGAAGCATTGCGCCGCTCCTTCGTCGACGTCGATGTGCACGGCCAGCCGCTCTCCGAAGCGAACCTTCTCGATGGCCAGATAGCGCGTGACGAGGTCGATCTCTTCCCCAAGGGTAATCCGCTCCAGCGATCCGAGGCGAAGGATCATGCGGAAGAAATCAGCAAGACGCTGAGCCATCTCCCGCGCGTCGTTGGGACGGGTGCTGCAGAGGGAGGCAACGGCGTTGAGGCTGTTGAAGAGGAAGTGCGGATCGACCTGGGCCTTGAAAGCCCTGAGCTCGGCTTCACGCGCCAGCACGCGATAGCGCAGGACGGCTTCCTCAGCTTCCCGCGATGAATCGATCTCCTCGACCAGGTAGTGGACCGCCGCGGTTGCCAGGTAGAGGATGACGCCGAGTCCGAAGAGGAGAGAGAAGTCAGCCCTCACGCTGGCGCCTGCGCTGCTATTTAGCAGCGGGAGCCACCATTTCCATAACACGATCCAGAGGCTGCTCGCTGCCAGCGCCGATCCCCCTTGCGCCAGGGCGATCGAGGCGCGGCTCCCACCGCGCAGCGGCATGGCCCGGCAGAGGTACCGCGAGGCCAGACCGATGAATCCGAGCAGCACTGACGGTGGAAGCGCCGCGGCCAGCGCCAGCCCGGCATTGACGCCGCTGGACCAGAGCAGAAAACCTGACATCCCCAGCGCAGCGGCGGTGACGGCGCCCACGGCGTAGAGCGCAAGCTGGCCGCGTCTCATTCCTCCGGTGGGCGTCACGACGCGTTCTCCCTCGGATTCTTCACTTCGATCCCGCTCATGATCGTGCTCCCCCGGATGATGAGGCGGGGAGCGTCGGCACCGACGGGAACCACGGTGTTGTCCCGGAAGGCGCCGAGGATCTCCGTCACCTGGTTCTCGACCCTCCAGCCGCGCGGCACACGGATGTCGATGCCGCCCCAGAAGGCCAGAACGTCGATCATGGCCTCCCCGTTCATGCTGGCGGCCGTGAGGTTGACCTCGCAGCCGCCCATCACCACGACCGCATCGCCGCCGACGAAATTGGACGACCCGATGCTGCGCCCGCTCCCGCCCATGAAGGCGAAGGCGCGGAACGAGCCGGCTCCAGGCGCGTCCTTCGCGGCTGGCCGAAGCGCCTGCAGGATGAGCGTGATGCCCGCGGCGGTGATGAGGAGCGGCCAGATGCCGAGGATTTCCCCCAGGCGAAAGTGCGGAAGGAATGGCAGCGAGGGGAGGAAGCTCAGGCCGATGACGAGGTCCACGGCCGCTGCGATCCAACGCCCCCGGGCCAGAAGCGAGAGTCCGAAGGCGATGAGGATGAGCGGCCACCAGCGGAGATAGTCCGCCGCGCGGAGGCGCCCGAGACGATCGAGCCAGATGATCAGGCCGACGGCCAGTATCGAAACGCCGAAGACCAGGCGCCCCCATGGGTTCGCCTCATGCCGCGCGCGCCGGCCGCGCCGCGCCCGCCGATCGCCATCTCCGGCTGCGCCGGCGTCATAGCGACTGCGTTCCTCACTGTTCATGATGTTCCTCGGTTGCCGTATCAAGGCGACGCCCGCGCACGGCGTCGAGCAGTGCCCGCAGAATCACGCCGGCGCCGAGCGCGATCAGCAGCAGCGGCCAGGAGGACTCGAAGGTCATTCCGAACACATGGAGCGTAGCGATCTGCAACCATGCCCCGACGCCGATGAGCCACACCCCGCCCCAGACCGAGCGCCGGTGAAAGAGCCTGGAAGCGCCGGCCATGATGATGAAGAGGGGCCAGAGCCGGCGGAAGAAAAAATGGACGTCGGCGATTCCGAGCCGATCGAGCATGAAGAGGATGCCGAGGCCGATGAGTGTGAAGCCCCAGAAGAGGGAACGGGTGTTGACCGGTCGACGCTGGATGTCGTTCATTGTGTCCTCGCTGGCGCGCTCTTGATTTCCATGCCGCCCATGAACGCGAGCCCGCGGACGATGAGCTGCTGTCCGCCTCGTGCCGCGCTGGTCTTGATGTCGATTCCACCCATGATGGACGTGACTTCACCGATCACTTCCCAGTCGGTGGGGACGCGGATGACGATTCCGCCCCACATCACGAATGCCTCGATGACCGCGGGACCGTTCTCGATCGTCGCCCCGGTCAGATCGAGCTCACAGCTTCCGAGGAATGTGACGATGCGCCCGCCGGCATAGCCGCGCCTGTCGCTCGTTACCTTCTGCGTCGAGAGGACGGCCCAGAGGTTCGGTCTCGATATCCCCGCGTCCTCCGACTCTGGCCGCCAGCCGAGCGCGTGGATTACGATCGCCGCGCCGGCGACGATCAGCGCCAGCGGCCAGAGAGCGGAGATCGGGAAGCGAATCCAATGAGTGTTGCTGGCCAGCAGCACCGTGCCGGCCGCGAGGGAGATCACACCCATGAGGCGGTCGGCACGCTCGGTCAGCTTGAGGAGGCCGATGGCGATGAGGACGACCGGCCAATAGCGGAGAAACCGATAGGCCACCAGCAGGTCGAGGTTGTCGAGAGTCATGAGGATGCCGAGCGCGGCGAAGAAGATGCCGGCAACGAGCTTCACGCGGGCGATCGGCGGTGGCGGGTGATCAGTGAGTTGCAAGTCCATGGGTGGTCCTTCGATCTGGTTTCAATCGCAGGATACGGAAGGGAACGGATCCGGTCTGCCGCGAGGCGGTGAATGGTGGTGGGGCGACGGTGAACGAAGGGTGAAGCGTGAAGGAGAAGGGTGAAGGGTGAAGAAGAAGAGTGAAGGGTGAGAAGTGAAGAGTGAAGGGTGAAAAAGTGAATAGTTGAAAGGGGGTGAATGGTGAATAGTTGAAAAGGGGTGAGGTAGTGCTTGCCGCTATGCGGCCGGGTGCGTTAGAAACGGGCGATGCAACTGCCTTGCGTAGCAATCGCTCTTCTGGCGATGACTGCCTTCGCGTCTGGCGACGGGCCGCCGTACCGTCCGGCAGCCCACCGCGCGCGGGCGGTCGAAGCGGCCTCCCCGCCCCAGGTGGCAAAGTCTCCGATCGCAGTCGTGCTCCTCGGCACCGGGTATCCCCGGCCCGATCCCGCACGCGGCGGCCCTGCTACCGCGATCGTGGCCGGCGGGCGGTGGTTCGTCGTCGACGCCGGACGGGGCGTGACCATGCGGATCGCGGCGACGTCCTTTCGCTACGATGCCATGGAAGCCGTCTTCCTCACTCATCTGCACTCCGATCACACCGCCGGACTGCCCGACCTCTTCGACACCTCGTGGCAGTTCGGCAGGGTCAAGCCACTCGAGCTCTATGGCCCGCGAGGCACCGAGCGGCTTTCCGCCGCGATGCTCTCCTTCTTCGCCGACGACATTCACTATCGCCGCGACCTTCTCGAAAAACATCCGGCGGCCGGAGCCACCATTCGAACGCATGTCGTGGAAGAAGGAGTTGTGTATGACGACGGAAGCGTCCGCGTGACGGCCTTCGCCGTCGACCATCGCCCGGTCCAGCCGGCCTTCGGCTACCGGTTCGAGTCGGGTGGAAAGACGATCGTCGTATCGGGCGATACCAGGCCGACGCCGAATCTCATCAAGTACGCCCGTGGGGCCGACATCCTCGTGCTGGAGGCCTATCTGCCGGAATGGTTCGAGAAGGTCGACAAGCCTGACGTCGCGGCGCGGCTCGAGCACTATCACACCAGCGCAGAGGAGGCCGGACGCATCGCCGCCGAGGCCGGCGTAAAGACGCTGGTGCTGACCCACCTCATTCCGGGCAACGCCGATGCGACCTTCCTCGCGCGAGCCTCGAAATCATTCAAAGGAAGGATCATCGTTGGACGCGATCTCGTTCGTGTCGAGCCATGACGAACCCAACCGGACAGCCACGAACATCCGCATGTTTCCGACGTCTATCACCGCCATTCGCTTCGATGACTCACTTCCTGGTTCGGATGCGGTCGAGCGCGCTGCGAAGCGTGGTCGCCAGCATCTTCGCGTCGTCATTGGCCCAGAAGTGCATGAAGAAGAGCCGCGGCGTCTCTTCGAGCATGTGACTGTGGAGTGCCGTCACCGTGATGCCGCCCCCACGCAGAGCGCGGATCACCGGATTGACTTCCGAGGCGACGAGAACGAAGTCGCCGGTGATCGCCGCGCGACCGTTGCCTGTCGGCTGGAAGTTGAGCGGGATGTTCATCATCGAGCCTGGGATTTCCACTCCGTGGTCCATGATCGTTTCAGCGCGGGCCAACGAAAACTGGTAAGTCCCGCCCGCGACCTTTCCCGCGTGTCCGATGATGTGATCGAGATCGGCGGTCGGAAGATCGATTGCCGGAGGCGTGGACGCAGGTGCGGCGGGCGGCTCCATCGGGGTCTTCGTGAGCATCAGTGCTTCGCGCAGCGTTCGCCCGAGCTTGGAGGCATCGCCATGGCCCATGAAGTGGACGTACATCAAGTCCGGCGACTCGCCGAGAAGATGGTTGTGAAGCGCTGTTTGCTCAATGCCTCCTTTTTGCAGCGCATCGATGACGGCGCTGACCTCGGAATCGAGCAGGACCAGGTCGCCCATGGTCATGACGTGGCCGCCGCCGATTTCCTTGAACGCCGCCCAGGATCCGAGGGCCAGGGCGGGCTTGATGGCCACGCCGTCCAGTGTGACGGAGAGATCGCTGCGCGGGAAGCTGACCTTGTAGACCTCGCCTGGTAGCACGTAGCCGGCGCGGCCTATCGCCTGTTCCACATCTTTCCAGTCGGTTCGCGAGGCCGCCGGCTTCTTTGCCGCAACGCTGAAGAGGAGGAGGAGAACGGAAGAGAGGACCAGGGAAGATTTAGGCATCAGACGCTCCTTTGCTTACGGTTTTGTGGCTGAAGAGACAGGGCAGCGGTCTGCCCGACATGAGCCAGCATGATCATCCTTTCCTGGCGTAGTAGACGTAGAGGTCGTCGAATGCCTGTGCGGCGCGCTCGATGCGCGCTGCGTCGTCACGATGGGCCATGGCAATGCCGGCGATGAGCGCAGCGACGCCCGCGGTGTCCGGCCGGTCGAACCTGGCAT
>JADGNX010000170.1 GCA_017883265.1 Thermoanaerobaculia bacterium
GGCACTGCGGCTCCATCCAGCTCATTTTCGGGAGGCTCGCGCGTCATAGACCGCGATGATCGTGGACCGCTCCCCGAAAAGGCAACCTTCGGATGATCGCCGTGTCGTCGACATCCCTGCCGCGGTTTGCCATCATGCGGCGATGAGACGGTTGGTTCTCGTCGCGGCGATGATGCTGGCCTGTCGCGCTCCCCGGCAGCATGGCGTCACCATCACCCGCTCCGGCGCCGCCAGAGCGCGGGTGGTCGTGACGACCGTCGGTGTGGCCATCAAGGAGACCGGGCCGGCCGAAACAGTCAGGCACTTCGGAGAGGTCTACGCATTTTCGCCCGTGGTCTTTGCCGTCCGGCGCGATCAGCCGACGCAGATCACATTCTGGAATCTGCAGCCTGACGACGAACATGACTTCATGCTGACCGACCCGAAGAATCATGTGCTGCTGCAGACAAAGCTCCCACCGTTGTCAAAGACGGCCTTCGTGATGACGTTCCACGACGAAGGCATCTACCCCTTCTACTGCACGGTGCATCAGCCGGCGATGTCGGGGCAGATCGTCGTCTCGCCCCCTTCGTGAACAAGAGACGCCGGGCTCAGGTCTTCGTGCTTCTGGATTGAGGGGAACCTCTTCGCTTTCCGAGCATCAATGTCTGCTACCTGTCCAGAGCTGCCCGCAGTTGCCGGGCCAGATCGGCGATCTCGAACGGCTTCTGAAGAAAGAGCCATCCCTGGTCAATGGCTCTGCTTCGTGAGGCCTCGTCGAGATAGCCTGACATCAGCACGACTCTGAGGGAAGGCCAGCGCTGCCGCAAACGCTCCGCCAATGCCGGGCCGCCGATCCCGGGCAGCGTAACGTCGGTCAGTAGCAGATCCGGATGGGGTTCCAACGCCAGGGCCAGGGCGTCCTCGCCTCTGCAGGCCACGGTCACGTGGTAGCCGATCATCTCCAGCAGTATCGCCACTCCTTCACGCACCCCTTCTTCGTCCTCCACCAGGAGCACGCGTCCACTTCCGGCGACGATCTTTCCATCCTCTCCGGTCTCGGCGCCGGTCCGGTTTTCGGAAGCCGCAGCCGGAAGGATCACGCGGAAGCGGCTTCCCTCGCCTGGGACACTACGGACCTCGATGCGCCCGCCGTGCTGCTCCACGATTCCATACACCACAGCCAGCCCGAGGCCCGTGCCTTTCCCGACCTCTTTGGTCGTGAAGAACGGCTCGAAGATACGCGCCCGAGTGGCCTCGTCGAAGCCGGAGCCGGTGTCTTCGATTTCGAGAAGCACCTCGGCGCCGCGAGGTGCGACGCGCAGCGTCAGAGTGCCGCCCGCAGGCATGGAGTCACGTGCATTGATTGCCAGATTCAGCAGCACCTGCTGCACCTGTCCTGCGTCGCCCTTGACCGAGGTCCGATCGGATGAGATCTCCATGACCAGGGTGATGTTTTCCGGGATCAGTCGCCGCAGAAGGTCACCTGCCTTCTGCACATGCTCTCCCAGGTCGAGGTTCGACATCTCCGTGGTCTGATGGCGGGAAAAGAGAAGCAACTGCTGCGTGACGCTGGCGCCGCGCCGGATCTGAACCTCCATTTCCGCAGCAATCTTGACGATCTGGGGGTTGACACTCCGTAGCCGTGTGATGGCCGCCATCGACATGAGCGTCTGTAAGAGGTTGTTGAACTCGTGAGCTACCCCAGCGGCCAGCTGTCCGACCGCTTCCATTTTCTGAGCCTGACGGAGTTGCAATTCGATTTGACGCCGGGCAGTAAGATCGGTCTTGATCGATATGAAGTGGCTGACTGTGCCATCGTCGTTCTTTACGGGCGTGATGGTCTGGGCCTCGGCGTACGGTTGCCCATCCTTGCGGCGGTTGGTGGTCTCGCCGCTCCAGCTTTCTCCCGCCAGAATCGTGTCTGAGATCTTCTTGTATAGTGCTTCATCAGGCACGTCGGACTTGAGCAGGGCCAGCATGTTCTTCCCGATGGCATCGGCTTCGGCATAACCGGTGAGCAGAGTGAAAGCTGGGTTGACCCAGACGATCGCGAGATCGCGCCCGGCAATGAGCATGGCGTTGTCCGCGGCGTTCAGGGCCACGCTTTGCAGACGTAATCTTCCTTCGGCTTCCCTCCGGTCTGTGATGTCATCGCCTATGCTTGCGGTGCCGATGACCTCTCCCGCCCCCGAGCGCAACGTGGTGTTGTTCCACTGGATCAGCCGCTTCGCGCCGGATCGTGTGAGGATCTCGTTTTCGTAGTGTGAGGAGGTTGGCGCTTCCTCCAGCAGCGCAGAAAAGGCTTTCTTCACGTCGCCTCGACCGTGCGGCACAAAAAGCGCAAACCAGTCCTGTCCCATCACCTCTTCGCGCCGCCACCCGGTCACCCGGAGCAGATAGTCGTTGCAGTGAGTGATGCGACCCTCTTTGTCGAGCATGATCGAGACCATCTCGATATTACCCAGCAGGTCCCTGAACCGCCGCTCGCTCTCGCGCAGCGCCTGGTTGGTGAGGGAGACTTCCAGTTCAGCCATTTTCAGATCATGAATATCGGTGCAGGTGCCAAACCACTTGACGACGTTGCCGGCGGCGTCCTGCAGGGGGACGGCCCGGATCAGCCACCAGCGGTAGACCCCATCCGCGCGACGAAGTCGGGCTTCGAGCGAGTACCCTCCGTTCGTAGCCAATGCCTCCTTCCATGCATCCCATGCTCGCTGCTGGTCGTCAGGGTGGAGGGGCTTGCCCCATCCGTGACCCCGGCTTTCCTCGAGGGTCAGTCCGGTGTAGTCGACCCACTGCTGGCTGAAATAGATGCTCCAGCCATCCGGTCGCGTGATCCAGACGATTTGCGGCATGGCTTCAGCCAGGGTTCGGAATTCCGCCTCGCTCTCCCGCAGAGCTGTCTCCGTTCGCTTGTGCTCGTCGATGTCGGTGACGATTCCGGTGATTCGGATCAGCTTGCCGGCAGCATCGCGGACCTGAAAACCACGGACTCGAATCCAGCGGATCTCGCCGTCGGGCCGCACGATGCGATACTCCATATCCAGACTGCGTGCCTCTCCTGTGAGACCGCGGAAGCCTGTCTGCACGCGCTCCCGGTCCTCGGGCAGAATGTAATTGGTCCACTGCTCCGGGTCGGCATACAGGCTGTCCGAAGAGCGACCCCAGATCCGCTCGAAGGCCGGACTGACGTAGTGAACCGTCTGCATGTCTGGCGAACGAATCCAGAATGCATCGGTAATGTTGTCCGCCAGTTGCTGAAATTTCTCGTTGCTATCGCGTAGGGCATTCTCCGACTGCCTGCGGTGGGTCACATCACGTGTAGCTCCGACCACGAACTCGACTGAGCCATCGGCAGCGAGGACCGGCGAGAAAATGTACTCGTAATAGCCATCCAGCCCGGATGGACTGGTATACGCCGTCTCGTCCGTGACGCTTTTCCCGCTCTCGAACACCTCCTGCACCTCTCGCTGCAGCTTGCGGGCTAATTCATCGGGATATCCCAGCTCGGAGAAATTCTTCCCTATCGCTTCCTCCAACGTGATTCCCCACAGGTTGAGGAGCGGCTGATTGACGAACAGGAAACGACCATCGCGCCCGTAGATGTAGGTGAAGTCGCTGATGGAGGAGAGAGCAGTGTTCAGCACTCGCTCGCGCTGCGCGGTTCGCTGTGACAACTCTTCCAGAGCTGCCGCCGCCTGATGGCGCTCGGTGATGTCCTGGCAGGTGCCGGTCGCTCGGAGCGGGTTTCCTTTTTCGTCGAACACCGGCTGCCAACGCTCTTCTATGAATTTGATGCGGCCATCCGGCAGCAGCAACCGGTGTTCTATCGCGCAGGGCCCCTGCTGGCAGGCAGAGCGGACAAAGGCCTCATCCACTGCGGCGCGATCGTCAGGGTGAACCAGGCTGAGGAAGTCCTGATGAGTGGGGCGGAAGGTGGCCGGGTCGGTTTCATGAATCCGGTGGGTCTCGTCCGACCAGACGACCGACTTCGAGGTCAGGTCCGTCTCCCAGCTGCCGACTTTGGCGACCCGTTGAGCAGCGACCAGACGCGATCGCTCGATCTCCAGCTGTTGTGCCAGTTGCCGTTGTTCCTGCTCGCTGGTTCGCAAGGCGTTGAGAACGGCGGCCTGCTGAGCGGCCTCGTAATGGCGCAACTGTTCCCTGGCCTGCCGCTGGATCGTACGGTCGTCCCGGTCCGCCACTCCATCCACCGGGCGGCCTGCCAATTCTTCCAGCCGCTGTAATGTTTCGCGCAGCGTGACGATTAACTCGGCCTCGCCGGCGTCGATCGACGAAGGTTTCAACGGGCTCATGCCTCCTGCTTCCAGCCAGGGCGTCACCAACACGGCTGTGCCACGCCGGGAGGGCCGAGGATTCTGCGGATGGAGATGGGAATGGGCCCGGGTTTGATGAGAGTCGGAGTCATGCCGACGCGATCCGAGAGGATGCGTTTCCAGTGCCGAAACAGATCCACGATCGAGGGAGGACTGCCTGACTGCCGGACGTTTACAACCATGCCTGGAATAGTGCAAGACGAAGTCCACGGGACGTGAAAAGGGAGGAAGTCAGCGAAACTTGATCGTCAAGCTGACCAGGTCACGAACCTTCGGCAACGGGAGCGTCCTCCTATGGATGCCCCGAGGGGGTGAAGGTCGGACCCTCGCCGTCGTGCCGGACTCTTCCGCAATGGCCAGCAAGATTTGCAGGCACCTCCCTCGGCAACGGTGACCAATACACACCACCAGGTCGCGTGACGCGGCGCACATGCGTGTCCAGCAGAGATGACGGTGCCGTCAAGGGTTGTGGCCGATGATTGGATACAGCATGTCCATCACTTTCGCGGTTCGGGAAAGGTGATTCCGGCCTCAGACTCCGCTTTCAGACGAAGAGTGCCGGCAGCGCACATCAGGGTGCGGCGGCGGTGCCGTCGGCGCCAACCGGCCGCGGCTGATGACGAGATGACTGAGAGGAGCTTCACCATGTCCACGACTGCTGATGAGGAAACAATGGTTCCGGCAACGCGCACCGGCATGATGCACGCGACCGTTGTTCACGGCGTCAACGATATTCGCGTCGAGGTGGTCTCGCGGTCGGACGACGGCCAGGCCGAGTGCATCGCTGCACTTGAAAGGGCCATCCGCTCGAGGGACGAAGTGTTAGCCATCGTCTCGCACGATCTGCGAAACCCGCTGACGATCATCAGCAGCAGCGCGACACTCCTTCAACAGATCACGGGTGAGGACCAGAGGAAGGAGCTCCTGGCTATGATCCGCACTGCTTGCGACCGCATGCAGTCGCTCGTAGGCGACCTGCTCGACGTCGCGCGAATCGAGGAGGGAGGCTTTACGGTCGATCGAACGAGTGTCGAGGTCGCCGAGGTCATGGAGGAAGTGCGACGGATGTTCGAATCGACGGCGGCGGAGAAAGGCATCCGCTTCGAGGTCGATGCCTCTCGCGCCGTCCCGCCGCTGTATGCCGACCGCAACCGTCTCCTGCAGATACTCTCAAACCTCGTCAGCAATGCTATCCGCGTCACCGATGGAGGAACTGTGCGCCTGACAGTCGACCGCGATCAGGAGAAAGCACGATTCTCGGTGGCCGACACCGGTCCTGGGATTTCTGCCGCAGAGCTGCCTCATCTGTTCGATCGTTTCTGGCAGGCTCGATCGAGCCGTCGCGGTGGAGCCGGGCTCGGGCTGGCAATCGTCAAGGGGTTCGTCGAAGCCCATCAGGGGGAAATCGAGGTGACCAGCGAGGTCGGAAGGGGATCGTTGTTCTCGTTCGCCGTCCCCTGTTTGAAGAACGCGTAGGGACATCGTCGACGAACGCCGGCGCAATCCAGGGCCTGGACATCCGATGCGGTCGAGAAGCACCATGGCCTCCGCAATGTCAGACATCTCCTCCGCCAGGGCGATCCTCCGCGCCGAGAACCTCTCCGTGACCCTCGATCGACGGCGGATACTTCAGGACGCCACCTTCGAAATCCTTGAAGGAGAGTGCCTGGCGGTCATCGGGCCGAATGGCTGCGGCAAGACGATTCTTCTCAAGAGCCTGCTGGGAATCGTTCCGCACGACGGGAAGGTGGTGTGGCGCGATGGAGTCACCATCGGGTACGTGCCGCAGAAGATCGAGGCCGATCGCAGTGTGCCCCTGGACGTGCGCAATCTGCTGGCGTCCAAGGCCGCTGTGATCGGCTGCGGCAAGGATGCCATCGCCACGGCGGCAGCGCGCGTCGGTTTGTCTGCCGACCTTCTGTCGACGCAAATCGGCCGCCTTTCCGGAGGACAGTTCCAGCGCGCGCTGATTGCCCTGGCTCTCCTCGGCAGTCCCGACATCGTCTTCTTCGATGAGCCGACCGCCTCGATCGACGAACCGGGCGAAGAGCAGATTTACGACCTCATCGAGCGCCTGCGTCGCGATCTCGGCCTGACGGCCGTGATCGTGTCACACGACATCTCCTTCGTTTCGCGCTATGCGACACGGGTCCTTTGTCTGAGCCGCGCCGGGCGCTGCTTCGGACCACCGCGTGGCGCTCTGACTGCCGACGTACTTGCCGAGCTGTTCGGAACGCAGAGCGTCTATCAGCACGTGGGGCACCCATGAGCGAGGCGACCGTATACGGCCTGATACTCGGTCTGGCTACCGCCGTTGCGGCGGGGATGGTTGGCAGCTTCGCACTGATGAAGAGGATGATCCTGGCGGGGGACGTGGTGTCGCATCTGGCGTTGCCGGGACTCGGTGCCGCGCTTCTGTGGCGGGTCAACCCGATCGGCGGCGCTGCGGTCACGCTCGCTCTCGGGATCATGCTGATTCATCAGCTCGAGCGGCGTAGCGGGCTGGCCATCGAGACCGCTATCGGCGTGGTGTTTGTCGCGGCCCTCGCCGCCGGAGCGCTCCTGACGCCGCGGGAAGACCTGATCGATGCGCTCTTCGGCGGATTCGGGAAGATCACCACGATCGAGCTCACCATCGGCCTTCTGGCCGCCGCGGCGGTAATGGGGACGCTCTATGCGATGCGGCACAAGCTGATCCTCATCATCTTCTCTCCCGACATCGCCAGGTCGCTGAAAGTCGATGTGGACCGCGTGAACTTCATCTACCTCTGCACGTTCGGCGCGACGGTTCTCCTGGGCCTTCGATTTCTCGGCGCTCTCCTTGTCGGAGCGATGATCATCGTGCCGGCAGCCACCGCTCGCCGGCTCACCGACAGTCTCAACCGCTTCGTAATCCTCTCCGCCGCCGCGAGCGTGTTCTCGGTGGGTGCCGGCTTCCTTGTCGCGCGTTACTCGCATCTTGCGCTCGGGCCGTCCATCGTCGGCACGGCCTCGGCCATGTTCGGACTGAGCATTCTGAAGCGCAGCAGGTAGGTCTCATCGCGTCCAGTCTACTTCTAGCGAGGCTTTGCCTCACACCGACGAGATTGTCCAAACCAGAAACCAGAAACCAGAAAAGGCCGTTCTGGTTTCTGGTTTGGAAATGCGACTCACCTGCAACACATTCTTCCTGGTCAAGACCAC
>JADGNX010000171.1 GCA_017883265.1 Thermoanaerobaculia bacterium
CGACAAGAGCGTGGCGAAGTCGCGCTGAACGACCCCGTGGCGAAGTACCTTCCCGCAGTCGTGAAGGTTCCCGAGCGCGGCGGAAAGAAGATCACCCTTCTCGATCTGGCCACGCACACCTCGGGATTGCCACGTCTTCCGTCGAATCTCGCGCCGAAGGACCCGTCCAACCCGTATGCCGATTACACGGTCCGGCAACTCTACGATTTTCTCGGCACGTATGAGCTCCCGCGCGACATCGGCTCGCAGTACGAGTACTCCAACCTCGGCGGCGGCCTCCTCGGCCATGTCCTGTCGCTACGAGCCGGGATGGACTACGAAGCCCTCTTCCAGGAGCGTATCGCGAAGCCGCTGGGACTGAAGAGCACAACGATCGCCCTTTCCAGCGACATGAAGAGGCGTCTCGCAATCGGCCACAACGATCGTGGAGAGAGAGTCCCGAACTGGGATTTCCCGACTCTCGCGGGAGCCGGCGCTCTCCGTTCCACCGCCAATGACCTCCTCACCTTTCTCGCTGCAGAGCTCGGGTATGAAAAGACCCCGCTGGCCGCGGCCATGGCATCGCAGCTAGCGGTCCGTCGCCCGACCTCGAATGCCGGTCTCGAGATCGCCCTTGGCTGGCACGTATTCAAGAAGAGCGGAGACCGCGAGATCGTCTGGCACAACGGCGGAACCGGCGGATATCGGTCGTTCGTCGGCTACGATCCGACGACTGGCGTCGGGGTGGTCGTTCTGTCCAACACGTTCACAGCTGCCGGCGTCGATGATATCGGACAGCATCTGCTCGATCCGGCAGTGGCGCTCTCTCAGGCGCCGAAAACCCACAAAGAGATCGCAATCGACACGAAAACGCTCGACGGTTATGTCGGGAGGTACCAGCTGGCGCCGAACTTCATCCTGACCGTGACTCGAGACCAGAAGCGGCTCTTTGCGCAGGCGACGGGACAATCAGCGATCGAGCTCTTCGCCGAAGGGAATCGTGAGTTTTTCATGAAGGCGGTGGACGCGCAGATCGCGTTCGAGACCGACGATCAAGGAAAGGCCACCAGCCTCACTCTGCATCAGAACGGCGCTCATATGCCGGCGAAGCGGATCGAAGGGAACGCCGATACGAAGAAGGAAGTCGCCGTCGCTCCCGAGGTTCTGGAGCGCTATGTAGGCCGCTACGCCATCAACCCCGCGTTCGTTCTCACCGTGACGCGCGAGAACGATCACCTCTTCCTTCAGGCCACCGGTCAGCCCCGCTTCCCGCTCTTCGCAGACGGCGAGCGACACTTCTTCCTGACGGTGGTCGACGCACAGATCACCTTCGAAGTCGACGCCGAGGGTCGTGCCACGAAATTGGTACTCCATCAGAACGGGATGGATCAGGCGGCGACCAGGATGCCGTAGCGCCGGGCGGCTGCGGGGTCAGGCGCGAGGAGTGACCCAATTGCTTCTACGATCTCGCGCATAGCAGACTGGCCCTCGTCTTCGGCCACCAGAAGGCGCTTTCTCCCCTTCCTTTGAGCGTCCATTCCGGGTGGCCGAAGATGGTGCCGAGTGGGTCCGAAACCCGTTCTACCGGCGGGCCCGAGTGCGCTCGAGAACCGCGGATTGTGCCGTGAGGCGGTCCCGGAGGCTCGAGCAGACGACGTCGCAGATCTTGAAGACGCTCTCGTCGCAGACGGTGCAATAGACCGTGTTGCCTTCCTGACGCCGCGCCACCAGGCCGGCCTCGATGAGGATCTTAACGTGCTTGCTGACGTTGGGTTGGGAGAGGCCCAGGGACTCGGTGAGCTCGCCGATGCTCAGCTCGCCTTCCGATTCCAGCATCTGAAGAATGCGCAGTCGCACCGGCTCGGCCATCACCCGAAAGCGAGAGGCCACGAGCTCCAGCGCCTCGGGCGACATTTCCAGATGTTTCCTTCTCCCTGCCATAGTCATGACAACCTCTGTTCAGCCGGTCTTATTGTGTGTAACAGCCGGTTATATAACGATGACTCCGGCTCTTCCCACCATGCCAGGCCATGACGGTCGTGACTTGAGGCGTCAAGGTTTGCACAATTCGAGGTTGTGATATTCGACGCGCTTCGTGCCAGGCTCATATCTTCCCTCCCTGAGCCCCACGAGCCGGCCTCCGCGGAATCTCAAGTCGACCAGGCTCAGCTCCTTCGACTTCATCGCTTCAGAGGTCGCAGACCGCGCCAACCACGATTTGTCCGAGCCGTCGTAACCGTGCTCGTGCGCCAGACGTGTTACCTCCGCGCGCGTCATTCCGCACCGGAGCGAGCGAACAAACGAGAGCGATCGCCCTCCGTCCCTGCGGCATGCAACGGACGCGAGCAGTGCTGAAGCCGCAACCATCACAGGGAACCATTTTCTCCAACCGTACATCGCGATGAGAAGCAACCTAGCACATCGCCCGAGTGCGCCGGTGTCATGACTCATTCATGACTCATTCATGAGGAATGGTGAATGATCCCGGCATGAAAGCCATTCCGCGTTCGCATGTGTCCGCAAAAGAGGAACGGATGGTCCACTTCCGGGTACAGGGAACCCGCTTCTGCTGACGCCGGCCCCCTGGGACCGTTGGCAGCGCTGTTGCTGCGGGGATGCAATGCAACTTCTTCGGGAGAACATCTGACCATGCGACGCCGGCTCTGGTTCAGTCTACTGTCCCTCTTCCTGATATTCGCAGCGGCACCGAACGGTTCTGCGGTCACGCGGGACGAACACGCACCGGCGCCCGACTTCACGCTTCCTGCCGGTTCAGGCACCGTGTCGCTTCACGACTATCGCGGCAAAGTCGTGTTCGTCGACTTCTGGGCCTCCTGGTGTGTGCCTTGCCGGCAATCCTTCCCCTGGATGAGCAGCATGCTGGAGCGATACTCCGCGCAGGGCCTTGTGATCGTGGCCATCAATCTGGATAAGAATCGCGAGGCCGCCAATGACTTTCTCGGGAAATTTTCAGCGCCGTTCATCGTGGCGTTCGACCCTGCCGGCAAGACTGCCGAAAGCTTTCATGTCGAAGCCATGCCGTCTAGCTTCATCGTGAGCCGCACCGGCAGGATCGTCTATTCCCACGCCGGATTCGAGCAGGCCAAGGCACGGACTGTCGAAGATCAGATCATGGAGGCGTTGTCCAAATGACCAGAACAGGCAGGCAGATCTGTCGTCTGATTTTCCCTCTCGCGCTGCTGCTCATCGCGGGCTGCGCCACGGTCCAGCCGTGGGACCGCGATCTCCTGGCCCAGAAGCAGATGAGCTTCAATCCCTCGCCCATGCTTCAGGCGGTGGATGAGCATATCTACTTCAGCAAGGAAGCTTCGATGGGCGGCATGGACGCCGGAGGTGGAGGATGCGGTTGCAACTAGGGCCGGCGAAGCCCGCGACTCCGGTTCGCGAGGTGTTGCACTCCGCGGCGCTTGCGCTGCTGCTCATCCCGGCGACGGCGAAAGCCCAATCCGCGCCGACCGACCGAATCGATTTCTCGTCCCTGCTTTATGGCGAGCAGAGCCGGACGCAGGTGATCGAACCGATGGTCCGCTTCACCCATCTCCTGCCGGACGGACAGTCGATCTCCGCACAGCTCGGTATCGACGTCATCACCGGAGCGTCGCCCAGCGGAGCCCTCCCCTCCGGATCGGTCCAGACCCGCACCAGCGCCTCGGGCCGCGTCATCACCTCTCCCGCCGGCCGGATTCCGCTCGCACCGTTCCGCGATCACCGCATCGCTTTCGACGGCGAGTGGCAGAAGCCCTGGAGCCGCTACGTCACCTCGACCCTCGGCGGTACTTATTCCAGAGAAAAAGACTATCAGTCGCTCGGCCTTAACGGAAAGTTCTCGACAGACCTCATGCGGAAGCTGCTGACGGTCACCGTAGGCGGCGGCATCAGCCGCGATACCGTGTTTCCGGTGGGCGGTACGCCTCTGGGATTATCGGATGGCTCGATCGTGCATCGCGGCAGCAACGACAAGAACGTAACGAACGTAATCCTCGGCGCGTCGCGCATCCTCAGCCGGAGATGGATGGTATCCATCAACGGCACACAGACATTCGAACGCGGCTATCTGACCGAGCCTTACAAGGTCATCAGCCTCATGAACCTGGCGACCGGCCAGCCTGCGGGCGAACTGACCGACAAACGCCCCTCGACGCGCAACAGGTCGTCGGTTTTGTTCAGCTCGGTCTATCACCTGACCGACGATGTCATCTATACGTCGTATCGATACTACTGGGATACGTGGAGCGTGCGCTCGCATACGATCGATCTCAAGTACCGGCATGCCCTGGGTGGCGACACATTCCTGGAGCCGCTCGTCCGCTACTACCAGCAGACGGCGGCAGATTTCTTTACGATAGGTCTCCCCCAGGGAGCGCCCCTTCCCGACTTCGCGACGAGTGATTACCGGCTGGGAGCGCTGCGGACGATCACAGTCGGTGGGACGTTCGGGTTCCATCCGGAAGATATCCCGGGCGAGTGGACGATTCGTGCCCAATTCATACGCCAGGCTGGCAACAGCTCGCCTCCCGGAGCCATTGGCATCCAGCGAAATTTTGATCTCTCTCCTCCCATCAACACGTTTGCCGTCGTACTCGGCTATTCGTTCGATTACTGAGGGGACCCGTTGACGATGGCCATCCGGGGCGCCGGTCGGAACGGTGGGACGTCTGCGCCGCTCGTCAAACGCGTCGAGGACCACTTCGTCGGGACGTTCGAAGCAATGGCCAGCCCGTGCACGCTCCTGGTGGACACGGATGACCCGGGAGAAGCTGCGACGCTTCTCGCCGTTGCGGAGGCGGAGGCGCGCCGCATCGAACAGAAGTTCAGCCGATACCAGCGCGACAACCCGGTCTATCAGATCAATCACTCGGGAGGGCACCCGATCGAAGTCGATGACGAGACCGCGCTGCTGATCAATTACGCTGCGACGTGCTACGAGATGTCGGACGGCATGTTCGATATCACGTCGGGGGTACTGCGCCGCATCTGGACGTTCGACGGCGGTAGTGACGTGCCGGCCCGGAATGCCGTGCAGAGGTGTCTCGGCCACGTGGGGTGGTGGCGGGTCAGCTGGGACAGCCCGACCCTGACGCTCCCTTCCGGGATGGAGATCGACTTCGGCGGAATTGGAAAGGAGTATGCGGTCGATCGCGCCGCAGCTCTGATCGGCGCGCTCACGGGAAGCTCGTATGTCGTGAACTTTGGAGGCGATCTCTATACGAGCGGCCTGCGGCGAGGCAACCGCACGTGGGGCATTGGCATCGACGATCCGGATCGGACAACGGAAGCGGTTCTGTGCCGTCTGGAGGTTTCGACGGGCGGCATCGCCACCAGCGGCGACGCCACCCGCTTTGTACGATGGCGCGGCCAACGCCTCGGCCACATTCTGAATCCGAAAACGGGATGGCCGGTCACCGACGCCCCGAGATCGGTAACGGTCTTCGGCCGCACCTGCCTGGAAGCGGGAACGTTGTCGACCCTGGCTTACCTGCAGGGAGCGGGCGCGCGATCGTATCTGGAAGAGCAGGGAGTCCAGTTCTGGATCGTGTGACAAACGGCAGACTGTATGAATGCGCGGAGCTGGTTACTGCCTCTGTTCTCGCGCCACCCGCGCGAGCAGCAGGGCGGCGCGTTTGATTTGAACGGGCAGAGTGGTCAGGTCGGCGGTCTCGCTGGGAGAGTGATCGTCGTGGCCTTTGAGGCCGGCCGCGTCGATGATCTGCCTGACCTCGCCAGCGATAAAGGCCACATCGGCGGCGCCGGCTTTGTCGGGACTCACGGCGGAGACGGGACCCAGGCCGAGGTCCCGGCTGGCGCGGTCGTATTGGGCGAGGAGTCGGGTATTGCCGTCCGCGGGTGCCAGGGGTGGATAACCTTCGTCGAATGTGATCTCGGCTTGTGTTCGCGGGAGCGAAGAGGTGACGGCGACGCGCATCGTCGCTCTGGCCGATTCGAACTGTTCCATCGTCAGGGCCCGCAAGTCGCCTGTTACGATGGCACGGCCAGCGACGACATTGGTCTTGCCGAACGCAGTGCCGCGCGCCTCTGAGGTGTCCATTTCGGCCGCGGTGCCACCGACGATGGCTCCCGGGTTGAGCGTGAGATGCGGCTGGCCGGCCAGCCTCTCCCGGAAGGCATTCACGATCCTGGCGGCCTCGAAGATCGCACCGGCGCCAACAGCGTCGCTGAAGATCTGTGACGAGTGAGCCGGCGTGCCTTTGACTGTGAGCTGCCAGGACGTGGTACCTCTTCGCGCGACGATGGCGTGGGCCGGATCGCCATCGCCATCCTCGAATCCGATGGCGACGTCGGCGCCTCGTGCCGCAGCAACGAGCGGCGCACGCGCGACGCTCAGCGGCCGGCCCGGCTCCTCCTCGTCGCCGGTCATGACCACGATCACGTTCATCGTCTTCAACAGACCGGCGGCATCGAGGGCTTTGAGGGCCTCGATGATGATGACGTCGCCTCCCTTCATGTCGATGATTCCCGGTCCCCGCGCCGTCCTGCCGTCGAGGCGCTCGAGCTTCTGAAAGGGACTGTCAGGCTCGAAGACCGTGTCCAGATGACCGATCAGCAGAATGCGCGGGCCCGCTCCCGGATGATCGCCAACGAGGTGGCCGGCCCGTTTTACCTCATCCTGTGCAACCCACTGCGTCCTGAATCCCAGTGCGTCGAGCTCGGCCCGGAAGATCCTGCCGACCTCGCGGACGCCGCTCAGGTTGTGCGTGCCACTGTTGATGTTGACGACGTGTTCCAGGAGAGCGAGGCCCTCATCGTTGTGGGCGTCGACATACCGGACCAGCACCTGCTCGTTCGCACTCAGAGGTTCGGAGCTCGGCCCAGCGGAAAGGCTCGATGCGATCAAAGCGAGCGTCAGGGCGGCTCTGAAAATCATGAGGCCATTGTGTCAGATTCGCCGGCAGGCGTTCGAGAACAGAAGGGGCCCAGGCGCGGTGGCACGCTCCATCAGGGTCGCCGGGTTGCGCCGGTTCTGTTGCTTCTGCCGGGGAGCCTCACCGGGCAGAGGGACGATAGAGCCAGAATCGCTCGTCGGTGTGCTCAAATACCGGCACGTTGGTCTGGTGGACGAGCGAGAGACCTTCGGTGGCCGGATTCGGAATCTCGACGTTCAGCAGGATCAGAAGATCGCTGCGTCCGGAGAAGTGCTTTCGTGCGCGCTTCACCGCGTCGGGATAGGGCACGTCGAGGCCGGCATCGAATTTCTTGTCCCACATTCCGAAGGTTCCGTACTCCTCGATCCCCGGGTACCACAGCGGATGATTCAGGTAGGGAGCGAGCGCGGACGTGGTGGTCTCGCTGTGCGCGGCCAGCGGTTGACTGCCGAGTCCGTGAGACTCGATGAATCCCGCCATCTCCTG
>JADGNX010000030.1 GCA_017883265.1 Thermoanaerobaculia bacterium
GGAGTCGGAGTCGGAGTCGAGGCCGATCCGGAACGTTCGCCGGCGGTTGCGTGAGATTTCGGAGCGCGCGGGCGGGCATTGGAGGAGCGGGACTTCGTCCCCGTGGAGGGACGATGCGCCTTCTGGTCGGAGGATGATGAACCGCCTCCCTGCACCGACTTCCGCGATGCGGATGCCGAGCGGCCCGGCTCCGATCCGGCGGCGACCCGTATCTTAGTGCCCGCCACCGTTCCAAGCCGTGCGCCGCGGAGCATCTGTTCGGCCTGAGTCGTCAGGAATGCGCGGGTTTCCCGCGTTGGATAAAACCGCTCGTGTTCCTGGTCGACGAGGCTCTGTTTCCTGATGAAATCGGTATAGCCGGGATAACGGGACATCGCCGCCAGCAGAGTGCCTCCCTGACTTTCGGCGCTGAAAAAGGAGCCCGTAGGAGTGGCGAAGGAGTAATCCCACACCCGCTGGATATCGTCGTAGACCTTGAGAATCTCGTCCGCCCGTGTCCGCTGGGCGCCGGAATCGAGGTTTCGGACTCCGGCGCGGGCCGACTCCAGGGTGTCTTTGAAGGCCGTACGGTCATTCGCCTCTGCCGCATCCTGAACACGGCGCAGGAGGGTGGAAATATCGCGGGAAGCGGCGGTGGCCCGTTCCACGGCCCGCGGCATCTCCGGCGGCCGGGCCGGCTCGATCTCCAGACGAGGGGCTGCTGCTGCCAGTCCCGTCGCGCAATCGGTGGTCTGTGCGGGCGCGCTCGCCGCCGGACGTAGTTTGACCGTTGGCAAGAGCTCCGGGTTCTGCCCGAAGGCAGCGACGGCCAACGTCAGAAGAGCGGGCGCCAGCAGCAAGGCTCGACCCCTGGCCCGACCATCATCGCAGTGGTTGATCATTCTTGCTTTTTTGCCGCCGGAACGAATCGAGGCCTGTCCGGCCGTCGCGGCCGGCGTGGAGATTCTACATCGACTGTTAAGGGCCTGCTCACATCGTCGGCTGGACTTCGGCGGGGAGGTGCTTCCGAAGGAGCTTTATGAGGTCGCCTACCGCCAGCGGCTTCGCCACATAGTCGTCGACGTTGAAGTAGTCGAATGCTTCGTTCCGGGACTTTCGATCCGTATACAGCCCGGTCATGACAATGGCCTTGGCATGCGCGGTGGCCGGATCGGCTTTGAGCAGCCGGCACATCTCCCGTCCATCGAGTTTCGGCATGAAGGCGTCCGACAGGACCAGCTCCGGCTTGTACCTCCGGGCCAGCGCGAGACCTGCCTGCCCATCGGCAGCGACCACAAAGCCGTATCCGAGCGTGGTAACGACGGTCCTGACGATGAGCTGAATGTTCTCGTCATCCTCCACCAGAAGAATCAAAGGTCGCTTCACATCATCGGGTGAAAGACTCTCACTCGAGGTGGGGGTCCGCCGGGAGCCGAGCGTCTTCCGTTCGAAGAGAATGGAGGGCGCATCCATCCAGAACCGCTCCTTGTACAGCGAGGGAGCCTTGCAGAAGCAGTTTCCGCATTCGGGACAAACGAGCGTCTGATCGCGGCCGAGACAAGTGCACCATTCGGCGTGCGCTGCGTCGAAAAGTTCGGCACAGGAGAAGCAGCAGACTTCATACGTGGTCTGCTCGGGTGCTGCTTCGGGCTGCGGCAGCGATTCAGTGCTCGCCATTTCCAGCCGTAACTCCGGAAGCTGCAAAGGAGGCGCCGTGCTCGCGAGGACTTCAAAACCGACCTCGTCCGCATTCTGCTCGGAGTCGGCCATCAGCTCGGAGAGCGCAATCGACTCCTCGGGCCATTCATCCAGTTCATTGATGGTCACTTGAGGCTGGGCCTTCGCTACCTCCGGCGCCGGCAGGGGCTGCGTAGTGATCTTGACCTCATGGCCATCCAGATACTTCTGCAGCAGTGCAACGAGTTCGTTGATGGCCACCGGCTTGGCCAGGTATTCGTCGACCTTGAACCGACTGAGAGCCTCGCTCTTGTATTTGGTGTCGGTATACAAACCGGTCATCACCACCATGTGACACTGCTCAAAGCCTGGCTCGTCACGCAAGGTCCGGCACATCTCGCGCCCATCGAGCTTCGGCATGAAGGCATCGGAAAGGATCAGGTCCGGCTTATAAAGGCGGGCCAGTGAGAGTCCATCCTGTCCGTTTGAGGCCGCGATGAACCCGTAACCGAGATCGGCGGCGACGCGCTGCACGATGAGGAGGGTGTCCTCGTCGTCCTCGGCCAGAAGAACGAGGGGGCGGGTCACGAAGTCCGGAGAGGGATTGGGGGCCGGAGACTCGTGGCGCTTCTCGGCGGTCTTCCGCTCGAAGAGACTCGCGGGGGCTTCGAGCCAGAACCTTTCCTTGTAGGCCGGCGGTGCCTTGCAGAAGCAGGTGAGGCAACTGGCACAGACCAGCGAGCGCTCCCTGGTCAGGCAACTGCACCATTCGGCCTCCATCGCATCGTAAATGCCGCCACAGTTGAAGCATTCGACGATGTAATCCGCGGCGTCAGCCACGGCCACAACGGGCGCCTCGTGCCTGTCGGCCGAAGGGAACTGCCGCGGTTCCGCAGACGGGATCGGAATTGACGGCCGCGCTGGTTCAGTCATACCGGCATCTTCCGCCAGGGGTATGGGAGCGAGGTCCCCTTCGCCTGGTTCGTCCGGTTCCAGGGTCGGTAATGGCACAGCGATGCGACGAACACCGGCGCGCGAGCGGTGCGAGAATTGCTGCGCGGCTCGCTCGAGCTCATCGGCATCGTAGGGGCGCGTCAGAAATCCTGCATTGGGGATCCGTTCCACCTGCCCCGCGGACGGACGGTTCCGGCCGGTCAGGAAAACCGGGAGAGCGGAGCTCGGCCCGGTCAGTGATTCCAGAAGTCGCTCGTACTCCGGGATCTCGATGTCCACCAGAAGCGCGTCGGGCATGAAACGGAACATCTCGTCGATGGCATCGATCCATCGCTCCACGACTTCGGCGTCGATGCCACGCTTGCGAAGCTCCGGCAAGACCGTGTCGGCCATTGCCCGGCGTCGTTCGATCAGGAGCAAACGCGGGCGTCTCGGCTCGGCTGGAGCGGGACTCTTGCTGGCTGCCGTCACCCGTGGCGGCGGTGTCGGGCCGCGTGAGCGGAGATTCACGCTGGCCCGCGACCCGATACGGCGGCCGAACAATCCGCTTGCGCTGCTCCACAACGATCCGAAGAGACCGACCGGCTCGGGCCGGGCTGGCGTCTTCGATAGCGGACGCTTCGGGACCGGACCGCGGGCGGTCATGATCGTCTGCGGATCGCCGGCAAACGGCGGCGGCCCCGTCTGCGTTTGCGCCTGCGTCTGTATCTGCGGCGCCCCGGTTGCCGGCGCCGTTCGGAGGGCGGAGCCTGCCAGGCTCGGCGAATCGGCGTCGGAAGGTTCCACGAGCGATTCGGACGTCACCGGCGACGGCACAACGGGGTCGCTTGGTGAGGGGACCATGGCAGACGCCGGCCGTTTCGTCAGGGCAGCGCGGTCGGAGTCGAATTGCCTGGCTATCGACTCCTGGACCACTCGTTTCTCCTGTTCCAGGCGAAGCGCAGCCTCGCGCTCCATCGCCGCGCGCTCGGTCGCCAGTTGCTCGGCCAGCCGGCTCTGAATCGCAGCCCGCTCGGTCGTCAGTCTCTTCTGGAACTCGCGCTCGGCCTGTTCGCGCTCTATTGCCAGTCGTTCCGCGGCGCGTCGAGAGAACAGCATCCGATCGCTCTGCCCCTGTCGTTCGACACGCTCGTTCAGGGCCTCTTCGATCAGCGCGCGGTTCGCTGCCAACCGATCCTCGAGCAGACGCTTCGACTCCTCATCCTCGCTCGGGGCGGAGGCCATCGATGAGGGGAGCTCGACTGAAGGGGCTACGGCAGGCGGCTTCTCTGGCTGCGTCATGACGTGCAGCTCTTCATCGCGCAGAAAATCGCGCGATGCCGCATCGTCTTCCGCCCGATCCAATGATGCCGGATCGAGTAGCTGCAGTGGCTCGACGTCTCCTGCCGGGATGATCGATTCGGAATTCAATGAGCCGCGGCGCACCGATACGCCCACCCAGGCGCCGCCAACCCCGCTCAGGGCCAGCAGAGCCAGCATGGCGGCCGGCATACCGGCGCGAAAGAAGACCAGCGCGCTCACAAGTGCGAGTCCGAGACCGGCCAGGGCCGGCCCCCAGCCGCCGCGCCAGGCTCCGATAGCCACCGCAGCAGTGAACATGGCGACGATGACCAGCGCCGGGATATCGGAAAAGTTGAGGGCGACGCCGGTGACGAGCACGACCGCGTCGAGGGCCACACCGTAGCGGAGGACTTTCTTACGTTCCAGGGTCATTCGTCGTTTTCACGGGTTCTCGCTCGCCCTTCCTCCAACGCATATAGACACGATACTCCCTGCGGCGCGACTCATCAGCTGCGGCTAAGCCCCATTCGGACCTATCGGACCGCAGCCTGTCGGGCGTTGGAGCCTTCGATCTTGGCGCGATAACGCGCCACCGAGTCATTGATCTCGATGAACGGCAGGGCGCAGGTGAGCTCACGCTGCGCGTCGGCATAATGGCCAGTCTCGTAGAGTGAGACCGCGTAGTAATAGCGCAGGTCTTCCTCACCACGATTGAACGTGCCGATTTTCTGAAACGCCTGCACGGCACGCGTGAAGTCGCCGGTGCGATAAAGCCCGCTGGCGACGACGGCGAGCGCATCGCGCGACGCATCAGGTGAGCTCAGCAGACGCGTGTAGACGCCATTGGCGCTGTCGATCTGTCCATTCGTGGCGAAAGCCTCGGCCTGGCGGAGAGTGGTGTAGAGGTTACGGCGTGCTTCGGCTTGTGCCGCGGCCACCCGCTCGTTCGCGGCGCGATCTGCGGCGGCCTTCTCGGCCGCGATTCGCTCGGCGGCCAGACGATCGGCTGCGGCGCGGGCCGCGGCGATCCGTTCGTTGGCAGACTTTTCCGTGGCCGCACGCTCGGCGGCTATGCGGTCGGCCGCGGCTCGCTCGGCCTCGGCTCGAGCCGCAGCGATCTTCTCGGCGGCAGCGCGCTCTGATTCGGCGCGCTCCATGGCGATCCGATCTGTGGCCGCCTTTTCCGATGCTGCACGCTCGGTGGCTATGCGATCGGACGCAGCACGCTCCGATTCGGCGAGAGCCGCAGCGACCTTGACATCGGATGCTCGCTCGGACGCGGCACGCTCCGCGGCAATTTTCTCGCTGGCCGCCTTTTCGGCCGCGGCACGCTCTGCTGCGATCCGCTCCAATGTCCGGCGCTCCAGCTCGGCGCGTTCCGCGACGACCTTCTGCCCGGCTTCCTCCTCCACCCTCTGCTGCTCGGCTGCGCGCTGTTCGACGACCGTAGGCTGAACGGCCGGCTTCGGGGCGTCCGGGCTTTGCGGCGCGTTGGATGCGGGCGTGTTGGATGCGGATGCAGCCGCGGCGGTCGTGGCTGCTGGCAGCTCGGAGGCCGGAGAGGGGGAGGTGGCGGTGCTGGCGCTCGCCACTGGCGGCGGAGTGGCCTCAGCGGCCGAGCCCGAAGAAGATGGGGCTGCCGCGGTCGCTGAGGTTGACGCCGCGGCCGGTGGGGTCGGAGCGGCCATGTCGGCGGTGTTCACCGACGCCGCGGCGGAACTGACCGGTGGGGGCGTAGCTGCGGCCACGGCCACCGGGGCTTGCGGAGTCACACCACGCAACCGGGCCAACGCTGCGTTCGGCGGAAGCGGCACGGCGGGCGCAACGCGATTGGCCAGCGCCTCGAAGTCGGAGGCATCGGCGTCCAGTTTCAAGTCCGCGTAATGCGGTTCGACCCGTTCGGCTGCCAGGATCCGGAGGACCGGCTCGCGGGCTTCGCGCGTCCGTCCCATCTTGTCGTAGGCCAGCGAGAGATAGATGAGGGCCGTCTCGAAATCTCCCAGCGACGAGTAGTGTCCGGTATCGATGTAGTGCTGCATCTCGGCCGGAGACATGAAGCCCTGCGCGGCGTCCCGGAGGTCGCGCGCGGCATCGGAGTAGTTCCCGCCTCGATATTCATCCCGACCCTTCTGCAGCAGATCCAGAGGAGCTACGCTTGCGGTTGCACCGAGGCAACACACGATGGCCAAAAGGACGATAAGAGTACGCAAGAGAGACCCTCCGTTCGGACGACGAGAAATAGCAGGAATCACCCGCTTCTGACCGGTCTTGTCTCTCCTATTCTAGTTTGAACCCGAGGCCGTGACGACCAACATGCGATGGCGATTCCATCCGGTTCCCCGGGAGGAATCTTCCGTCGGACTATCGGGATCTAGCGCGTCGGAGGATTCAGGTTGTAGTAGAACTGGCAGGTAACCCGCTCGGTCTCGTTCGGGAAATCACGAGGGAGCGGATTGAGCGGCGACGAGATCTCGAGAGCCTTGCGCGCTGCAAAGTCGTAGGGTGGGACGCTCGAAGTCGACAGGGTGGTGATGTCGGTCATGGTCCCGTCTCGATGGATGGTAAAGCGGATGGTCACGACGCCTTTCACGCCCATGCGGATGAGCGTCGGCATGTTGGCGTACCAGTTCACCCGAATCCTGTTGATCATCGACTCGGCATAAGCACCCCAGTCGTACCACTGTGTCTCGAAGGAGATGGGGCCGTTCTCGGCAAACCCTTTCTCGCCGCCGGCGGCGCCGGCGATGTCGACGGCGTCGCCCGAGTTGCCGAGGGAGGCGACGCGCCCGACTTCCTGGATGGCGGACTTCCAGTCGATATGATTGCCGGAAACGGCGGCCGCCGGATGGTAGGCAAAGCTGGAGACGGAGCCGGCCGCGGTCGGCCGCTGGCGGGCCGGGTCCGGGCTCTGCTGCTCCGCCCTCTGCTCGCGCTCTGCGGCCTGGGCCTGTTGAGGCGAGACCGCAGGCGGTCCCTTGCCGGCCGCCTTCGTCATCGAAGGAGCGTAGAACGATGTGTCGTCTCCCGGCCGCGCCGTCGGCCGATCCCCTGTTGGCTTCGGCATGCTGGCCTTGCGATTGGCATTCGACCAGGGGGCGGTGATGGGAGCGGAGTCAGTCTTCGGTCCGGGAGCCTGCTCGAAGGTCTTTGGCTGCTGCCGGATCAATTCGATGTAGCGGGGGACGGCCTCTTTGGAGGCGATGCCGACCGGATGGTAGTTGAGGACGAGCCAGGTCAGCGTCAGGATGTGGAGGATGACGGAGACGGCGATGGCTATCCCGACGCCACCCCGCTTCGGCTCGACGGAAGCGAGAAATTCGATCTGATCTTCCAAAATGTGGGTTACCGCGTCCTACAATCCCGGGCTCAGGCAATTTCTTCCCTTCCATACGCCTCAGGACTGCCGGCCGTTGAATGATCACCGGAGAGTCACCTGGTGAGCGTTAGCGAGGCGCTTCGGAAACAGGTTCTTGTCCCAACCAGACCCCTGGAGGGTCGGAGACCCGAGCGGCCGGGTCATCCACAACGGTGCATGAGCCACTGCAGCTCTTCGCACCGCGCCGAATGCGACGCCCGCTACGTTGGAGAACAATCCCTCCGGCCGTGTCTGCATGGCAACCATTGTGCTAAGACCTTGCAGCGACAATGCGGATGGGTACGCTGCCTGGCGAAGCCGTATGATCTGTCGCCTGAAGTTCTCACGCTAAGGATGCTCACTCGTCGATGGCTACCATGAACCGTACGGTCTCCAGGCTGGATCTGAATCTCCTAGGCACCGCCGTCGTCATCGCGGCCGTCGGCTGTCTGCTGGTCTACAGCGCCGTTCACTTCGGTCCCGATGCGCCGCTGTTCAAGAAACAGATCCTCTGGACCTCCATCGGCCTGCTGCTGATGGTAGTGATGATCACGGTGGACTATCACGCGCTGATGGAAATCTCGCCCATCCTCTATTCCATCGGCATCGTCCTGCTGCTCTACCTCCTGTTTTATGGGCGCTTCACCCGCAACGTCAGATCGTGGATTCACATCGGCAGCTTCCAGTTTCAGCCAGCGGAGTTCATGAAGATCTTCACCGCGCTCATGGTGGCCAAGTATTTCGATTCGAATGACCGCGCCTATCTGAACTTCAAGAGCTTCTTCATCATCATGGCCATCATCGGCCTGCCGGTCTTTCTCATCGCCGTTCAGCCGGCCTTCGGTTCGGCAGCCGCTTTCTTCCCGCTCATCGGCGTGGCCATGTTCTTCGGAGGGATCAAGCTGCGATGGTGGCTGATCGCTGTGCTTTGTCTCATGGTCGCCGCTCCGATCGGCTGGCACTTCCTCAAGCCGTTCCAGAGGGAGCGCATCGCCATCTTCATGGATCCGGAGCGCGATCCACTAGGGTCCGGCTATCAGGTCATGCAGGCGAAGATCGCCACCGGCTCAGGCGGCATTACGGGCAAGGGCTTCCTTCACGGCACTCAGGTCAACCTGGAGTTCCTCCCCGCCCGCCACACCGACTTCATCTTTTCCGTGCTGGGAGAGGAGTGGGGATTCGTAGGCGTCACGGTCGTCCTGGCGCTCTACCTCTTCCTCATTGTTCAGTCCTTGTCGGTGGCCAAGAATTCGAGAGACCGCGGGGGGACATTCCTCGTCCTGAGCCTGATCGGATTCTTCATCTTCCACATCCTCATCAATGTGTCGATGCAGATTGGACTACTGCCGGTGACCGGCATCCCCCTTCCGCTCATTTCCTACGGCGGGTCGCAGACCATGATGTTTTTCATGGCCATTGGACTGATCCTCAACGTCGACTTCCGCAAGTTCGTCAACGTCTGAGCCGCCTCGGTTTCTGCTGCCAATCCGGTTCGCGCCGGAGTCCGCAGCGTCAATGACGCGAGCATGTGTAGAGGGACCGGCGCCCCTCGTCGAGGTCAGGCCGCTTTGATCGGCGTTGAAGACGACGGTGCGGAACGGCTACTGTGACAGCTCAATGACTGAGCGGATGATCATCATTCGGCGTCCATTCACGGTGTTGCTCCTGCTCCTGGTGACGGCGGGCATCATCGTCGTGACTCTGTCGATCTCCGGAAAGAGCTACGCCAAGGTCGATCCGATTCCCTTCGAAGGGCTGCGCCATCTCTGGGCCCGTCTGCATCACCGGTCGACCTCCACATGGCTGATCGCCATGGTCGTGATGCCGATCGTCGGAAACATCCTGCTGTTCCTGCCGTTCGGCTTTCTGCTATTCCTGTCGCTCCATTCAGACCACCGCCCGACGGTTCAGACCTACGTTCTGACGATCCTCATCAGCTTCTCATTCAGCTGTGCCGTTGAGGCCTACCAGTACTTCCTTCCTACCCGGGTAGCGGACATCAACGACATCATCTGGAACACGGCCGGAGGATTAGTCGGAACCTTTCTCGGTCACCTGCGGAGCCGTCTCCGTTTCGAATTCGAATAGTGCCAGCGACACCCGTCAAGTAAAGCTGACGATTTCAGGCGCCGAGAGTCTGCTTCAACGCCTTCAGCTCGCTGGAAAGAGAATCGACCTGCTCCTCGAGCCGTCGCACCCGGACCGAAAGCGGTTCGTGGCCACTTTCGACCGGTTCATCGGCCGCTCGCGCAATCCTCTCTTCACTCTCGGGAGGAGCCGGTCCGCCGAGCTTCTGCCGCCACCGGCTCTCCTTCTGCCCCGGACGGCGGGGCATCTCCTCGAGAAGCGGCTCATCCCCGGTCGAGCGCCTCTTGAGATGCGCCTCGACGTCGTCGATCCCCTCGAACGCATAGAGCCGGTCGCTTCGGCCGCGCAACTCCCCTGGAGTCTGCGGTCCGCGCAGGAAGAGGAGAGTCAGCAGAGCACGATCGGCCGGATCGATATGCCACATCGACGGCAGATTGTGGTCGAAGCGGACGCTGCGACCGCCGAGCACGCGCCAGACCAGCTTCTCATCCTGAAGGCGCATGAGAGCCGATTCGACCTCGCCGTTGCCTACTTCCATAACCGGCTCGCGATTCGATTTCTGATTGCAGGCGGCTACCAGAGCATTGAGGGTCAAAGGGTAATACTCCGGAGTGGTCAGCTGCTTTTCGAGCAGACTGCCGAGGATCCGGATCTCGACGGGATCGAGAGGTCGCGCTGGAAGCATCGAAAGGATTTTACCGTACCCGAGGGCGGGCTCGGAGCAAGCGACTGAGTCGAGGGCCCGATTCAGCCGGCGACAGAGTCTTTCAGAACGCGGGCAATCCTCATCAGGAGCACGCTGTTCTTGACCGGCTTGCGAATAAAGTCGGCTGCGCCAATCTGGAAAGCCTTCACTTCCGGTTCGTCGCCGGGCATCCCGGAGATGAAGATGGCCGGCGCGTCGATCCCGTTCTGGTGTGCCGCCTCGAGGAGGGTGTGACCGTCGATGAACGGAAGGTCGATATCCAGCAGGAGAAGATCGACTCTCTCCTTGCCGAGAAGCAGAAGTGCTTCAGCACCATCCTTGGCCAGCAGCACCGTATATCCCGCCTGGCGGAGCACGGCGTTGGTCAGCTCGCGGTTGAGCTGGTTGTCCTCCACCACCAGGATGGTCGGTTTCCGATCCGGCCGCGGATCTTCGCCGGCGACATGCAGGCGCGCCGAGGATCGCAACTGCAGGATCTCCTGGTGAAGCTTTCGTGTCTCCTGTTCCGGCTCCACGCGCAGCTCCCTCTTGAGAAGGCGAGCGCATGTCTCGTACTGCTGCAGCGCGGAGACGAGATCGCCGCGCTGCATATAGAGCCGCATCAGACCTCGATGGACGTTCTCCTGCAGAGCATCGATCCGCAGAGAGCGCTGTGCCGTGGCGATGGCCTTGTCGATCGACCCCGCGCGTCCCTGCTGCTCGAGTAACTCGGAATGCACTTTGAGGGCGATCTCATGAAGACGCTCGCGCTCGGCAAGCACCCATTGGTCGAACTTCTCCTCATTGATAGTGAAACCTTCGAGGAAGTCGCCTTCGTACAGTTCGGCGGCAGCCTCCAGCGAGCCGTCGGTGTGATCGTCCGCCAGCGTCTGAAAACGAACCGAATCGGTTTCCACCAGTTCGGGATCGATTCCGAGCTGATCGCCCTCCTCCACCAGAATCCTTTGACTCTCGGAGAGAATCGCGAGCTCCTTGCGCAGTCCGAAAAGGGTCTGGCGGAGGCTCTGCCGGGCCTGCTCCTGAGCCGTGCTACCCCAGAGAAGAGTCGCGATCTTGTCTCGCGAAACGAGCTGCGCGGGGCGGGTGGATAGATAAGCTACGAGCGCCTGCGACTTCTTGGAATGCAGCGTCACGAGCGAACCAGACGCACCTCTCGTCTGAAAATCACCGAGCAGGTTGATCTGGAGCAGCGCCATTCGCCCGCGATTATCGCCGCAATCGCCGGCTTTGCCTAGCCGGGCGGGACCTCTAGTGGTGTGTCAAGGCAAAACAAGGAAGCTCGCCGGGAAGGCCGCCATTCCGAATGTCTTCAAAACTCTTTGCATGTTCGCGTCTTCTTCCGGAGAATGGACAGAGGATCCCGCCTTGGCCCCTGCGCGCCACTCCAGAACCTGGATCCTCGGTGTGGCATCCTCTACTTCTCCGAAGGCCTGCCGTACGGGATCGCTACGGATCTCTTCCCGCTCTAACCGCGGCTTCAACACGTCGGTCTCGGCGAGATCGGATTGAGGGAGGTACATACAGCATGAGACATCGCTTCCACGCCAGCGGGCCCCTGGTGGCCGGCGGCCGCGTTCTGCTGACCGGTGAGGAGATGCACCACGCCCGCGTCACCCGATTGCGCGAAGGCGAAGAGATCGAGATCTTCGACGGTAGCGGCCGGTCTGCGACGGGGCGGATCGTGACGCTCGGAACCTCCGGATGGGAAGTTGAGATCGTGGCCGATGCGCCGGTCCGCGAGTCGCCTCGAAAAATCGTCCTGGCCATGGCCGTGATCAATCTCGAGCGGTTCGAGCTGGTGCTTCAGAAGGCGACCGAGCTCGGAGTGGTGGAGATCGTTCCACTACTGACCGATCGGATGGAGATCCGCCCGGAACGATTCGCCGGCAAAGGAGACCGGTGGCGAAAGATCATCTTCGAAGCAGTCAAGCAGTGCGGACGCGCAGTCGTCCCCACGCTGGCCGGGAATGCGTCGCTTGCGGCGGTGCTGCTCCGGCAGGGAACAAAGATCATTTTCGACGCCGGTCACCCGATCTCCCCGCCGAACGATCTGAGCGACCCGCTCATTCTTCTCATCGGGCCGGAAGGGGGATGGAGCGAAGAGGAGCTCAACCTGGCCGCCGCGTCGGGGGCGCGCTTCGAGCATCTTGGACCACGACGCCTTCGCGCTGAGACTGCGGCCATCGTAGCGACCACCCTCATCGCAGCTCGATACGGCGATCTGCTGGAGGGCCCGGCGGAGGGTGGGCCAGTGGTGTGAGGAGATCGTCAAACGCCGTGCAGCGATCAGCGGACGACGGCTTCACGGCATCAACCTTGAACCACCCTCTCTCGCCGCGTGACAAAGATGATAGATTGAGCCCGACCATGATGTGGAGGTAATTCTGCTTGGCTGACACGCTGTCAATCACCGACAACCGCACCGGAAAAGTCTACGAAGTGCCAATCAAGGATGACACCATCCGTGCCACCGACCTGCGCAAAATCAAGGTGACGGACGACGACTTCGGGCTGATGACTTACGACCCGGCCTTCATGAACACAGCAGCATGCCGCAGCGCCATCACCTTCATCGATGGCGACAAGGGGATTCTCGAGTACCGCGGTTACCCCATCGAGCAACTGGCCGAGCACAGCACTTATCTGGAAACGGCGTACCTTCTGCTTTACGGTGAACTGCCGACGCAGTCGGAGCTCGACACCTGGACCTTCCACATCACGCATCACACCATCCTCCACGAGAACATCAAGAATCTGATGGATGGCTTCCGCTACAACGCCCACCCCATGGGAATGCTGATCTCCACGGTGGCCGCCCTCAGCACCTTCTATCCGGATGCCAAGGAGATCGGGAATCCCGAGGCGCGACGGAAGCAGATCTACAGGCTGATCGCCAAGGTGATCACGATCGCCGGCTTTGGGTACCGGCACATCACCGGCATGCCGTTCGCCTATCCGGACAACGATCTGAGCTATGCCGGCAACTTCCTGAACATGATGTTCAAAATGACCGAGGTTCGATACAAACCGAATCCGGCTCTGGAGCACGCCCTCGATGTGCTGTTCATCCTGCACGCCGATCACGAGCAGAACTGCTCGACCAGCGCCATGCGCTCCATCGGAAGCTCGCACGTCGATCCCTATTCCGCGCTGGCCGGCGCGGCGGCCGCCCTCTACGGACCTCTTCACGGCGGGGCCAATGAAGAAGTCATCAAGATGTTGACCGAGATCGGCTCGATCCAAAACATCCCGGCCTTCATCAAGAGGGTTCAGGACGGTGAAGTGAAGCTGATGGGCTTCGGCCACCGCGTTTACAAGAATTACGATCCGCGAGCCAAGATCATCAAGCGTGTGGCGGATGAAGTCTTCGAGGTCACGGGAAAAAACCCCCTGCTGAAAATCGCTCTGGAACTGGAGCGGATCGCGCTTTCCGACGACTATTTCGTGAAGCGCAAGCTCTACCCGAACGTCGACTTCTATTCCGGCCTTATCTATCAGGCCATGAAGTTCCCCATGGATATGTTCCCGGTGCTGTTCGCCATCGGCCGAACCTCGGGCTGGCTCGCCCAGTGGCAGGAGATGCTCCTCGATACGGACCAGAAGATCTCCCGCCCTCGCCAGATCTACTCCGGCGCGGCACGCCGCGACTACGTCAACCTGGCCGAACGCCCGTAGCGGCGCGGCGGGCCAGTGGAGCGGCGCTCAGTGATCAATGACCGACTACATCCTCGAGATCCGCTACCCGAGAGACGAGAGCACCGATGACGCGGTGCAGGCGCGTCTCTTCCTCGCCGGCTGCTCAGGCAGCCGGCTGGTGGAGGAGGAGGGTGAGACGGCCGTCGAGGCCTACTTCGGCGACGCCCCGACCCGCGATCAAGCCACCGCCGCCTTCCATGGAATTCCTGTAAAGCTCACCGCGACCGATCGCCCTCGGCTCGACTGGTTGACCCTTTACCAGCAGTCTCTGGTCCCGATCGAGATCGGCGAGCGCTTCGTCGTAGCTCCCGATTGGAGCCTCATTCCGCGGAGCGACCGGTTACCGATTGTCATTCCCCAGGAGCAGGCCTTCGGCACCGGATCCCACGAGACCACGGCCCTCTGTCTCGAAGAGCTCGAGAGCATCGACCTTCACGGACGGCTCTGCGCGGACATCGGCACTGGCAGCGGCATCCTGGCCATGGCCATGCTCCTCGCCGGTGCGTTCAAGGTGGTGGCCTTCGACAACGATCTCGATGCCTTCGCGCCGATTCGAGACAACATGCTGCGCAACGAGGTCAGGCCCGATCGGATGCCGGTCTTCATCGGGCCGGTGGAGGCGCTCCGAGGAACGTTCGCACTCATCACCATGAACATCGTCCCGGAGGTGATCCTCCCGCTGCTGCCGCTTCTGACCACGCGCTTGCGCCCGGAGGCGGATCTAATCCTCAGCGGCATTCTCACCACCCGACGCGCGGAAGTGCTGTCGGCGTGCACAGCCGCCGGCCTGTCGCTGTCCAGCGAGCGCAATAAAGGCGAATGGTGGTGCGGCCGGTTGAGGCACGTGGCGGGATAAGGTGCCGGCTCGACGGACCGTTCATTAGCCTACAGGACGCCTCTCGGCTCGACGCCGAGCGGTCGGCGGCCGAGGCGGCCGCGCTCCACGTCAACGCTAACCGGCGAAGAAGTCCTTGACCTTATCGAAGACGCCCTTCTGCTCCGGCGGAATCTCACCCTCGGTCTCGGCGAACTTCTCGAGCAGCGCGCGCTGCTCGGCGCTGAGCGTCGTCGGCACCCGCACGGAGACGTGGACGTAATGATCACCCCGTCCGCTGGCATCGACGAACTGCACTCCCTTGCCCCGCAGGCGGAAGACCTGACCGGGCTGCGTTCCCGCCGGCACCCTGAGCGTCTCTTCGCCCTCGATAGTCAATGTCTTGACTTCTCCTCCAAGGGCCGCCTGGGTCAACGTCACCGGTTGCTCCGAATGGATGTCGTAGTCCCGGCGCTCGAAATGCGCATGATCCTTCACCGAGATGAGGACGTAGAGATCGCCCGCCGGTCCGCCGTTGCTGCCGGCTTCCCCTTCTCCCGCCACCCTCAGCCGCGAGCCCTCGTCGACACCTGCCGGCACGGCCACCGAGATCACCTTCTCCTCACGGAGACGGCCGGCGCCATTGCAGGTAGCGCACGGATCCTTGATGACCTGCCCGGCACCGCCGCACTGCGGACAGGTGCGCGCCACGGCGAAGAAGCCCTGCGAGAAGCGCACCTGACCCCGTCCTCCGCAGCCGCTGCAGGTCGAGGGCTGCGTACCGGGCTTCGCTCCAGTCCCCTTACAGCTCTGGCAGGCGACGATCTTCGGGAGGGTGAGGCTGACTTCCTTTCCGAACACCGCTTCCTCGAACTCCAGCTGAAGATCGTAACGGAGGTCGGATCCCCTGGTCGCCCGGTTCGTCCGGCGGCGCTGCCCTCCACCGCCGAAAAGGTCGCCCAGACCGAAGAAGTCGCCCAGGATGTCGGCGAAATCGGTGAACTGATTCGGGTCGAATCCTCCGCTGGCGCCGCTCACGCCCTGATGTCCGTAGCGGTCATAGCGGGCGCGCTTGTCGTCATCAGACAAGACGCCATAAGCCTCGGCGGCCTCTTTGAACTTCTCCTCCGCCTCCGGATTGTCGGGATTCTTGTCGGGATGGAACTTGATCGCCAGTTTGCGATAAGCCTTCTTGATCTCGTCCAGAGGCGTCTCGCGGGAGACGCCGAGGACCTCGTAGTAATCGCGTTTTTCGACAGTAGCCATAGGGTGTAGTTGGTATCGCTATACGGTTGTTGGAAGTCGGTACCCGGTAATCGGAATCCGGTAGGCGGTTATCGATAAGGAAGCGCGGAAAATTTCATCTCTTTGTACGCCGGTCCGGAGAGGCGTCCCGAAAACGGGAGCGGCACTGAGCCGCGACTACTCGACTCCTGACCCTTTACGACCCCAACCCCCCGCCATCGGAAGAGGAGGTCTTCATAGGGTTGTAGAGCATGACGCTGGTCAGAATGCGTGCCGCTGACTGGAGGTCGAAGATGGCGTCACTCAGCTTCTGCTTGTCTTCGGAGGCGATGGAGTTCTTGGCGGTGCTGATGATCTTCTGGACCCGGTCGCGGTCGCCTTCGGAGAGCAGTTTGCCGAACTCCCGGAAGACTTTGTCGTTGGTGTAGACCATCCCTTCGAGCTTGTTCTGCAGCAGGCGTGTCTCGCGGCGTGCACTGTCATGCCGGGCGTGCTCGGTGGCATCGGTGATGATGCGATCGATCTCGTCCTTGCTCAGGCCTCCTGCGGGATTGATCTGAACGCCGGTGGATTGCCCGGTGGCCTGATCGAGCGCCGTCACGCTGACGATTCCATTGGAGTCGATGGCGAAGGTGACCTCGATCTGCGGCACGCCCCGCGGCGCCGGCGGGATCCCGACCAGATCGAACTTGCCGAGCGACTTGTTCTCGCGAGCGAACTCCCGCTCTCCCTGCAGCACATGGACCTGCACCTTGCTCTGGTGGTCGGCCACCGTGGTGTAGATCTCCGAGTTCTTGGTAGGGATCGTGGAGTTGCGCTCGATGATCTTGCGGAACAGACCGCCATGAGTCTCCAGGCCCAGTGAGAGCGGCGTCACATCGAGCAGGATCATGTCCTTGATGTCGCCGCGCATGATGGCGCCCTGGATCGCCGCGCCTACAGCCACCACCTCGTCCGGGTTGATGTTGCGGTTCGGCTCCTTCTTGAAGACCTTCTCGACCGCCTCCATCACCTTCGGCATCCGGGTCTGACCCCCGACCAGAACGACCTCATCGATCTGTCCCGGAGTCACGCCGGCCTCTTTGAGGGCATCGTTGACCGGATCGATGGTCTTCTGGATCAGATCGTCGACCAGCCGTTCCAGCTCGCGTCGGGTCAGGACGCTGTTCAGATGTTTCGGGCCCGAGGAATCGGCCGAGATGAACGGCAGAGTGATACGGCTCTCTTCGGTCATCGAGAGCTCGCACTTGGCTCGCTCGGCAGCTTCCTTGAGCCGCTGCAGCGCCATCCGGTCCTCGCGCAGATCGATACCCGTGTCGCGCTCGAAACCGTCGATCAGCCAGTCCATGATCCGCTTGTCGAAGTCTTCCCCACCGAGGTACGTATCACCCGACGTCGAGAGGACTTCGAAGAGGCCTTCCTGCAACTTGAGGATGGAGACGTCGAATGTGCCGCCGCCGAGGTCGTAGACGGCGATCAGCTGATTCTTCTTGTTGTCCAGTCCATAGGCCAGGGCGGCAGCCGTCGGCTCATTGATGATGCGCAGCACTTCGAGACCGGCGATCTTGCCCGCGTCTCTTGTGGCCTGGCGCTGCGAGTCGTTGAAGTAAGCCGGAACGGTGATGATGGCGTCGGTGATTGGCTCGCCGAGGAACTCCTCCGCGAAAGCCTTGATCTCCACGAGGACGAACGCCGCAATCTCCTCCGGCGAGTACTCCCGGTCGCGGATCTTCACCTTGATGTCGCCATTGCTGGCCGGAACGATCTGATAGGGAAGAGCCTTCTTGGCACGACCCACTTCTTCCGAGTCGAACTTCCGTCCGATGAGCCGCTTGATGGCAAAGATGGTGTTGTACGGATTGGTGATCGCCTGGCGCTTGGCGATCTGTCCGACCAGGCGCTCTCCATCCTCGGTGAAGCCGACGACCGACGGGGTGGTCCGGCTCCCCTCACGGTTCGAGATGACTTGTGGAGTCGTCACGTCGACGACCGCGACGCACGAATTGGTCGTTCCGAGATCAATGCCGAGGATTTTGGCCATTTGTGGAAGAGCTAGATTATGCCCGAGCCCGCATGCTGCTGGCGATCAGGGCCACCGACGGCGACGCGAACCATGGCCGGACGCACCAGGCGATCATGGAGGAAGTAGCCCTTCTGAAGCACCTCGGTGACCGTGTGAGAAGGAACCGAAGGATCCTCCTCGCGCATAACAGCCTCGTGAATGTTCGGATCGAAGGGAACGCCAGCCTCACCGATGGCTCTGAGCCCGTTCTTCTGAAGCGAATCGGCAAGCTGCCGGTAAATGAGCTCGATTCCTTTGGCGAACTCACCTTCGGCGTCCGGCACGTGGGAGAAAGCGCGCTCGAAGTTGTCCAGAACCGGCAACAGCTCTTTCATGATCTGCAGGTTCGCGTAGCGATGGAACTCGCTCTTCTCGCGCTCCGAACGCTTGCGAAAGTTCTCGAAGTCGGCAAGGCTCCGCAGATACTGGTCGCGGATTTTCTGGTTCTCCTGGCGCAGGGCGTCGGCTCCGGGCTCCAGGCTCCCGCTGCGGCCGGCAGAGGACGCTCCCTCCTCGGCTGACGGGGGCTGAAAGTCGCTCAGCGACTCCCCGGTGTCCTCGATCACATAAGCGTCATCCGATACTTCCTGATCGCCGTCATCCGGCCGGTCGGTTGCCATCAGTCGTGCTGCTCCTCTTCCTCGATTTTGCGGCTCAATGCGCGGCCCAGATAGTCCACCAGAGGTGCTACCCGTGCATACTCCATGCGCATCGGACCGAGAATGCCTACCATGCCGAGTGGCGCGGACTCCGAGCCATACCGGCGCGCCACCAGACTGAAGTTGTGCAGATGCGTGAAATCCGACTCGGACCCCACGAGAATCTGCAGCCCGTCCTCATTGAGACAGCTGTTGAGAATCTCCACGAGCTTCTCTTTTTCCTGAAGCGCCAGAAACGTCTTCCGGATCACGCCGGCGTTGGCGAAGTCGGGCTTGTTGAGAATGGAAGCGGTTCCTTCCACGAACAGCTCGTGCTCCATCGGCATGAGATCCTCTACCGCGCCGATGCCGAGAGCCAGCGCCTTGTGCATGGCCTGATCGACCTGAGAGCGCTCCTCGGCGGTCAGCTGAATCAAACGGCGCCGGATGGTGTCGAGAGCAAGACCGGCATACTCCCCGCTGATGTAACGGCTGATCTTCTCCAGCTCGTCGCGGGTAAATCCCTGCCGGGTCTCGACGATCTTGTTCACCACCATGCCGTTCGTGCCGACGATGATGCACATGACCTTCCCCTCGGCCACGAGGATGAAGTCGATGCTGCGCATCGTCAGCCGGTGCAGAGTCGGCATGAAGACGACCCCGACCTGGTCGCTCAGCCTGGATAGAACCCGTGAAGCCAGATGCATGACCTCATCGACCTCGCTGGCGTGAGCGACCTGGCCGTCGATGACATCCCGCTCCTGCTGGCTGAGCCGGCGCGACTGCATGAGATGGTCGATGAAGAAGCGGTAACCGCGGTCCGTCGGGACCCGGCCGGATGAGGTGTGAGGATGCTGAAGGTATCCGAGGTCCTCCAGATCGGCCATTGCGTTGCGAAGGCTGGCCGGGGAGAGATGGAATCGCCCTCCGCGGGCCAGTGAGCGTGAGCTGACCGCTTCTCCCGTCGCGACGTGTTGAAGCACGACCTCGCGCAGCACCTCGCGGGCCCGGCTGTCCAGCTCGTCTTCGCGCACGTCGGGTTTTTGAGGCATGGCTCTAGCACTCCCGCTACGCGAGTGCCAAACAACTTTAGGAATGTCGCACGAGAGTGTCAAGGTTAACCAGATACGATGTCTGTCGATTCCCGTAAGGTATTGCAGAAATGTCAGCTTAGAGCCGGGCGGATGGGGAACCGGATCTTGCTCCTCCTACCGTTCGGCCTGCTTTTGCTGACAACCGTCCAGGGCGCCATCGTTGACCGGATCGCTGCAGTGGTCCAATCCGATGTCATCACCGTGAGCGAGGTCGACCAGATGGTCGCCATGCGGATCCTCCCCCGACGCGCCGGCCGCTCGGATGATGACTATCGCCACGACGTGCTGGACGAACTGGTATCGCAGACTCTCCGTTACAAGGACGTCGAACGCTTCGGCTCCGAAGACATCCCTCGCGACTCGATCGAGGCGCGAGTCGGGCAGATCGTCAAGCGCTTCCCGACGGAGGCCGCATTCACCGCCGCACTCAGCGCCTCGCAGCTGACTCTCGATGAGTTTCGGACCATCGTCAAACGCCAGCTTCAGGTGGAGGCCTACATTCAAGAGCGCTTCTCGCCAATGATCTTCATCCCCAACGAGGACATCGAGACATTCTACAAAGGTACGTGGAGCGCCCAGCGACGCGATCGCGGACTTCCGATTCCGGCGCTGGGCGACGTGCGCGAAGAGATTCGTACCCTCCTCAAGTCGACTCAGCTTCAGCAGGAGATCGACAAGTGGACGACTCAGCTCCGCGCTCGAGCCAACGT
>JADGNX010000172.1 GCA_017883265.1 Thermoanaerobaculia bacterium
GCCGGTGGCCGCCGGCTCCTTTCCGGTGACATCGAGATGCTGCATGCGGTTGCCAGCCTGGCGGCCAGACGCATCGACGCCGTGCGCCTCGAACAGGAGCGCGGCCAGCAACGCCTCCGCGAGCACGACATAAACCGACTGGCGACCGAAGCGGAGCTCCGGGCCCTGCGTGCGCAGGTCAATCCGCACTTCTTATTCAATGCGCTCAATACCGTCGGCTACCTCATTCAGACATCGCCGACCCGGGCGCATCTGACGTTGATGAAATTGTCCGCGATCCTCCGGGGCGTACTCCGATCGAGCAGCAACACGGTAAGACTCGGCGACGAACTTGACCTCGTCTACGCCTACCTCGACATCGAGCGAGCTCGGTTTGAAGAACGTCTGGACGTCGAGGTAGTGGTCGATGACGCACTGCGCGCAATCCAGGTACCTCCGTTTCTCATCCAGCCCCTCGTGGAGAACGCGATCAAGCACGGGATCGCGCCGTCCCGGGACGGTGGGCGCATTGCCGTCTCGGCACTCGTTCATGGGGACGCCCTGGTGATCTCTGTCCGCAACACCGGTTCACGCACGAACGACGCGGCGATTGCGGTAGGTCGCAGAGAAGGCCTTGGCCTCGCGAACCTCGAAGCGCGCCTTTTCCAGCAATACGGTCCCCTGGCGAGAATGAGCGTGACGGGCACGCCGGTCGAGACGATCGCCAGTCTCATCATGCCCCTTCCTGAACGCGATCTGTTGATCGAGAAGGACACGTGAGAGACAAACTGCGCGTCGTGATTGCAGAGGACGAGCGCCCGGCCCGGTCTCTGCTCCTCGCCATGCTCCGCGGCTTTGAGGACGTTGCAATTGTCGGAGAGGCGACGAACGGAGCCGAGGCCGTGGATCTCATCGAGCGGGAAAGGCCCGATCTCGCGCTTCTCGATCTTCAGATGCCGGAGGTGGACGGTCTGAGTGTCGTGCGTCTCTTGAAGAAGGATCTCGTTCCCATGATCGCGTTTATCACGGCTTACGATGAGTACGCCGTCCGCGCGTTCGAGGTGAACGCGGTCGATTATCTTCTCAAGCCAGTCGAGTCTGGACGTCTTCGCGAAACGATCAGCCGCGCGATCGATCGTCTCGACTCCGCCGATGTCACGGGGTCCGCGACGCGGATCGCGTCGGCTGCGTGCATGGTTGAATCCGCAGCCCGGCCATTGAAAAGAATCCCCGTTCGCAGGAAGCGAGAGATCGTTCTGGTCCCAACCGACCAGATAGCTTCGATCGTCTCCGATGGGGAGCTCATCCATCTCACGACGGCACGCGGTGAGAAGCATACGATCACCTATCGCCTGAAAGATCTTGAAGCACGGCTCGACACAGAGCGATTCGTGCGGCTGAGCCGTGGCACGATTGCGAACATTGCGATGATCTCGAAGGTCACTCCCATGCCCGGGGGCACCTACGTGTTGAAGCTCGCAAACGGGCAGGAGCTTCATTCCAGTCGCTTTCACTCACGCGCACTGCGCGACCGTCTGCTTCGCCTCTGAGAAGGGACCTCACGGCGGGCGTCGGATCGAGGATAGCTAATACGCGTAACGAACCCGCAGTGCCAGCATGCGCGGTGGCGTCACGTGCGTGCCCCCAAAGACAGACTGGATGTTGTACAGCCCTTTCTCGTTCGTCGCGTTCAACAGGTCGGCCTGCAGACTCAGCGGAATGTGGTACTTCTGCAGGTCTACGCCGAGTGAGAAGTCGAGGACGGTCCGCGACTTGATCCGGTTCGGGTCGAGCGGTGTGCCGCTGTGCAGCACGACGAAAGGCGCCGCGAACGCGTTATCCGGGTCTCCGAGCAGCGACTGTGGGTCAGCATCAGTGACCAGGCCCGAGTCGTATCGAACGGTTGTGCCGAGCCAGACTCCCGACTGCCCGACGTCGTAGAGCAGGTTTCCCTGCGACTGGAGCTTCTGGTCGTGGTCGATGAGAAACGGGCCGCCGGTGATCGAATCGAGTGCACCCTGGTCGAGGAACAGTCCACCGGAGAGCGGCGGCACGTAGACGGCTCTCGTATGTCCGAGGGAGAAAAAGCCTCGGAAGCCGGCGGACCGTGCGAGGTCAAACCGTAGGTTCCATCCCTTGAAGTCGCCTTTTGCGAAGGCGAGGGGAAAGACGATACCCGTATTCTCGAACTGGTCCTGGTCTCCGGCGAAGCGCGACTTCCGCTGCCAGACGTCGGCATCCATCCGGATCCTCGAGCCGATGGCCTGCTGCACTCCAACGTCGTAAACATTCTGGCGCTCGGAGTGCACGAGAAGCTCGCCGCCTCCGAGCTCGCGCGACTGTTGCACTTCCGGCGGTACGAGCTTCGCCGCCTCCGGCGAAGAGCTGAGGAGGATGTTCTCGTACTCCGGCGTGTAGAGGACGCGGTTGTAGGAGGCCCGAAGCACCGTTTTCGTCTTCGGGATGAACCATGCGATACCGAGGCGAGGCTCGAACGCTGACTCTTTCTGGGGGAGGTTGTTGTTGTCGTAGCGGACCCCGACATTCGTCGTGAGATTCCCAAGCTTGATGTTGTCCTGGCCGTAGCCGGCGTAGTAAACGCCGGTGCGGCGTGCGTCGAACACGAACAGGGATCCTCCTCGCGTCAGATCAAAAGGAGTGAGGTTCGGGTTGAAGCCCTCCGCATCTGGATCGTTCAAGGCGGGATCGGTGAGTCCGAACGAGAAGTGCTCGTGAATGGGGAAACGCTTGTACGTCCCGCCGATTTTCACCTCGTTGCGGGTGCTCGTCCAGGTGAAAGCCGGGTTGACACCGAAGTTGTTGAGCGAGCGGTCGGAGGTCGCCGTGACGGGCGTGTCGTTTGCCGAGGAGCGGAGCGCGTACTTCGACAAACGGCCGAAGGCGTTGACTTCCAGAATCGCGGACGACGAGAGAATTTTCTGCCACCCGGCGTTCACGTTCTCGTCGCTGCTCATCACGCTCTGATCCTGACCGGCAACAGCCTGCGTGACGGTGTTCGGCACGTCCCGCCGCGTCTGCCCGACGAGCGTCGTGACTCGGAACGAGCTCTTCGCATCGGACGCCTGGAAGTCGAGACGCAGAAAGCCGCGCTGCGTGTTGCCATTGTTATGAAAATTGTCGAAGTTGACGGGATCGAGAAAACGATCAGACTTCGATGCATTCACCGATCCGAAGTACCCGAATGTCTGCGACCCACCGCCGACCGAGGCACCGGCCTCCACGGTCGCGAACCTCGACGAGCCGACATAGGCCTCCGTCTTCGGCGCACCGAGCCCGAGACCGGATTTCGTCGTGAGGTTGATCACCGCGCCGACTTTCTCGCCGAACTCTGCGGGGACGTTTCCGTAGATGATCTCGATCCCCTGGGCAATGCCGGGATCGATCGAATTCGAGAATGTGGCGCCTGTCTGATCCGAGATCGTCTGACCGTCGATGACATACTCGCTCTGACTGTGCGCTCCCTGGAAGTGGAAGCGCCCGTTCTCATCCTTTGCGAAGCCCGGCGTCGACGTAACGATCTGCTCCATGGCCCTCGAGGCCACAGCGGCCGGCGCCTTTGCGATGTACGACTTGTCGATGTCGATATGACTCTCCGTATTGTCGGCCTCGAGCTGCGCCGCGGGTGGCTCGGCGGATACATCGATCGATTCCGATAAGACGACGACATTCAGTCGGAGCGTCGCGTCCACCGGGACCACGGTATGGACATCGACGGCCTTGTGCGTCGGCTGGAAACCCTGCACATCGGCGTGGAGCTCGTACGCATTGAACGGAATGTTGTTGAACGCAAACGTCCCGTCGGCGCCGCTCGCGGCATTCTGCTTGAAACCGGTAATGTCGTTCCGAAGCTGCACCAGAATGCCAGCCATCGGCCGGCCGTCCGGCCCCAAGACCTTGCCGCGCACCGCTCCCGCACTCGCGGCAAATGCAGAAGACGTGAAGATCGTGGTCATGACGACGAGCGCGATGCTGACGATCATTCTCAATTGCTTCACAGTGGGCTTCCTCCCCTTTGCACAATCCGACATAGAGCCAGCTTCCGGCGTCGGTCGGCCGTCAGTAGAGCGGAGAGGTGTCGCTGGAGGGACCTAATTCAAACGGAAGGGCGGCCGGGCATTTCTACCGGTCAGAATCGGCAGATGGACGGCGATGTATCGCTCTGCGTAGACCAGTTTCACCTTTCACCCTTTCGTTGGCATCCCTTTCGCCTTACTCAGCCGTATTGTGTCTGGCGGGCTTCTCACGCCGCCGGCCCCGGAGCCCTTTCATGTCTGATCGCCGCTCTGCAGATCGGGATGATTCTCGCGATCGAAGGACCTTCCCACGGCCGCCGTTGTGGCTGAACCTGGCCCTGCTCGTCGTCGCGCTGGGAACGTTTCTCTACGCGCGCCATCAGCGTGATCTGGTCGAGCAGAAGACCGCCACCCTCTTCAAGAAGAGCGAAAATTCGCCGGCCGAGGTCAAACGCGTGCGCGATGAGCTGGCGCAGATGGATCTGACGGAAGGGGAGCTGGCACAGCAGCTCGACGTCCGGATGAAGTACGCCGAGAGTCTCAAGTCGGCTCAGTTCTATATCGCCGTCGATACCGCGAAGAAGAAGATGTATTTCCGTCTGGGCAACGAAATCCTCCGTGAAATGGAGGTGCAACCCGGCCAGGCCAAATCGCTCAAGGGCTCGAACGGGAGGAGGTGGGATTTCGTGCCGGTGAAAGGGGCCTTCACGGTGGCGGGAAAGGCTGCCGGCCTCTCCTGGGAGGTTCCGGAATGGGCCTACGCTCTGGCTGGTCAGCCGATTCCGGCCAGCCGTCCGACGATCGAGAATGGCCTCGGCAAATACGTGATCTTTCTCCCGAACAACTACGTGATCCACTCGCCGCCATCGCCCGAAAGCCCGCTCAAGGGTCCCAAGCCCGGATCGTACATGGTGCCGGAGGACGATCTCGCGGCGATCTGGCCGCGCATCTCGACGCAGACTCGGGTTTATATCTTTTGACGCTCGATCAACCTGAGGAGACCTCAATGCCACGGTGGGTAGGACTACTGGGATCATGGGCTTTACTGGTTCTCGGATTGGGGCTGGTCTCATTCGCCGCAGCCGGTGAGGTGATCAACATTCGCGACGAGCAGCGCTTGAACCGCTTCGCTCTGATCGATCAGATGATCCGCCAGCGAAACAGCGGCTCTGTGGAGCGATTGAAGGCCACAGCGGCGGCCCGCAGCGCGCACGTCAACGCTCTGCAGTCGAAGGTCGAAGGGGTGGCCAAGCAGACCGACGACGCACCCGCTACCGACCAGACCATCGTCGTATCGACCGCGGAGAACCGGCTCTACGTCCGCAAGAACGGCCAGACCATCTTTCAAGCCATCTGCTCTACGGGGAAAGGGACCCGGCTGGCCGTCGACGGGCACACGACCGTTTTCGAGACGCCGATCGGAAAATTCAAGATCAAGTCGAAAGACGAGAATCCGCAGTGGGTTCCACCCGACTGGCACTATGTGGAGGAGGCTCACAAGAACGGCATGAGCGTGGTGCACCTGAATCCCGGAGACGCCATCGACGCCGACAGCGGACAGCCGGCTCAGACCGGCGCGAGCGAGGGGGTCTGGTCCTGGTTCGGCGGCTCGGCGAACAACGGCAGCCATCGCATTCTTCAGGTCAAACACGGTACCGTCGTGGTGCAGGAAAATGGTGTCGAGAGAGAGCTGCCCCCGGGGAAGCTGATCACCGCCGGAGGCGCCATCATCGTCCCTCCGGTCGACAGCCCGCAGCGCCATTTCGACAAAGTCCTCGGAAAATACCGGCTCGAGCTCGGTGACGGTTATGGCATCCATGGAACCGATGAACCGGACAAGCTCGGGCAGTCGGTCTCGCACGGCTGCGTTCGCCTGGGTGATTCCGACATCGAAAACCTCTATCAGATCGCGAACGTCGGCGACGAGGTGGTCATCTACTAACAGGAGTCGCTGCGCAGGTTGGAGCGCCGGGCGCTTCGAGCGCGACACCACGCACCCGAGTGGAGCGGCGGCCGCCTCGGCCGCCGTGGGGCGGGCGGCACGCTCACGGCTGCGCCGGGCGCCCGAAGCGGGCGCCCCTCCACAAACAGCGCAACCCCTGTAGGATCCGTTGGCGACCCAATAGAATGGAGCCGTGCACGTATGGCGAGAGCGGCTCAGCCGTTGGTTTACCCCCGCCGCGCTCCGCTGCCCCCTCTCGCCGAATGCCATCACCGCTCTGGCCTTGCTGCTGAGCATCGCGGCTGCTCTGGCTCTCGCTTACGGAAGGGTGCACCCTCGCCTGTTCCTCGCGGCCATCGTCCTCTTCGGCCTTGCCGGGCTGGCCGACGCCTTCGACGGAATCGTGGCCCGAGCTCAGCACAAGTCGACGCGTTTCGGCGACTTCCTCGATCATCTGGCCGACCGCGTCAGCGACTCGCTCGTGCTGATCGGCTGGGCCTGGGGCTCGGGTGTGCGTCCGCCGATGGTGATCGCAGCAACGTTCGTCGTCCTCATCAACGGATACAGCGGCACGCAGCTCGAGGCTACGTTTGGCCAGCGAAGCTACGAAGGATTGGGGCGCGGAGAATTCGTGCTTGCTCTCATCATCTTCCCCATCGTCTCCTACGGCCTCGCGGTCTGGGGCGCGACCGGAGCTCGAGCCGGCCCGCTCACGATTGCCGAATGGCTGACGGTGCTGCTCGTCGCTGCCGCCCTTCTGGGCCTCGCGCAGCGGATCCGACTGGCCGTCCGCCTTTCCGCCATCCCGGAACATCCCAGGGACGATTCCTGAGTAGAATCGCAGGCGTGTCGTCACTGCGCCGCAATCTCCTGACAGGTGACTGCATCATCCTGGCCCCAGGACGTCATCACCGCCCCAACCCCTACGGCGACTCGGACGTCGATCCCTGTCCCTTCTGTCGCGGACGCGAGGAGCTGACGCCGCCCGAGGTGTTGCGGGCCGGCGGGGATCCGTGGCAGGTCCGGGCCTTTGCGAACAAGTATCCGGTTGTCGGCGAACCTGCGGAAGACCATGATCCCGAACATCTCGAGGGAAGGCACGAGATCATCGTGGAGAGCGCAGAGCACGATGCCCGCTTCGAGGGTCTGTCGCCGGAGGAGGTATCGCTGGTGACCGGCGTGTGGCTGGCCCGATACCGCGCTCTGGCAACAGCAGAAAAGACGGTCATCCTCTTCAAGAACTCCGGTTTGCGCGCCGGTGCCTCGATTCCGCACATCCACTCACAGCTCGTAGCGCTCCCGTTCGTTCCGCCGCGCCTGGCGCACGAGCTCGAGGTCTTTCGACAATCCGCGGTCTGCCCGCTCTGCCAG
>JADGNX010000173.1 GCA_017883265.1 Thermoanaerobaculia bacterium
CGACAACCTCATGGAGCTGCTCATCATGCTCGACGCATTGAAGCGCTCCTCGGCCAGCCGGGTCACGGCGGTGATGCCGTACTACGGCTACGCGCGGCAGGACCGGAAGGACAAGCCGCGTGTGCCCATCACCTCGAAGCTGGTGGCCGACCTGATCACCGCGGCCGGCGCTGACCGCGTGCTGACTCTCGATCTGCATGCTTCGCAGATTCAGGGGTTCTTCAACATCCCAGTCGACCATCTCTTCGCTGCGCCGGTCATCGTGGGACATCTCAAGAAGCAGGCGGTCGGAGAGCTGACGATCGTCTCGCCTGACGCCGGGGGCGTGGAGCGAGCGCGTGCCTACGCCAAACGACTCGGGGCGTCGCTGGCCATCATCGACAAACGCCGGGTCGCTGCGAACCAGACCGAGGTGATGAACATCATCGGCGACGTAGAAGGGCGCGACGTTTTCGTGGTCGACGACATCGTCGACACCGCCGGGACTCTCATTCATTCGGTGGAAGCTCTTCTCAAGAAGGGTGCCCGGTCTATCTCCGCCTCCTGTACCCATGCAGTTCTCTCCGGTCCGGCCATCGACCGGATCAATCATTCAAACCTTCACCAGCTCATCACCACGAACTCGATGCCGACCGCGGACAAGGAACGGGCATGCCCGCGCCTGGTGACCCTCTCCATCGCTGAGCTCATGGCCGAGGCCATCAAGCGCATCCACAACGAAGACTCCGTCAGCTCGCTGTTCGAGATATAGAGGGGAGCGGTCGATCCTCCCGAATGGAGCGGCGGCCGCTTCGGCCTCCGGGGCGGGGGCGAGGCGCTGCAGTCGCTCCCGGGCCCGCCGAGCGAGGAGTTCCGCCCTGCGTCCCCGACTCTGCTAAAATGCCCCTCCCCGCCGGAATTTTGACCCGCTGACGGTGCTTTCAATTCCGCTGCACAATCTTCAAAGGAGCAACACAATGGCTGAGCTGAGTTTACAGGTGTCCCGCCGCGAAGGGTCGGGCAAGGGTGTGGCGCGAAAGCTTCGACAGAACGGCAGGATCCCGGCCGTGGTCTATGGCGGACATCGGGAACCCGTTGCGATCGAGGTCGATCGCAAGAGCGTGTCGGAACTGGTGACGAAGAGCGAGCACGGCGTGCGGTCGATCTTCCTCCTCAAAATGTCCGGCACCGATCAACAGCGGCAGGCCATGATCAAGGACCTGCAGATCGATCCGATCTCCCGTCGCATCATTCATATCGATTTCGTCCGAGTGATGATGGACGAGGTGGTTCGTGTCACCGTTCCGGTGCACGTCAACGGCATGGCCAAAGGCGTCAAGGAAGCGGGCGGTATGCTCGACTTTCAGGTCCGCGATCTTCATGTCGAGTGTCTTCCTTCAGCGATTCCGGACGCCATCGAAGTCGATGTCAGCAACCTCGAGATTCACAAGTACATCCGGATCTCGGACATCCAGGTGCCCGAGGGAGTGAAGATCCTCGACGACCCGGAGCGCGTCGTGGTCGGCGTGACTGTGGCCCGTGCCGAAGTCGTAGCCGAGCCGGTCGAGGGAACGACTATCGAGCCCGAGGTTGTCAAGAAAGGGAAGACGGACGAAACCGAAGCCTGATCCGCATTTCGATTCGCTTTTCGCAAGAGCCTCGCCGCAAGCGAGGCTCTTGCATTTTGGGGTGCTACCAGTGGAGCGGCCGCCGCCTCGGCCGCCGGGCGGGGTGAGGTGAGGGGGTCAGCCATAGCGAAACGCCAGGCAAACTGGTCGCCCTTCCACGGAAGATGGACGTCGCGCTTCGGAGTAGACTTCTCCCATGGCACGACTGACGAAGTTGACGAAAGACGAGGTCACGGGCGAGGTGAGGGAGCTCTACGATCGGGTCGGGGCGCAACGGGGCAATGTGCCGAACATGTTCCGTGTCTACGCCCATCGGCCGGAGATCCTCAAGACGATGACCGCGCACCTGGCGGCGATTACCAGCACCGGCACCGTGCCGACCCGGACCAAGGAATTGATCGCCACGCTCGTCTCCCGTATCAACGGCTGCCAGTATTGAACGCGTTCTCACGCCGCGCAGGCTGCGCGGCATGGAGCGAGCGAGGAGCAGCTCGAAGCTCTGCTGGAGTTCGAGAGCGGTCCGTTCAGCGACGAGGAGAAGGTCGCCTTCACCTACGCGCGCCAACTCACCCTCGATGCTCACGCCGTCGACGACGGGCTTTTTGCACGTCTACGCGCGCATTACGATGAAGGTGAGATCGTCGAGATCTCGGCCATGGCCGGCTTCTTCAACTACCTCAATCGCGTCAACGACGCGTTACATATGGAGCCGACGAAACCGGGGGAGGGTCTGTGACGTCTCCGAAGCAGGCTGTGGTCACGGGAATTGCAGCAGCTCAAGACCTGGAGGAGCGCGCATGCGAAAACTAGGAGTGGCTCTCATGATTATGACCCTGGCGGCTGTGGCTGCCTCGGCTCAGGATCAGGCAAGCTCGAAGAAGCCGAAGCCTCCGGACTATTCGCCGCCGACGCTGATCCAGCTGTTTCACGACATCGATGTGACTGCCGACAACCCCGTGCGATCACCATTCGAGACCGGCATCGTCTTCGAGCAGGGTCCCTTCCGCTATCGCTGGATACCGGTGCTCGCTCCAATGCAGTTGCAGGCGTCGAACAGCCAGCTGGCCCGCATATCTCCGATGTCTGCGCTGACTGTCGACCCTTTCGCTCTCCTCCGCGTGACGCTGCCGTATACGGCGAGCTCGTATCGCGATCCAATCTCGGAGCATCGCTTCGAGCGAATGCTCCGAAAGAACGAAGAAGAGGCGAAGAAAGAGCGCGGCGATCAGTAGCCGCCCGTCGTCATAGGAGCTCTGTAGCACAGACACTTCTGTCTGTGCCGTCTTTTGACCTACTGTGCTTTGACTCACCGGAGACGCGACCCGACGCGCTCTTCCGACGTGCTCTTCCCCACAAAGTACTTGAACGAAGCGGAGGAAGGTGACACGATTCGTCGATGACGCCCGACCCCGCTCCGACCACCGTTCACGATCGCGCCGCGGACAACCTTCGCTTCATCCGCGATACGATCGAGCGTGCCGGTTCCTTCACCGCCATTCCCGGCCGCGGCGGCGTCCTCATCGGAATCAGCGCCATCATCACGGCCACGCTGGCCTATCCACCCTCGCGATCCAATCCCCGTCTCTGGCTGGTGTGCTGGCTGGCTGATGCGTTGCTCGCCTCGATCATCGCCCTGGTCGCCATCCGAAAAAAGGCTGGCGCTGCCGGCGTGTCCCTCACCGCCCGCCCTGCCCGGCGCTTCTTCCTCAGTTACGCGGCTCCTCCATTCGCCGCTGCCGTCCTCACGGGTGCCGAGGCGCAGCATGGGGTGTACTGGCTCATGCCTGCGACATGGCTCCTGACCTACGGCGCGGCGTTCATCGCCAGCGGTTCCCTCTCCATCCATCTCATTCCACGAATGGGACTCTGCTTCATCATTCTCGGCATGGCCGCGGCGTTCGCGCCGTTGCCTGTGGCCAACATCATTCTCGGCATTGGATTCGGTGGCCTGCATCTCACATTCGGATGGCTGATCTGGAGGCGTTTCGGTGGCTAAGATCTTACGCAGCACGAAGCAACGGCCGGCCGCGCGGCGGACGCCGACTCCGGCCCGGGTGCCGGAGCTCGACCGGCTGATTCACGAGCGGATCCGGCTGGCAGTCGTCAGCGCGCTGGCCGTCAACGATTCGCTGACTTTCAGCGAGCTGAAGGAGCTCCTGCAGACAACTGATGGCAACGTATCGGTTCATACGCGCAAGCTCGAAGATGCCGGCTACCTGACGTGTACGAAGTCATTTCACGGCCGGGTTCCGAGGACTGAGTACCGGCTGACGGCAGCGGGGCGGAAAGCGCTCCAGCACTACCTCGATCACATGGAAGCACTGATCGAGGCGATGAAGGCCCGGCCGCAGTAAGCACATTCAGGGCCTGGAGGAAACTGCCCCCGAGCGGAGCAGCCGTGGATAGACGGGGCACAGACAGAAGTGTCTGTGCTACAGGGAACGATGTAGCACAGACACTTCTGTCTGTGCGCCTCCGGCAAGCCGGGGCGGCGCTCAGTTCGAGCGCCGCTCCGAGGATCGGATTACTGGGCCGGAACGTACGTCGGGTCTTCGGTCTTCGAGTCAATCACTGAGCCGTAAGCGGCCACTTTGCCCGTCCCACCCGTGACCCTGACGACCAGCCGTGCGTTGTAGGTCTGGCTGTGAGTGATGCCGAGCATGTTGAGGATTCGTGTCTGCACGAAGCCATTGGCCGGCAGTTGGAACTGAACCTTTGGCGTCACCTTGGTGTCGGAGAAGACCACGCTCACTTCCACCGTCGCCGGCTGCCCGGTCACCTCGGCCAGTCCGAGGTTGGTGCGGAAGCGGTCCGAGTCCTCGACCTGAAGGATGTTGAGCGAGCGCTCGCCGGCGCCGACGGCGTCCGCAGTGGTCACGGCCGGGACGAACTGACCGAACGTGCCGTTGCTGGTCTGGTTGTAGGTTCGTGCCGACACGATGAGTGGCGAATCGACCGCCGTGGTGACGTGCAGCGTTCCGCCGACGTTCGTCATGCCGAACTGGGTCTGGAGCAGGTTGTCGAGCGACTGCACTTCATTCGTGTTGATGGTCACCGTCTTCGAAGTCGGTGTGCCGGTTCCGTCCTGCGGATAGAACGTGAGGGTGGCCTGGGTCGGCGCCCCGGAGTTGAAGATGCGCATGTCGGTGCGCCAGCTGGCAAAGCCGGTATTCAGATCGGCAACGCCCGGGACGACGAAGTTGCGCGAGAGAGTCTGCCCGATGGTCTGACCGGTGATCAGGAGAGGATCGTTGGTCTTGTTGTCGACCACCGAGGCGTAGCTCATGACCTTGCCCGCTCCGGAGACGACACTGACCTCGATGCGTCCGTCCGCCAGGTTGGTGACATTGGCTTTGCCGAGGAAGTTGTCGAGCTGCTGATGCTCGCCTGCCCTGAGAGTGATCGGCACGGAAGCGAGCTTGTTCCCCAGGTTGTTGAAGATGTTCGCCAGCACGGATACCGGCTGGCCCGACCCTTCCACGATGCCGAAGTTCGTCCGGTAGGCGGCCGACTGCGCGATCTGCTGGAGACTGAGGATCGCCGAGCTGGCATTGCCCGTTCCGGCGCCGATGAAGCTGGAGAACGGAAGGGCCGGGATGTACTGGCCGAGAGTCCCGTTCGGGGTGGTGTTGTAGGTGCGGCTGGACGCGATGGTAACCGAGGAGATCGAGACGTCGTCGGCCACCGTGCCCGGTTTGCCGCCGATGCTGTTGCCGACGGTCACCGGACGGATCTCCAGAACACCGTTCACGCCGTCGTTGAGCGATCCCAGGCCGTACCAGCGCTTGACGATGTCATCGAGGGCGATGGTAGCCCCGCCGTCGGCGGTAATGGTGGTCGCCTTGCTCGAAAGGGTGGCGTCGGTGCCCGAGGGGGTGAAGGTGAGCTGGTACTTCTGGGTGACGAGGCCGGCGTTGGTCAGCCGGATGTCGGACTGCCACTTGGAGTCGGCCCCCGAGACGTGACCGACGGCCGGGATGACCAGCGTATTCGGAGAGGGGAGCGTCTTGCTGATCGGCGTCACCGGCGTGACGACGTTGATCGAGACGGGGGTGTTGATGGGCGGGGGCGGAGCGGTATCGTTGGCGATCGCCGACTTGCCGGAAACGAGGCTGGTCAGTGTGACGATGACCGTGCCGGTCTGGGTCCCGTTTGGCAGGGTCGACGGATCGGCCGTGACGGTCAAGGTGATGCCTTCGGGCGGCAGGATTCCGCTCGGCGGGGTGACGGAGAGCCACGGCTCGTCGGTGGAGGCGGTGAAGTTCCAGGTCTGCCCCGGGATGCCCGGGACGAAGAAGTTCTGAACGATCGGCCTGGTCGAGCCGACCGGCGTGGTGACATCGGGGTTGAGCTCAAACGGGGCCGGCAGTGGAATGATGACCACGCGCGCCACCTGCGAGAAAGCGCCCGGTGTATTCGGTGCGTCGTTGATTGGACTGCTGGAGGTGCAGTCGGAGAGTCCACGGACTCTATAGAAGAACGGCGTCGCCGTCAGCACGTCGTGCTGGAAGGCAGGAGAGGTCGTTCCCGTCACACCGATGACTCTTACCAGGGGACCGCTGAAATCGGGCGTCGGCGATTCCTGAAGCTCGAAGTGCGAAACGCCGATTACCGACGGCGTCCACGAGATGAAGTATGGCTGCCCGGTAGTGGCTTCGCCATTCGCAGTAATCACCGGGACGTCGGGGACATTGCAGGCGATGAAGGTCATCGTGGTGGAGACGGTCGGCGGGCAGCCGTTGTCGAAGAGGGCCTGCACGAACCAGTTGATCGTGCCGTTGCCAACCGATGCAGTGAGGGTCGTGGCGCTGGTGGTCGAGCCGGCCTGTGTGCCGGCTCCGCCGTTGACGCTGACGAAGACCTGATAGCCAATCGACCCGGTCACCGGAGTCCAGCTGAATGTGATCGGGGAGCTGACATTGGTTGCGCCGTTTGCCGGCGAAATGATCGCCGGTCTCTGCGTCGGGCAGCCGGCGCCGGTGGTGAACGTCTGGCAGGCGCTCGACGCCGTCGGGCAGCTCGGGGAGATCGCTTCGACGCGCCACTGAAAGACCGTGTTCGGAGCCAGATTGCTGTAGGGGAACGAAGTCGAGGTCGTGGTACCGAAAAGAGTCGAGCAGCCGGTAGCCGACCCGAGAAAGATGTTGTATGAAGTGGCGCCTGCCGTCGGCGACCATTGCAGGAAGCCGTCGGTCGGAACCTGCTGCGCGTTGTTGGCAGGGGAGAGGTTGGACGGTCCCGCGGCGCAACCGCCGTCGTCATTCAGAATCGTGCCGGTACCGACGCCCGTCGTGATCGTGGCATTCGTAGGTGACGAGATTGTGACGGTGAACGTCTCGTCAGGCTCGCTGACCGTATCGCCGATGACCGGCACCGTGATGGTTTGGCTCGTTACACCCGGCGCGAAGCTCAGAGTGCCGCTGACGGCCGTGTAATCGCTGCCGGCCGTGGCCGTGCCGTCCGCAGTGGCGTAATTGACCGTGACGGTCTGGCCGCTGGCAGCGGAGAGCGTGACCGTAAAGACGAACGGCGTTGTGCCGCTGTTCCCTTCGGTCTGCGAGACGCTGTTGATGGAGACCGAAGGAGCACCGTCGTCGTTGACGATCGTTCCGAGACCTGTGGCGGTGCCGAGCGTCGCATTCGAAGGGACGGACAGCGTGACCGTGAAGGTCTCGTCCGCCTCGATGAGCGTGTCGCCGATGACCGGAACGGTGATGG
>JADGNX010000031.1 GCA_017883265.1 Thermoanaerobaculia bacterium
ATCAAGACCTGGTCGCGCCGTTCCACCATCGCACCGGACATGGTCGGACACACGATTGCGGTTCACAACGGGCGCAAGTTCATTCCGGTCTACGTCTCCGAGAACATGGTCGGTCACAAGCTTGGAGAGTTCGCCCTGACCCGCACCTTCAAGGGTCACAGCGGGAAGAAAGTGGAGAAGTCGGTGAAGCCTGCCGCAAAGTGATGCCCTGGCGGTAGTCCGTAATCCCGCGCCCCGGCAAGGGGGCCACAGATCGGACTCCACGCTAAGCATGACGGACAACGGAGAACGTACCTCATGGAAGCAACAGCTACTCTCAGATATCTCAAGGCTTCGCCGCAGAAGGTGCGGCTGGTGGTCGATCTGGTGCGCGGCAAGAAAGTGGAAGAAGCTCTGCAGATCCTGCGCTTCACGAAGAAATCGTGCGCCAAGGATCTGGAGAAGCTGCTCCGCTCGGCCGTGGCCAATGCCGAGAACAAAGAGACCGGAGCCGCCGATGTGGACGAGCTGGTGGTGTCGAAGGTCTACGTGAACGAAGGGCCGCGGGAGAAGCGCGTGCAGCCGGCGCCGATGGGTCGGGCGTTCCGGATTCAGAAACGGAAGTCCCACGTGACGATCCACGTGTCGGATGAAGTGACGGCAGTGAACGCAAGAACGGGTGAGGCCAAGGGCCGCGCTCGTGCCAGGAAATAACGGAGGCTACTTTGGGTCAGAAGGTCAACCCGTACGGATTTCGTCTCGGCTTCAACAAGACGTGGCACTCGCGCTGGTTCGCGGGTAAGACGTATGCCGAGACTCTGCATCGCGATCTCAAGCTTCGCGCGGACCTGAAGAAGCGCCTGTCGCACGCCGGGGTGTCGGAGATCGACATCGAGCGCACCGCGAACAAGATGCGGATCAACATCTACACCTCGCGTCCGGGGATCATCATCGGCCGGAAGGGCGCCGAGGTGGACAAGCTCCGTGACGAGCTGCAGAAGATGGTCAGCGGAGAGGTCTACATCAATATCCAGGAGATCCAGCGCCCCGAGCTGGACGCCCAGCTGGTGGCCGAGAACATCGCCACGCAACTCGAGCGCCGGATCGCTTTCCGCCGGGCCATGAAGAAGGCCATGGAAAGCGCGTTCCGCTTCGGGGCAAAGGGCATCAAGGTGCGCGTAGGCGGGCGGCTGAACGGCGCCGAGATCGCCCGCACCGAGTGGTACCAGGACGGGCGTCTTCCGCTGCACACGCTGAAAGCGGACATCGACTACGGTCTGGCTCTGGCAAAAACGACCTACGGAATCATCGGCGTCAAGGTCTGGATCTTCAAGGGCGAGATGGCCAAGGCGCGGAGCCGCAAGCGTCCGCAGCTGTAGAGACGCTGGGTTCGCGAACTGTGGCCGGTTGTCCGTGAGGACGCCCGACAGCGGATCGCGGACGAGGGGACAACGGAGAACGAAACATGTTGATGCCGAAGAAGGTGAAGTTCAGAAAGCAGCAGCGCGGACGCCGGCGAGGCCAGGCCACGCGTGGTGCGAAGATCTCGTTCGGAGACTTCGGGCTGCAGGCGCTCGAGGTGGGGTGGGTGACTGCGCGGCAGATTGAAGCGGCCCGAATCGCCATGACCCGTCACGTCAAGCGCGGCGGCAAGATCTGGATCCGGATCTTTCCTGACAAGCCGATTACCAAGAAGCCGCTGGAAACCCGCATGGGAAAGGGAAAGGGAGCGCCGGAGGAGTGGGTATGTGTTGTCAAGCCCGCGCGCATTCTCTACGAGATGGAAGGGGTGACGCGCGAGGTGGCCGAGGAGGCCTTTCGCCTGGCGGCACACAAGCTTCCGATCAAGACGCGTTTCGTGACGCGTGAGATGACCGAGGTAGGGATATGAAGATCGCGGAACTGCGCGACAAGAGCGATGTGGAGCTCAATACACGCGAGCGCGAGCTGAGTGAGCAGCTCTTCAAGCTGCGATTTCAGCGGAGCACGGGCAACGTCGACAATCCGATGAAGATCCGGGAAGTTCGCCGGGAGATCGCACGCATCAAGACGCTGCTCGGTGAGAAGTCCAGAGCGTAACCCCGGTCGGCGGTAGTCCGCGAGAACGGTTCACCCCGACGGGACAACGGAGAACGAAGGCAATGGCTAACGAAGAAACGGCTGCCAAGAGCGCCGAGAAGGGCCCGAATCAGCGCACCAAGACCGGTGTGGTGGTATCGAACAAAATGGAGAAGACGGTGGTGGTGGCGGTCGAAAACGTCGTCATGCATCCGATGTATCAGAAGTACATCCGCCGGACCAGCAAGTTCCTGGCGCACTCCGAGACCAACAACTGCAATGTGGGCGACCGGGTGGTGATCGAGGAGACGCGTCCGCTCTCCAAGCGGAAGCGCTGGAACGTCCGCGAGATCCTGGAGAAAACGTCGTAAGAGGTCGGCTCCGTTTGTACGCTGCCCCTTCTCCGCGCGCCTCTGGGCCACGGAAAAAGGACAACGGACAATGCGGCAGCGCGAAGGGGTAAGACATGATTCAGATGGGAACGATTCTGCAGGTGGCCGACAACACAGGGGCAAAGAAGATCTTTTGCATCAAGATGCTCGGCGGATCGACGGCAGGGCGCTTTGCCCGGATCGGTGATGTGATCACTGCCTCGGTGAAAGAGGCCTCGCCTGACGGTACGGTGAAGAAGGGAGCAGTGGTCAAGGCCGTAATCGTCCGTACCGTCAAGGAAATCCGCCGTCGCGACGGGTCGTACATCAAGTTCGACGACAACGCTGCGGTTCTCATCAACGATGCCCGGGAGCCGGTAGGGACCCGCGTCTTCGGTCCGGTGGCGCGCGAGCTGCGCGAGCGCAAGTTCATGAAGATCATCTCGCTCGCACCGGAAGTCATTTAAGGAGCCATCAGCTCCTCCGCGACGACCGTCCTGAACAAGGGGCGGGCAGGGCCGCTGAGAGCTGGAAAAGGAAAGCTGGGAGCTTAGAACCATGTACGGAAAACCGAGAACGAAAGAAGAGCAGTTCGGCAAGGCTCACATCCGCAAGAATGACCTGGTGGTCGTTCGCGCGGGGAAGGATCGCGGCAAGCAGGGGAAGGTCCTGCGGGTGATCCCGGCCAAGGCCACGGCCATTGTCGAGCGGGTCAATTTTCTCAAGAAGCACACCCGTCCGAATCCTGGGAAGAACCAGGCCGGCGGCATCCTCGACCGGGAAGCGCCCATCAGCGTGTCGAATCTCCAGGTAGTCTGTCCCAGCTGCGGAGAGGCGACGAGGATCGGGAGCAAGTCGACCGACGACGGAAATACGCGCGTCTGCAAGAAGTGCGACGCGGAAGTGTAATGAGGTAATTCGTTACATCTCGTCCCTGGGCGTCGAGGTGAAACGACGGATCACGGACCAAAAAGCAGCGGATCTCACGCAAGCGGATCCGAAGGAAAGAGAAGCCAATGGCAGCAAGACTCAAAGAGCTCTACATGAAGGATGTCCGCAAAAAGCTGCAGGACGAATTCAAGATCGAGAACATCATGGCCGTGCCGAAGATCGAGAAGATCGTCCTGAATATGGGAATCGGCGAGGCCATCTCGAACATGAAGGTCCTGGACAACGCCGTCGAGGAGCTCAACTCGATCGCCGGCCAGAAGCCCGTCGTGACGAAAGCCAAGAAGTCGATCGCCAGCTTCAAGCTGCGTGAGGGAGTTCCCATCGGCACGATGGTCACTCTGCGCAGCGAGAAGATGTACGAGTTTCTCGACCGGCTGATCAACATCGCTCTGCCGCGCGTTCGCGACTTCCGTGGGGTTCCGACGCGGGCCTTCGATGGACGGGGCAACTACACCCTCGGCATTCGCGATCACCTCATTTTCCCGGAGATCGACTACTCGAAGGTCGACAAGCCGAAGGGGATGAACATCACGATCGTGACCACGGCAAAGAATGATGAGCATGCCCGTACGCTGTTGCGCGAGCTGGGGATGCCTTTCGGTAAGTAGCGAGTTATCTGTTGTTCGGTTCTCGTCCTCTTTACGAGGGCCTGGACGGTGACAACGGATAGGGACAACGGACAACGGAGAGACGGTTCAAATGGCAAAGATCTCGATGATGGTCAAGGCGGCGCGGAAGCCGAAATTCATGACCCGCAAACGCAACCGCTGCAAGGTGTGCGGGCGGCCTCGCGGGTTCCTGAGGAAGTTTCAACTCTGCCGCATCTGCTTTCGTCAACTCTCGCTCGGTGGCTACATCCCGGGCGTGACGAAGGCCAGTTGGTAGAGGGCGACATCCGTTGTCCACGACTGCGATCAGCCGGTTTCTGGCACTGATCACCGGTCACGGATCACGGGTCATCGATTCAGAACGATAACGGCACGACAGGCCATCCGGCGGATGGCCGGCGGAGGAACCAAGATGTCAATGACAGACCCGATCGCGGACTTGCTGACGCGGATCAGAAACGGGATCCAGGCGCGGCACGAACGCGTGGAGCTTCCGGCATCGAAGCTCAAAGTGGAGATTGCACGCATCCTCAAGAGCGAAGGCTTCATCAGCAACTACAAGCTGACCGAAGACAAGGTCCAGGGGACCCTGCGGATCTATCTGAAATACGCGGATGACGGCGAGCCTGTGATCCATGGCATCGAGCGGATCTCCCGCCCCGGCCGCCGGGTCTATCGGAACAAGGGGGAGATCCCCCGCGTCCTCGGTGGTCTCGGTCTGGCCATCGTGTCGACCTCGAGGGGTGTGCTCTCCGGAAGCGAGGCCGCCAAGAGCGGTGTCGGCGGAGAGGTCCTCTGCCAGGTCTGGTAAGGAGCGAATCATGTCTCGAATTGGAAAGAAAGAGATCCCCTTGCCGAAAGGCGTCGAGGTGCATCAGGACGGCAATGCCGTCACGGTGAAGGGACCCAAGGGCACCCTCTCAACCCTGCTGATCCCCGGCATCTCCGCGAAGATCGAGAACAACGTCGTCACGTTCAGCCGTGCCGATGAAGAGGGGCGGACCCGGGCCTTCCACGGATTGATGCGCGCTCTGGTGGCCAACAACGTTCGCGGGGTGAGCGAAGGGTTCAAGAGAGAGCTCGACATCATCGGAGTCGGTTATCGGGCCGAGGTAAAGGGGAAGGAAGTCGTCTTCCAGCTCGGCTATTCGCATCCGGTGCGTTTTCCGGTCCCTCAGGGGATCGACATCGCCATCGAAGCCAAAAGCGGGCACATCACAGTGACCGGAATCGACAAACAGCAGGTCGGTCAGACCGCCGCCGAGATCCGCGCCCTTCGTAAGCCCGATCCCTACAAGGGGAAGGGCATCAAGTACTCGGATGAAGTCGTCCGTCGCAAGGCCGGTAAGGCCGCAGGCAAGTAACGATAGCCAGCCGGGAATCATCCTCGGCAAAAGGGAAAGTGACATGGATCGCGCCAAGCAGAGAGTCGAAGCAAGAGGTCGCATCAGGAAGCGGATCAGGAGCAAGATCCTGGGGACGGCTCAGCGTCCGCGACTGGCCATCTACAAGAGTCTCAAGCACATTTACGTGCAGGTGTTCGACGATGCCAGCGGCACGACTCTGGGCCAGGCTTCGACGCGAGACAAGGATTTCGGCTCGAAAGCGGCGGCCAATGCAGCGGCCGCCAAAGCCGTCGGCGCGCTCATCGCCGAGCGAATGAAGAGCAAGGGTGTCACCAGGGTCGTCTTCGACCGTGGCGGCTATCTCTATCATGGCAATGTCAAGGCGCTGGCTGATGCCGCGCGAGAGAACGGGTTGGAATTCTAGACGTCAGGTGAGCGAGCGATCGCGATTCGTGAGTCAGCGGGCGGTTTGAGCTGATCCCGGTCCTGATCACTGGTTTCACAACGCCACATCGGAGGAATACAAGTGCATCGTCCAGGACAAGGCGCACCGCGCGGCGACCGCCGCGACAACGACCGCTCGGAAAGCGGGATGATCGACAAGGTCGTCCACATCAACCGCGTGACGAAGGTCGTCAAGGGCGGCAAGAACTTCAGCTTCAGCGCTCTGGTAGTGGTCGGCGACGGAAAGGGTCGCGTCGGCTTCGGATCGGGGAAAGCCAAGGAGGTTCCGGCTGCCATCAAGAAGGGGATCGAGATCGCCAAGAAGAATATGATCCCCATCTCCATGAGCGGCACGACCATTCCGCACACGGTCACCGGGCACTACGGCGCGGGCAAGGTTCTGCTCAAGCCGGCTTCGGAAGGGACAGGGGTCATCGCCGGTGGTCCGGTTCGGGCCATTCTCGAGTCCGCCGGGATTCAGAACATCCTGACCAAGTCGCTCGGGACGGCCAACCCGCATAATGTGGTGAAGGCGACATTCGACGGTCTGCGCCAGCTCCGCAGCGAAGAGGAATACAAGAGGCTTCGCGGTACGACTGAAGAAGCCGTGGAAAGTGAATCATGAGTGCCGAAAAGAACTCCGGCGGCACGCTGACCATTAAGCAGATCCGCAGCGGAATCGGCAATCCCCGGGAAATGCGCGAGACGCTCCGGGCCCTCGGTCTGCGCAAAATCCATCAGAGCGTCGAGCGGACCGATACCCGCGAGATCCGCGGCATGATCGCCAAGGTTCATCACCTGGTTGAAGTCACCGAGTAGCAACGAGACAGGGCTGGAGGACGAAGGCTGAAGGATGCAAGGTCGACCACGACCACATAAGTCACCCTGGATTCGTCGTCCGTGAGAGGAAATCATGGAACTGAATAATCTGAAACCGAAAAAGGGCTCCCGTCACGCCAAGAAGCGCGTCGGACGCGGCCCCGGGTCCGGGCACGGCAAGACGGCCGGCCGAGGCGAAAAAGGGCAGAAGTCGCGCTCGGGCTACAGTCGGATGCTGGGCTTCGAAGGCGGTCAGATGCCGCTGCACCGCCGCCTGCCGAAGCGCGGCTTCACCAATATCTTCAAGAAGGACTACACGGTGGTGAATCTGGCCGACCTCGAGCGCTTCGATAACGGAGCGACTGTGGACGAAGCCGCTCTCAGGCAATCAGGGCTGGTCAACGGACGCTTGCACGGCATCAAGGTTCTCGGCAACGGCGAGCTGACCAAGAAGCTGACCATTCACGCCGCCCGGTTCTCCAAGACAGCCAGGGAAAAAATCGAAGCAGCGGGCGGATCCTGCCAGGAGATTTCGTAACTTGATCGACGCTTTTCGCAATATTTTCGCTGTCCCCGATTTGCGTAAACGGATCTTTTTCACGTTTGCGCTGCTGGCGGTCTATCGCCTGGGGTCTCACATTCCGACCCCCGGCGTTGATCCCGTCGCCCTGTCGGAGTTCTTCAAGGCGATGAGCAACGGCGTGTTCGGATTTCTCGACCTCTTCTCGGGCGGCGCCCTCCGGCGCCTCTCGATCTTCGCCCTCGGGATCATGCCGTACATTTCGGCATCGATCATTCTTCAGCTCCTCACGGTGGTCTGGCCATTCCTCGAGAAGCTTTCGAAGGAAGGGGAGATGGGTCGGAGAAAGATCAACCAGTACACCCGGTACGGGACCATCGCCCTGTCGATCATTCAGTCGCTCGGCGTGGCGTTCTGGCTCAAGAATCAGAGCGCACCCGGCGGTGCCCCCCTCGTCCCTGTGCACCTTCAGGATGCACTGTGGGGCGTCGGATTTCCCCTGATGACCGTCCTCACTCTGACCACCGGCACCACCTTCGTCATGTGGCTCGGTGAGCAGATCTCGGAGCGCGGAATCGGAAACGGCATCTCGCTCATCATCTTCGCCGGCATCGTCGTCAACTTCGTCCCTGCCGCGCTGACCACGATCGGCGACATCCGCAACGGACAGCACAGCCTCCTGGCGGTCATCGTCCTGCTGGTCTTCATGGTGCTGGTCATCGCCTTCATCGTTTTCATGGAGCGGGCCCAGCGCCGCATTCCAGTCCAATACGCGAAGCGTGTCGTGGGCCGCAAGGTCTATGGGGGATCCAACACGTATCTTCCGCTTCGGGTCAACACAGCCGGCGTCATTCCAGTCATTTTCGCCTCGTCGATTCTGGTCGTACCTCAGACCGTGGCCCAGATGATCAAGACCCCGTGGGCCCATTCGATCGCCACACAGATCGGCATGGGACAACCGGTTTACTACCTGCTCGAGATCATCGGGATCATCTTCTTCTGCTATTTCTACACGTCCATCATCTTCAATCCGGTCGACACGGCCGACAACATGCGCAAGTACGGCGGCTTCATCCCCGGCATCCGGCCAGGAAAGAAGACGTCGGATTACATCGACCGCGTTCTGACCCGCATTACATTCGTTGGATCGATTTACCTCGCTGCTGTCTGCATCCTGCCTGAGTTCCTCATCACTGGACTGCACGTCAACCAGTTGCCTTTCGGCGTCGGAGCGGCGCTCGATCGCGCGTTGCCGCTATGGATCACGGAGGGGATGGGCTTCCAGTTCTACTTCGGTGGCACGTCGCTGCTCATCGTGATCGGCGTGGCCATGGATACCATCCAGCAGGTCGAGTCGCAGCTGGTCATGCGGCATTACGACGGATTCATGAAGCGCGGACGCATCCGCGGGCGGCGCGGGTAGGGGCCCGGGGACGAGGTGCAGGTCATTCTCATCGGGCCGCCTGGGAGCGGCAAGGGAACTCAAGCCAAGCGGCTTTCGGCTCAGCTTGCCATTCCCCATGTTTCCACGGGTGACATGCTCCGCGAGGCGATCGCCGAGGTGACCGAGCTCGGAAAGGTGGCCGCTCCAATTGTAGCCAGCGGGGCCCTTGTCCCCGATGATCTGATGATCGGCATCATCAAAGAGCGATTGGGCCGGCCCGACGCTGCCGGCGGATCGATTCTGGACGGCTTCCCACGCACGGTGGTTCAGGCTGAGAAACTGGACGCTCTCCTCGTACAAAGGGGCGGGAATGGCGCGAAGAACGTCCGGGTTGTTCAGTTGCTGGTCCCTGACGAAGCAATCGTAAAGCGGATCGCTGCGCGCCGTTCCTGTGGAAACTGCGGTGCGATTTACCATCTCGAGACGGCGCCTCCGGCGAAAGCCGGTGTTTGCGACCGTTGCGGAGCTGGTCTCATCGCTCGCGTCGATGACACCGAAACGGCGGTGCGCAAGCGGCTCCAGGCGTTTCACGGGCAGACGATGCCGGTAGTCTCGTACTACCGGAATCAGAATTTGTTACGAGAGGTCGACGGGGTAGGTCCCGTCGATGAGGTCTTTGAACGCATCAGGAAATCCCTCAGCTGAATGAAGGGGATCATTCTCAAGAGCCGCGACGAGATCGCGGTCATGGATCGGGCGAACCGCGTGGTTCTCGAGATACTCGAGATCATGCGGGCCATGGCGCGCCCGGGCGTGACCACGGCACAACTCAACGCAGTGGCGGAGGAAGAACTGGCGAAGAGAGGAGCGAAGTCGCCATTCAAGGGGTACGCCCCCATGGGCCTGCCTCCTTATCCCGCCGTCCTCTGCGCTTCGGTGAATGACGTGATCGTTCACGGCATACCGAACCGCTCACGGCTGGCAGACGGCGACGTCATCGGACTCGACTTCGGCGCCATTCTGGACGGCTTCGTCGGGGACGGTGCCATCACGGTGGCGGTCGGAACGGTCACGCCGCGCGCGGACGAGCTGGTCCGAACCACTCGGGAGTGTCTCGATCTGGCGATTGCGGAGATGAAGCCGGGGAATCACCTCGGCGACATCGGCGCGGCGGTTCAGGAGCATGCCGAATCGCGGGGCTTTCATGTGATTCGTAACTTCGTAGGGCATGGGATCGGACGCCGGATGCATGAGGATCCGCAGGTCTATAACTACGGGCGGCGGGGGCGGGGGCTGGAGCTCAGGGAAGGGATGGTTCTGGCCATCGAGCCGATGGTCTGCGAGATCGGTCCGAAGCTGAAATCGAGAATCGATCGGGCCGCAGCAAATGGAACGATGCAGGATGTACGGACTGACAACGATGGCTGGACAGCCCGGACGCTCGACGGCACCCTGGCCGCGCATTTCGAGCACTCGGTTGCCGTGACGGCCGAGGGGCCGGTAGTGATGGGAAGACCGCAGGCATGAGTCCTGAGGTATGGGCCCGAGCGGACACCAGACCGCTCCTGACCCATACCTCACGCCTCATCAAGGTTCGAGGAGATATGTCGAAAGAAGAAGCAATCGAAGTGACAGCCACCGTCCTGGAGACATTGCCCAATGCGATGTTTCAGGTGGAGCTGGAGAACAAGCACAAGGTGCTGGCGCATATATCCGGCAAGATGCGCAAGCATTTCATCCGCATCCTGCCGGGAGACAAGGTTCTGGTCGAGCTCTCACCCTACGATCTGACGCGTGGGCGGATCATCTATCGGTATAAGTAACGGCTATCGGTTTCAGGTCGGTCGTCCGCAGATGTGAGACGGCCGGACTACGAGCAAGCAGACCATAGACAGGGGCAATCATGAAAGTACGTTCATCGGTCAAAAAGATCTGTACCAAGTGCAAGATCGTTCGTCGTCAAGGTGTGATTCGGATTCTCTGCGAGATTCCGAAGCACAAGCAGCGTCAGGGTTAGAGACTGGTTGTCGGTTGTAGTCCTCCGCTGAGCCTCGGATGAATATGAGGGACAGCGGAGGACGCCACGACGGACGACGGATAACGGAGAAAGCATGGCACGTATCGCAGGTGTGGATCTTCCACTCAACAAGCGGGTCGAGATCGGACTCACGTACATCTTCGGCATCGGCCGTTCGCGCTCGGCGCGGATGCTCGCGCAGGTCGGCGTGAGCAAAGACATCCGGGTCAAGGATCTGAGTGAGGATGATGTCCGGAAGATCCGCGAGATCATCACGGATGAGGGCAAGGTTGAGGGCGATCTCCGCAGGGACATCGGCCTCGACATCAAGCGGTTGATGGAGATCAACTGCTATCGCGGGATGCGTCATCGCCGCGGTCTGCCCGTGCGCGGCCAGCGGACGCACACCAATGCCCGCACCCGCAAAGGTCCGCGCAAGGCTTCCATCGCCGGTAAGAAGAAAGCGACCAAGAAATAGGCAGCAGCCCACCGGCTGCAGCTCCGGCTCGGAGACGCCCGTCTCTGCGTGCCCGAGCTGGAAGCCGGGAGCTTCACCGCAACTGCACGAATCGCAAGAGGGAAAGTGAACCATGGCTACAGCCAGAGCACCGAAAGCCGGCCAGCGCCGCGCGGGTACCAAGAAGCGGGAGCGCAAGAACATCCCGCACGGTATCGCCTCCATCGCGGCGACATTCAACAACACCATCGTGGCCATCTCCGATCCGATGGGCAATATCCTGTCGTGGTCCAGCGCGGGCCGGATCGGGTTCAAAGGGTCTCGTAAGGGAACCCCGTTTGCTGCTCAGGTAGCCGCGCAGAACGCAGCCCAGCTCGCCGTCGAGCATGGGGTCCGTTCGGTCGACGTGAAGGTCAAGGGACCGGGTGCCGGCCGCGAGTCAGCAATTCGTGCGCTGGCCGCCAGCGGTCTCGACATCAAGTCCATCAAGGACGTGACGCCGATCCCGCACAACGGCTGCCGCCCCCCGAAGCGCCGCCGGGTTTAGTGAAGACGGGTTGTCCGTTTTCCGTGGTTCGCTGCCCGTCGCGGGCATCAGGAGGCCCACGGTCATCGGATCCCGAACAACGGACAACGCTCTTCCCGATGCCTGTGGCATCGGAGCAGTTTGTACGGGCGAGCAGCTGCCGCCCTACGCGCAACGTTCCATTGGTGGAGCGGGTGCGAACCGAAGGAGGAAGTAGTGGCACGTTACTCTGATCCCGTCTGCCGGCTCTGCCGTCGTGAGGGAATGAAGCTGTTCCTCAAGGGGGACCGTTGCTTCAAAGACAAGTGCGCTATCGAACGGCGCAATTACGCTCCCGGCCAGCACGGCCGGCGACGCTCGAAGGTCCTCGGATACGGCCTGCAGCTTCGCGAAAAGCAGAAGGTCAAGCGTATCTATGGTCTGCTGGAGCGGCAGTTCAGCCTGTACTTTGCCCGGGCTGACCGCAGGGCCGGGATCACCGGCGAGAACCTCCTCCGCCAGCTCGAGCTGCGCCTCGACAACGTCGTGTATTCGCTCGGGTTTGCTGCTTCACGGGCCCAGGCGAGACAGCTCGTTCGCCACGGCCACATCGAGGTGAACGCCAAGAAGGTCAATATCCCGTCGTATCAAGTCCGCAAGGGCGATTCCGTTCAGGTGCGTGAAAAGAGCCGCAAGAACGATCAGATCCGCCAGGCGGTCGAGACGGCGAGCGGTCGAGGAATTCCCTCGTGGCTCGAGCTCAACCCCGAGCAGTTCCGTGGTGCGGTCCTGGATGTTCCGAAGCGCGAGGACATCCGGTTGCCGATCCAGGAACAGCTGATCGTAGAACTCTACTCGAAATAACGATTTGTGCGGTGGCGGGCGCGTAAGCCCGCCTGCCCGGGGATTGTCCCGGTTGCAGGCGACGCGCGCGGCCCGCTTCTGTACTACGAGGAGGCCGCTCTTATGTTGTGGTCAGATTTTCAGAAACCAAAGAAACTCGATTACGATGCCGATACTCTCACTCCGAACTACGGTCGCTTCGTGGCCCAGCCGTTCGAGCGCGGATTCGGCACGACCATCGGTAATGCCCTTCGGCGCGTGCTGCTTTCCTCCATCGAGGGAGCCGCTGTCACGGCCGTCCGGGTGGAAGGTGTTCTTCACGAATTCTCGTCACTGACCGGCGTGGTCGAAGACATGACCGACGTCGTTCTCAACCTCAAGCAGATACCTTTCAAGATGCATGGCGAAGGTCCCAAGACCCTCTATCTCGAAAAGAGCGGTCCGGGCGTGGTCACAGCAGCCGACATTGACCCGGACGCGGACATCGAGATTCTCGACCCCACTACGCACATCGCCACGCTCTCCAAAGAGGGCTCGCTGAAGCTGGAGCTGCGTCTCAAACGAGGCCGCGGTTACATGGTGGCTGACAAGAACGCAGACTCCGATCTGCCGCTGGGCTACATCCCCATCGATTCCATCCATTCGCCCGTCCGGCGCGTCAACTACCACGTGGAAGGTGCGCGCGTCGGGCAGATGACTGACTACGACCGTCTGGTCATCGAGGTCTGGACCAACGGAGCTGTGTCACCGCAGGAGTCAATTGCTCTGGCCGCTGATCTGCTGGCGGATCATCTTCGCATTTTCAGCGCCTTCGAGGCCAAAGGGGAAACCGAGGAGATCTCGGAAGCTCCGGAAGTCGATCCGCGCCTCTCCGAGATGCTGGCCAAGCCCATCGAGGAGCTCGACCTCTCGGTCCGCTCGGCCAACTGTCTCAAGAACGCCAACATTCGCACCCTGGGTGATCTGGTACAGCGCTCCGAGCGTGAGATGCTGTCGACCAAGAACTTCGGGCGTAAGTCGCTCGATGAAATCAAGGACGTGCTGTCGTCGCTCGGACTGTCGTTCGGGATGACCAAGATGTCCGCCGCTCGCGGCATGGAAGCGCGCTCCGCCGAGTAATCGCTGATCTACGGATGCACGAGGCGCCCAAGTGCCTCATCGCATCGGAAATGAGGTTGCAAAATGAGACACGGCATGGCCAACCGGAAGCTCGGCCGCAAGTCGGCGCATCGCAACGCGATGTTCCGGAACCAGCTCGCATCGATGATCGACCATGAGCGCATCATCACCACTCTGATCAAGGCCAAGGAGCTCCGTCCCCAGATCGAGAAGATGGTCACGCTCGGCAAGGAAGACAGTATTCATGGCCGCCGGCTGGCCGCGCGGATCGTCCCTGACGAGACGCTGATCCAGAAGCTCTTCACCAACATCAGCCCGCGCTTCGTCGAGCGTCCGGGTGGCTACACCCGCATCATCAAGCTCGGACCGCGTCGCGGCGACGGCGCAGAGATGGCTATCCTCGAGTTCGTCGATTTCAAGTTCGAGGATGAGAAGAAGGCGGCTGCCGCTCCTGCGGCAAAGAAGTCGAAGGCGAAGAAGCCGGCAGACGAGGCTGAAGACGAGACCGCCGAAGCGAAACCAAAGAAGACCGCCTCTAAGAAAGCGGCTTCTAAGAAAGCGGCTCCCAAGAAGTCAAAAGCCGAAAAGCCGAAGGAAAAGAAAGCGGCCAAAAAGAAGTCAGAGAAGTAGATCTCCTGGCACCCGCAAAACCAGAAACCCGCCCCAGTGGCGGGTTTTTGCTTTACAGGTGCACGCCGGGCGCTTCATGGCCCGTGCGCGCGACATACTCGACGTAGGAGCCACCGTAGAGATGCGGGTGGGGATCGGTGCCTGACTCGCCCCCCAGCTCGAGAACGCGGTTGCTGAGACCACGAAGAAACTCGCGATCGTGGGAGACGAAGAGCATGGTCCCTTCGAAGTTGGCCAGCGCCTCGACCAGCATCTCTTTCGTCGCCAGATCGAGATGGTTTGTCGGCTCGTCGAGCACCAGGAAGTTCGGTGGATCGAGAAGCATGCGAGCCATGATCAGCCGGGATTTCTCGCCCCCGGACAGCGCGCGGATGTTCTTGTCGACGTCGTCGCCCGAGAACTGGAAGGCTCCGAGGAGGCTGCGAAGCGTCCCGACACTCTCGAGCGGGAAGTCCTTCTGAATCTGCTCCCACACACTCAGAGAGGGGTCGAGCAGATCGAACGATTGCTGCGCGAAGTAGCCCATGCGCAGGCTGGCGCCCAGCCGCACGGAGCCGCTGTCGGGCGCGAGCACGCCCGTGACCATCTTCAAGAGGGTGGACTTGCCTGCTCCGTTTTTTCCCATGATGCACCACCGCTCGCCGCGGCGGACCAGGAAGCTGAAGTCGTCATAAAGGACGCGCGAGCCGAATCGTTTGGCCACTCCGGTCAGCGAGGCCACGTCATCTCCGGAGCGAGGGGGCGTGCGGAAGTCGAATCGGACCACCCTTCGCTTCTTGGCCAGCTCGATCTTTTCGATCTTGTCCAGCGCCTTGACGCGGCTCTGGACCTGCGCCGCCTTGGCCGCATGGGCTGCGAAGCGGTCGATGAAGCGCTGCTCCTTGGCCAGCATGGCCTGCTGCCTGGAGTAAGCAGCCTCGCGGTTGGTCTCCCGGATCGAGCGCTCCCGCTCGTAGAAATCGTAGTTTCCGGAGTAGGTGGTCAAATCGCCGTCATCGATCTCGATGATCTTGGTGACGATGCGGTTCATGAACTCCCGGTCGTGTGACGTCATCAGCAGCGAGCCGGGATAATCGTGCAGAAACTCCTCGAGCCAGATGATTGACTCGATGTCGAGGTGGTTCGTCGGCTCGTCCATCAGGAGCACGTCGGGCCTGCCGAGGAGGACCTTGGCCATGGCCACGCGCATCTTCCAGCCGCCGGATAGCTCTCCGACGTCGCCCTCGATGCCGTCGTCCTCGAAGCCAAGACCGTGAAGCACCTCGCGGGCCCGTGCCTCGAGGTCGTAGCCGCCGAGGTGCGAGTACTCCTCCTGAACCTCCCCGAAGCGCTCGAGCACTGAATCCAACTCGGCGGCGCGATTGGGATCGGCCATGGCGTTCTGCAGGCTTTCCAGCTCGTGGTGCAGGTCGCCCAGTCGTCCGCTTCCGGCGATGGCCTCATCCAGAACCGATCGGCCACTCATCTCCTCGATGTCCTGGCGGAAGTACCCGATCGTCGTCTTTCTGGGGACGGCCACCTCGCCTTCGTCGGGACTCTCTTCGCCGACGATCATCCGGAAGAGCGTCGTCTTTCCCGATCCATTCGGGCCGACCAGTCCGGCCTTCTCGCCCGGATTGAGCTGAAATGAGGCCTCGGCGAAAATCAGCTGCCGGCCGTATTGCTTCGAGATTCGATTGAACGAGATCATGCGCGCGCCGGAGAACGCCGGTGCAGGTTGCCGCATTTCGATCCGTGAACTCGCGCTCCTTCCCGCACGACCTGCACGCCGGAGTCGGAGACGCTGTAGCGGAACCGGGGCGCGTCGAGGTCGAGCGACGGTAGCTGGCGACGGACTGTCCGATGGATGGCCGGAACTGAGAGCTCGAGCACCTCGGGACGGACGGGAGGGGTGGCGATTGCGCCGACGAGGATTACGGCGTGGAGTTGGGCCTTGGTAGCGGAGGGCATGGCCTCACTCTAACGCACGGCGCCCGCTGGCGATTTCCGCTGGCCTGCAGCAATCGGGAGGTGTTCCCCGCCAGCGGGAGGCGCAGCGAAATGCGGGCTCAATCGGGCGGCGGCAGTTCCGGTTCGCCGCGCGCGCTCTTCACCGTGTGCCAGGAGATCGCTCCCAGCACGATCGCTCCGCCGGCGAGCGCGAAGCTCGATGGCCGCTCGCCGACGATGAGGAAGACCCAGAGCGGATTCGCGACCGGCTCGATCATGCCGGTCAGTGAGGCCTCCACCGCCGTGACGTGCGCCAGTCCCTTTACGAAGAGGAGATAAGCGAAGGCGATCTGGAAGACGCCGAGAAACAGGAGGATGGCCAGTGACCTGGCCGAGATGTGAAGAGTAGAGGCGACAAACGGGAGGAGGACCGCGGCGGTCAGCAGGTTGCCGAAGGTGATCGCTGCTTCGCTCGAGGCGTGCTCGCGACGCAGGGCCAGCAGCAAAGCGGCGAAGAAGATACCGGACAAAACCGCCATGCCGTTGCCGGCCATGCCGCGCATCTCGAAGCGTCCCACGAAGAAGAGCCCCATTCCCGAGAGGGCGGCTGCGACAGCGATGACATCGATTCTCCGAAGAACCTCGCCGACGACCAGCGGTGCGAAGAGCATGACCCAGATCACGCCGGCGTACTGGATGAAGATGGCGTTCGCAGCGGTGGTCCATTTCGTTGCCGTCACGAACGTCGTGAGGCAGCCGGCGTAGCTGATCAAGGCCACGACGAAGGCCGGCGAGAATCGCCATCGCCGCCGGCGCCACAGGTTTCCACGATAGAGAAGCAGAAGGGCCATCGAAGCGACGAGCGAGCGGTAGAAGGTCACCGTGAGCGGCGCCTCGGGGAGAGACTTGATGCCGATTCCGCCGGTCGACCATAACAGCGCCGCTCCTGCGATCAGCATGACTCCGCGGCGGCGATTCGACATCGATGTAGACACGGGAGATTCCTGATTCTCGTTCGCTGGTATGTTTGACCGTTGATCGAGTTGCCAGTATGACCGATCCTGAGCGGCGCTCCCTTCCCTCTGCACCCTTCAATACAGGCCCCAAAGGTGCAATATCGCACTCATAGACAGAGGCGATTGGATGGGTCAGCTGATCTGGGGTTAATTCGTCAGCATCGAGCCACCGTGATCCATCTGCTCCTTGATCTCGCTCTCGGCCGGAGGGCAGTGGCCGAGGGGCTCAGGGGGCGGCGGAACGACCAGGGCGCATTCGCGGACGACCTCCGCCAGAGTGTCGATCTCGAGCGGCTTATTGAGTATGGCATTGACCTTGGTTGTGCCGAGGTCGACATCCTGCCCCGGATCGCGTACGGCCAGCACGAAAGTCGTCGCGTCCGGCCGAGTTTCCCGGAAGCTGCGAAGGAACTCGACGCTCTCGCCGTCCGGAAGACTCAGATCGAGAAGGATCAGAGCGTAGTCGCAGGTCGCAATCCGCTCCAGAGCCTCTGCGGCGGTGGCCGCGGTATCGACTGCGAGAGACTGATGCCGCAGTACCGCAAAGAGAACGACACGCAACGTGTCCTGGCTTTCCACGATCAGAACTCTTGCGTCACCGGCCATAGTGGGCTCCTTTCTCCTACTGGGTGCAGTCCAATTCTTGTGCCACCGACTCAACCGATTTCGGGGCCTCGGCGCGGGATGCTCTCAGCCTCTGCCCGGCATCCCTCCAGTCGAGGTCTTCAGTGGCAATTGATAATGGACGATGGACAGTGGACAATGGATAACGCAAAGTGAAATGCGGTTTCTCCGCAGACATGCGGATAGTCAAATCTGAAACGCGGGTTCTCCATGTCAATTGTCAATCGTCCATTGTCAAATGATTGGGTGGGAGGGTGTGATGGGGGAGATTCGACTTTTCCAGATCTGTTACGAGGGGGATCTGACCGTCGAGGTCTGTGAGGCCATTCGCAACGTGGGAGCCGAGCCGAACTTCGACCAGAGCTGGCATGTCTGGATGCCGGAGGGCCGGCACGCGGCGCCGCTGTTGCGCTATCTGCGCGGACACGTCGGCTCCGACGCCTCGCTTCTCGTCGGCTGCACGAACTTCACACGCACTCGCGATTTCCTTCTGGTCCGGCACAGCCTCACACCGGGAGCGGATTACCGGGAGCTGCATGGCGCGATGGAACGCCTGGGGACGGTCGTCGATCTCCCATTCGAGTCGACCTTCGTCATCCAGTCATCCGACGACACCGATGTGCAGACGCTCGGGAAAGCTCTCGGAGAGCTCTGTCCTGACGATTCGCTCATGGTCATCGGAATGTCGCACGACTTCGCCTTCTTCAGCGAGGGCGAGAGCCGCATGTTCGTACCACCGGACATTTCCGCCCCTCGATGGGACTTTCGTAACTTCTGAGCTGCGGGGGATCGCATGAAGCACTCCGCGCTGTTGCGCTCGATCGCCTTCGTTCTCCTGGCGCTGGTCAGTGGGTGCGCCGCACGCCCGAAAACGGGCGATAGACTGCCCGACGTGACGCCATCCACGAATGCCATACCCTCCCGCTATCTGGCTCTCGGCGATTCCTATACGATCGGTGAGAGCGTCGGCGTCGCCGACCGCTGGCCGAATCAGCTGGCCCACGAGCTTCGTTCACGGGGGGTCTCGATCGCCGAACCTGAGATCATCGCCAGGACCGGCTGGACCACCGACGAGCTCTCGGCGGCCATCGATTCCGCCAACCCCCATGGGCCGTACGCCCTGGTCACTCTGCTCATCGGTGTCAACAACCAGTATCGCGGCCGGGATGCGGAGCAGTATCGCCGTGAGCTCACCGCGCTCCTCGGCCGTGCCGTGGCCTTCGCAGGCAGCAATCCGCAGCACGTGATCGTCGTCTCCATACCCGACTGGGGCGTTACGCCGTTCGCCGAAGGACGGGATCGCGTCAAGATCGGGCGCGAGATCGACCACTTCAACGCCATGGCCCGGGAGGAGACGCAGCGCGTCAACGCGCGCTACGTCGACATCACGCCGATCAGCCGTGGTGCGTCGACGGACCGCTCTCTGGTGGCCGGCGACGGCCTTCACCCATCAGCAGCCATGTACGCGCGATGGGTCCATCTGATCACGCCGGAGGCAGTCGCAGCTCTGCGCTAGTCGCCGGCTTGCCTAAGCCGCGCAGCAGTGGAGCGGCGGCCGCTTCGGCCGCCGTTGGGCGGGCGGCTGGCCGTGATTCCGTGCAGGCGCCCGAGAGGGGGCCCCCCTCCAACGGCGCGCCAGCGTCGACCTGTTCAGTGCACGTCGCCCATCAGGCTCCGAATCGATCGGATCAGGATGACGAGCAGAATGAACGCCACGAACTCCGTGGCGAAGACGGAGCCGAACACCTGCCATAGCGGCAAGCGGTCGAAGAAACCGGCGACCCACCCTCCCAGCTTGTTGCCGAATGAGAGCGACAGGAACCAGACCCCCATCATGAGTCCGACCACGCGTGGCGGAGCGAGCTTCGTGACGACGCTGAGGCCGACGGGGCTGAGACAAAGCTCTCCCACGGTATGCAGAAAATAAACGCCGATCAGCCACATCGGGCTGACCAGGCGACCCTGTCCCTGCGCGATTTGCGAAGCCGGCACCAGGAGAAGGAAGCCGAGACCGACGAAGAGCAACCCATAAGCGAACTTGGCCGGACTGGATGGCTCGCGGTGGCGCAACCGTAGCCAGAGCCACGCAAAAACAGGAGCGAAGGAGATGACGAAGAGCGGTTGGACCGACTGGAACCAGCTCGATGGGAACGTCCATGTGCCGATGCTCAGACGCGTGTACTTGTCGGCGAAAAGATTGAGGCTGGAGCCCGCCTGTTCGAAGCCGGCCCAGAATACGGTCGAGAAGAGAAAGAGGATGCCGACGACAGCAAGCCGCTTCCATTCATCCGGTGTGAAGGGCACTTTCTCCACCGGATTGTTTCGGGCTTCGTTCCCGCTCTTCGCCTCGGGATTCACCCGTTCGCGAACGATATAGCGCCGTCCGGCCACATATTGAATGACACCGCAGGTCATGCCGACGCCGGCCGCCCCGAATCCCCAGTGCCAACTGATCTTCTGTCCGAGGTAGCCGCAGATGAGGGGGGCGATGAACGCGCCGAGGTTGATGCCCATGTAGAAGATCGAGAAGCCGGCGTCGCGGCGGGGATCGTCTTCGCTATAGAGCGATCCGACGATGGTGCTGACGTTCGGCTTGAGCAGGCCGGTCCCGA
>JADGNX010000032.1 GCA_017883265.1 Thermoanaerobaculia bacterium
GCGAAGCGGGAGAACCTCGTCTTCTTCGCGCACGCCGCGGCTGCCGAAGACGCAGGGTACCGCCCCTGTCTCCGCTGCCGGCCGGATGCCGCACCCTCGACGCCGACATGGAGCGGCACGAAGGCGGTCGTCTCACGAGCTCTTCGCCTCATTGGCGAAGGAGCGCTCGATTCGGGCGACGTCGACGAGCTCGGCGTCCGAGTCGGACTCGGAGCTCGCCACCTTCGACGGCTTTTTCTTCGGCACTTAGGGGCGACGCCGATCGCCATTGCCCAGACGCGCCGCCTCCATCTGGCCCGGACGCTGATTCACGCCACCCGGCTACCGCTCAGCGATGTTGCCTTTGGTTCGGGCTTCGGTTCCCTCCGCCGCTTCAACGCCGCATTTCGTGCCGCGTACGGCATCCCGCCGACCTCCCTGCGGAAAAAGGGTGGTGGCCCCGCGCCATCTGCCAACATCGAGCTTCGTCTGGCCTATCGGCCTCCCTACGACTGGGACGGACTTCTCGGTTTTCTTCGCCCGCGCGCCATCGCCGGCGTGGAGCGGGTCGGCCAGGACGAATACGCACGGACGATCGTGATCGGCGGTGAATGGGGCGTCATTCGGGTCCGCCACGCGCCGCGCGGTCAGCATCTTCTGCTTTCGATTCCGCTCTCCCTCAGCGCGTCGATCCATCGAATCGCCGAGCGGGTGTCGCGGATGTTCGACGTGGCCGCCGACCCGGACGTGATCGCTTCGCAACTCGGCCGGGACCGGTTGATGGCGCCCATTGTCGCCCGCCATCCGGGGCTGCGCATGCCGGGCTGTTGGGATCGATTCGAGCTGGCGGTGCGTGCCGTTGCCGGACAGCAGATCACAGTCGCGGCGGCGACGAAGATTCTGGGCCGCATCGCATCGACCTGGGGCACAGGCGTCGAGAGTGGGGATCCCGAGCTCACCACTCTTTTCCCCACACCCGCGGCCCTCGCTCAGGTCGAGCTCTCCGGTATGCCGGCCGCCCGTGCCCGCACGCTGCGCGAACTGGCCCGCGTCGTCGCTGCAGGAAGCGACTGCCTCGAGACGGGGGCCTCGCTGGAAATCTCGATCGCCCGGCTGGTAGCTCTTCCGGGCATCGGGTCATGGACGGCAAACTACATCGCCATGCGGGCTCTCGGCGAACCCGACGCCTTTCCCGCAGGTGACGTGGCGCTCCGGCGTGCAGCAGGAAAGGGCTCGCTCGTTCCGGAGGCCGAGCTTCTCCGGCGAGCCGAACGCTGGCGTCCCTGGCGGGCCTACGCGACGATCTACCTCTGGCGCTCACTCCACGATCTCGAGGACAGACCATGAACTACTCTTACATCCAGACCCCCATCGGTTCGCTGCTGGCAACGAGGACCGAAAAAGGAATCGCCTCGATCTCCTTCATGACGAATGGCCGCCCCGTACCACCGCAAACCGGCTGGCGGCGAAGCGACGGCCTGTTCCACGACCTTCGGGAACAATTGGGCTCGTACTTCGACGGACATCTCACGTCGTTCGATCTACCTCTCGATCCGGCCGGAACGACGTTTCAGCGCGACGTCTGGACCGCGCTCCTGTCGATCCCGTACGGAGCAACCCGCTCCTACTCCGAGATCGCTCGCGCAGTCGGTCGCCCGAAGGCAGTTCGGGCAGTCGGTGCCGCCAACGGCGCGAACCCGCTGCCAATCGTGGTCCCCTGCCATCGCGTCATCGGCTCGAACGGATCGCTGACCGGATTCGGCGGCGGAATGGACGTCAAGAAGCGACTGCTCGAGCTGGAAGCGGGCAGTAGAACCCTCTGGGAAGAGTGAAGAGTGAAAAAAGAAGAAGGCGATCGTCCTTTTTCACCCTTCACCCTTCACTCTTCACTCTTCCTTCACCCTTCACTCTTTCGTAATCCATCCGCCGCCGAGGCAGAGATCGTCCTGATAGAAGACGACGGCCTGGCCGGGAGCTATGGCGCGGAGATTCTGGGCGAACGTGATCCGTGCGCGGTCTCCGCCGAGCAGCTCGACGGTTGCGGCGACGTCGGGCATGCGCGAACGGACCCGCGCCTGGACCTCGATCGTACCCTCAGGTGCCTGCCCGGAAATCCAATGAATCCTCTCGGCAACGAGCTCGCTTTTCTCGAGCATCGACGCCGGCCCGATCGTGACGCGTCGCGTAAACGGATTCACCTCCACGACGTACGTCCGGTCGGCCGATCCGCCGATCTGAAGACCACGCCTCTGGCCAATCGTGAAGTGATAGTAGCCGCCGTGCTCGCCGACGACATTCCCCTCGATGTCGACGATCTCGCCTCCTGCCTCGCCATCTGCCACCGCGTTGAGCAGCGCCGTCGCGGCCGGTGACCGCTCCATGCCCAAGCCGCCGGAGGATGACGAGGCCTGCATCCCGCGCGCTTCCCGCTCCACGATCGCCGCATAACCATCCTTCTGCGGAACGAAGCAGATCTCGTACGACTCCTTCTTCCTCGCAACCCCGAGACCTCCCTCCTCGGCCAGGCGACGGACCGCGGGCTTGGTCAGCTCACCCAGTGGAAACAGGGCATCGCGAAGCTGCTCCTGCCGAAGCTCGAAAAGGAAGTAGGACTGGTCCTTCGCCAGATCGACAGCCTTCCGCAGCTGGTACGCGCCGCAGGCGTCGCGTGTGATACGGGCATAGTGGCCGGTAGCGACCTTCTCGGCGCCGACGGCGAAGGCCTTGCGGTGCAGGAGCTCGAACTTCACGTGCGTGTTGCAGAGAATGCAGGGGCTGGGGGTCGTCCCGCTGAGGTACGACTCGACGAATGGACTGATCACCTTCTCGTGAAAGTTCTGCTCCAGGTTCAGCACGAAGTGAGGGATCTCCAGCTTCCAGGCGACCCGTCTGGCGTCCACTAGATCGTCGATGGTGCAGCAGCCGCCGTAAGTGGAGCTGGCATTGGTCAGGTTGTCGTACATCTGCATCGACAGACCGATGACCTCATGACCCTCTGACTTCAACAGGTATGCGGCAGTCGAGGAGTCGACCCCGCCGGACATGGCCACGGCAACCTTCACGCCGGGTCTTAAGAGGAGAGCCCACGAAGGTATTCCAGAAGGTCGTGCCGGGCGTCGAACCAGGCGTGTTTTCGGACCGGAGCACGTTCCCGGGCCAGTCCGCTAGAGGAGCAGCTTGTGTTCTGCACCGACCGCGGGGGCCATCTCGGGCTTTCCGCTCGGTGACGGGGAACCGCTGCTCGACGAGCTCTCGTGAAGTTGCTCGCGCGTGTTGCGCGCGGCCATGACGCGCACAAGGGCGGCAAAGGGCTCCAGATCGACCGGTTTGAACATGATGGCCTTCACGATGGCACGGTCGACGTTGGCCAGGATTTGTGACTTGGCACCGGTCACGACCAGAACCGAGGGCCGTTGCGATCCCGGAAGACTGCGCACAAAGTCGATGACGTATAGGCCGCTGCTGGCCTTGAGCATGACGTCGAGCACGATGACGCTGTACCGCCTCTCACCGAGCTTGAACATCGCATCCTCGGCATTGTCGATACAGATCGATTCGAGGTCCGAGCCAAGCGCCGCCCGGAGCGTTCGCCCGAGCGATGCATCGTCCTCGACGATCAATACCGGTAGTAATGGCGGAGACATCGTCGGTGGTAGCTCCCCTTCTTCCCCTTGTCCCTTTTGCGAGATCGGTACCACGCTGCAGGCCTCCACGCAGCAGAAATGCGCGAGAACCGAGAGCTGCGTGAAGACTTCGGATGACAGGTCGCCGTGCCACACCGATCTAGTGGTCTTGACCAGGAAGAATGTGTTGCAGGTGAGTCGTATTTCCAAACCAGAAACCAGAAGAGGCCGTTCTGGTTTCTGGTTTGTACAATCTCGTCGGTCTGAGGCGAAGCCTCGCTAGGCGGGAGCGTGACCCTCCGCGTCTTCGAGCTGCTGGGCGTCGATCACCGCAATGGCTGCCATATTGACGATGTCGTTGACGTCGACTCCCCGCTGCAGAACATGAACCGGTTTGGCCAGCCCCTGCAGGATCGGACCGATCACCTCCGCGCCGGCGAGGCGCCAGAGGAGCTTGTAGGCGCTGTTCGCCGCATCGAGATTGGGGAAGATCAGCACGTTTGCGTCCCCCTGAATGACGCTCCAGGGATAGTCGTGGTGCGCGACCTCGCGCATGACCGCGGTATCGGCCTGCATCTCTCCTTCCACGATCAGATCCGGCCGCCTCTCTTTGAGAATCCGGACCGCCTCGCGCACTTTTTCCGCGGCAGGATGACGGGTCGACCCGAAGTTGGAGAATGACAACATGGCGACCTTAGGCTCGAGATCGAAGCGTCGCGCCGTTTCTGCCGTGAGAATGGCGATCTCGGCGAGCTCCTCGGCCGTGGGATCGACGTTCACCGTGGTGTCCGCAAGGACGAGCAGTCGCCCCTTGAAGATCAGCATGTAGGCGCCTGAGACGCTCGTCACGCCCTTCCTCGTCTTGATGATCTGCAGGGCCGGTTTCACGGTTGCCGGATAGTAGGCATGGATGCCGGAGATCACACCGTCGGCATCCCCCTCCTCGACCATCATCATGGCGAAATAGTTACGGCTCTTCAGGACCCGGCCGGCGTCGATCAAGGTCAGTCCATTGCGCTTTCTCAGCTCGTGCAGACGGTTTGCGTAGAGCGTGAACCGATCCGATTCCTCCGGATCGATGAGTGTGACCCGCTCTCCGCTCAACCCGACCTGCGTGAGCAGGGGCTCGATCCGATCGCGCTTGCCGAGGAGGATCGGTTGGGCCATCCCCTCTTCCACCAGAATCTTTGCCGCCCGGACGATCTTTTCGTGATCGCCTTCAGGAAAGACGATTCGTTTCGGACGCTGTTTGGCCTTGTCGTACATCCCATGCATCAACCCGCGCGATCGCCCGAGGAGGTGCTCGAGCCGGCGGCGATACGCGTCGTAGTCCTGGATGGGATGACGGGCCACGCCGGTCTCCGCAGCGGCGCGGGCCACGGCGACCGGAACCCAGAGCAGGACCCGGTAATCGAAGGGCTTCGGAATCAGGTAATCGCGACCGAAGGCGAAGCGGTCCTGCGAATAGGCGCGAAGTACCGAATCGGGCACATCTTCCTTGGCCAGTTCGGCCAGAGCCCGCGACGCGGCGAGCTTCATCTGGTCATTGATCGTCGTGGCCCCGCAATCGAGGGCCCCGCGGAAAATGAAGGGGAATCCGAGAACATTGTTGACCTGGTTCGGAAAATCGGAACGGCCGGTGGCCATGATCACATCAGGCCGTGCGGCGACGGCGTCGTCGTACGTGATCTCCGGATCGGGATTGGCGAGGGCGAAGACGATCGGATCGTCAGCCATGGAGCGCACCATGTCCGCCGTGACCAGGCCGCCGGCCGAGAGCCCGATGAACACGTCGGCGCCACGAAGGGCATCGGCAAGTGAACGGCGATCAGTGTCACGGGCGAACTCCTCCTTATAAGGAGTCATGTGCGCCGTCCGCCCCTTGTAGATGACGCCCTTGCTGTCGACCAGCGTCACGCTCTCTTTCCGCAGTCCCAGGGTCAGATAGAGACGGAGGCAGGCGATCGCTGCGGCGCCGGCGCCGGAGAAGACGAGCTCGATCTGTTCGATCTTCTTGCCGGCCACCTCGAGGGCATTGCTGAGCGCGGCGGCCGAGATGATCGCCGTGCCATGCTGGTCGTCGTGAAAGACCGGAATCTTCATCGTGGCCTTCAGCCGCTCCTCGATCTCGAAGCATTCCGGCGCCGCGATGTCCTCGAGATTGATACCGCCAAAGGTCGGCTCCAGCAACTGCACGAGCCTGATGAACTCCTCGGTGTCGTGGGTGTTGATCTCCAGATCGAACACATCGATGTCGGCGAAGCGTTTGAAGAGAACCGCCTTCCCCTCCATCACCGGCTTGCCAGCGGCCGGGCCGATATCGCCCAGCCCGAGGACGGCCGTACCGTTGGTGATGACCGCGACGAGATTCCCTTTGTTCGTGTACTTGTAGACGTCCCCTGGGTTCCTGGCGATCTCCAGGCAGGGGACCGCTACTCCAGGCGTGTAAGCGAGCCCAAGGTCGCGCTGCGTGGCGGTTGGCTTGGTCGGGATGACTTCTATTTTCCCCGGGCGCCCTCCGGAGTGGTATTCGAGTGCGTCGTCGTGAAGGTTTGACATGAAGCGCGGAAGTTTACACCCGGGTCGCGCGCGTCAGGGGCAGGATGTCTCGGAGCGACCCAACGCGGCAGGAATCTGCCACGTCTCCGCTCCAGTATGCGGCTGCGACGAATCGCCTCCCCGCCTCCACCTGCTCAAACGCAGAAACGGCACCGGTTGCCCGGTGCCATCTTCTGGAGTTGCGAAGTTGTCGAACTCAGGCGCGTTTGCTCTTTGAGGCCCGGACCGGAGAGTCCGGAGACGACGGGGCGCGGACAGGCTCGACACGCGCGCGCGTTGGTGTGACCGGCGACTTCTTACCGACCATATGATCCCAGGCGATGGCCACGGCAGGAACGATCGTCACCGTCGAGTAGGTTCCAGCGATGACGCCGACCAGGAGGATCATGGAGAACTCATGAATGACCCTGCCGCCGAAAAGGATCAGAGCCACGAGGACCAGGACGACCGATCCGGAGGTGAGGATGGTTCGAGACAGCGTCTGGTTCATGGCCAGATTCATCTGTTCGGATAGAGTCATGCGCGCCTTGATCTTCCGCCGGTTTTCCCTCATCCGATCGTACGTGACGACGGTGTCGTTGATGGAGTAACCGACGATCAGCAGGAGCGCGGCGACGATGTTCAGGGAGAACTCGCCATTGATCAGCCCCAGGAAGGCCAGGGCCACGAGCACGTCGTGAATGATGCAGACGATGGCCCCGACCCCGAACATCAGATCGAAACGGAGGGTGATGTAGGCACCCATTGCCAGCGCAGACAGAATGACGGCCCAGACAGCCTTCTGCTGGAGCTCCTTGCCGACCTGAGGACCGACAGTCTCCTGATTGAGAACGTTGAACTTGCCGATGAAGGCCTTCTCGCTGAGCACCCGCGATGCGCCCGTGCTGACGCCCGGCGTCGAGGTGACCTGCTGCATCTCGGAAAAGAGACCGAGCTCGGAGCGATGGTTGATGATCTTCTGCGCGATGTCGTCGTAGTACAGCTTCCCTTCGGTGCCAGATCCTTTGCGATCGGGATCCGTAGCCTGGAAGAGACCGGAGAGGTTGTCGCGTCCCTGAAAGTTGAGATCGAGCTTCGAGGCCGACTGCGGGTTGAAGGTGTGATTCAGGCTGGCCACGATCTGGCCGGCGTAGTCGGTTTCCTTCTTCTGCTCCGGCAGACGCAACAGCACGGCGCGATCGTCGGCCTTTCCGTATTGCTGGATGACGGCGTCACGCAGCACCGGAATCGAGCGAAGCGTATCGATCGGCACGGCCTCGTTGAACTTCAGCACGATGTTCGCTCCGCCCGCGAAGTCGATGCCCCAGTTGACTCCGTTCTTCAGAAACAGGCCGAACCCGATCAGGACGAAGACGAGCGAAAAGAGGACGGCTCGGAAGCGCCATCGGACGAAGTCGTAGTTTGTGTTGACAAAAATCTGCATGGTGATCTCCTCGCCCGCTTTAAATGCTGATCTCTTTCGGACGATCGGTCGGTTTGTAAACGATGTCGAAAATGACCCTCGATACGAAGAACGCTGTGAAGACCGAGGCGCCGAGACCGATGAGCAGCGTCACCGCGAATCCCTTGATCGGCCCCGTTCCGAATTGAAACAGAAAGAGTGCCGAGATGATCGTGGTCATGTGCGTGTCGATGATGGTGCCGAAGGCGCGGGCGAATCCGTTTTCGATGGCCGCGCGTACGGTCTTCCCTTCGCGCAGCTCTTCACGGATGCGCTCGAATACCAGGACGTTCGAGTCGACGGCCATTCCGAGGGTCAGGATGATTCCGGCGATGCCCGGCAGGGTCAGCGTGGCGTGGAAGTAGGCCATCATGCCGAGGAGGATGACCAGGTTCAGGAAGAGGGCCAGCACGGCGTTCACGCCGGCCCAGCGGTAATAGAGGATGACGGCCAGAACGAGAAGGACAAATCCGATGAGCGAGGCCAGGACTCCCTGACGGATGGAATCTCGCCCGAGCGACGGTCCGACGGTCCGTTCCTCGAGTGTGGTCAGCGAGGCCGGCAGCGACCCGCTGCGAAGCACCAGAGCGAGGTCGTTGGCCTGCTGCGGTGTGAACGAGCCCTCGATGACGCCGGAGTCGTTGATCTCCGAGTTGATGTTCGGAGCGGAGACGACCTTGTTGTCGAGCACGATGGCCAGAGGGCGATGGATGTTCGCTCTTGTCAGGTCGCCGAACTTGTGGCTGCCGTCCGGCGTAAGAGAGAAACCGACGGTCGGCTGGCCGAGAGGGCCCTTGGTGACCCGCGCCGATTTGAGGTCGCGGCCGGTCACCGGGACGCTCTTGCGGACTCCGTAATACTGCGCGCCGGCCGAACGGCCATACTCGTCTTCCCTCGTCCCCTGAAGGATCTCCACTTCGCCGGCCAGAGCGGGGGGGATCTGTGCGGCCAGCGCTTTGGCGTCCGGACCTTCCAGCGGCTGGCCCGGGGCGCGCTCTTCGACCAGACGGAATTGCAGCTGGGCCGTCGTGCGGATGATGTCTTTGACCCGTGCCGGATCGTCGACGCCGGGGAGCTGGATGACGATTCGATCGCCACCCTCCGGCGCGATGAGGGGCTCGGTGACTCCGAGCGCGTCGATTCGGTTCCGAATCGTCTCCACGGATTGCGTCACCGTGTCGCGCTCCAGAACCGAGATGGCCTGGGGCTTCATCCGAAACTGCAGCGCACCTTCCGCAGTGCGGCTCATGTCGAAGTTGGCCAGCCATTCACGGGCGATCTTCTCGTACTCGGCCGACGTGACATTCGGAGCCAGCGTGGCGACGAACGTCGCGTCGTCCACGCGGCGGGTGGTGACCGAGGGCAGGTTGGTTTTCACCGCCTGGCTCTTGAGAAGCTCCGCGCCCTGGTCGGTGTCGAGCCGAACGGCATCATTGATGTTGACGCGCATGACCAGATGCGTGCCGCCCTTGAGGTCGAGACCTCTGCGGATCGGCTCCGGATTGTCCTTCGTCGGGATGAGGGCCACAGAGAACAGCACCAGCAACCCGACGATCAGCACCAGTTTCCATATCGTGTTCGAATTCATGTCTGTCTCCGGAGGGATTTACTCCGCGGCGTCGCCCGTGACGACGCCCGTAATGGCTGAGCGCGCGAGCCTGACCTTCACATTCTCGGCGACCTTCAGAAAAACGACGTCGCTTTCGACGCCCTGAATGGTCCCGTAAATGCCGCCGGTCGTGATCACGCGATCACCCTTTTTCAACCCGCTGAGCATTTCCTGCGTCTTCCGCCGCTGCTTGTTGGCAGGAGCGACGACCAGAAAATAGAAAATCGCGCCGATCGCCACGATCGGAAGAACCTGCATGACCAGCGCAGCGGCGCCGGCGCTTTGAAGCAGAGCAATCGCTGTCATCACACCAACCATTTTTTAGCGGGAGGAACGGCCGGCCTCAAAAGCTCCGTTAGCTGCGGGCCGCGTCTGAGCCGGCTTCACCACTCGCGATCCGCGTGAGGAAGGTCTCGCGGAAAGTCCCGAAGGATTTGGACTCGATAGATTGCCGAATATCCCTCATCAAGTCAAGATAAAACGACACATTGTGGATCGTGTTGTAGACCAGTGCGGCAACTTCACCGTTGACGAAGAGATGGCGCAGATAGGCGCGCGAGACGCTCCGGCACGTCAAACAGGCGCATGACGGGTCGAGGGGTCCCCGGTCCGCCGTGTAACGCGCGTTTTTGATCGCTATCTTCCCCACGCTCGTAAACAAGGTCCCATTTCGAGCGTTCCGCGTCGGCAACACACAATCGAACATATCGATGCCGGCCGCCACGCCCTCGAGAAGATCAGCCGGCGTCCCTACGCCCATCAGATAGCGAGCACGGCCGGCGGGGAGGAGCGGCGCCGTGAACCGAAGGGTCTCGAGCATCTCCTCCTTCGGTTCGCCGACCGAGAGACCACCGATAGCAAAACCATCGAAATCGAGCGAAGCGAGCTCTTCCACACTAGTACGGCGAAGGTCCCGGTGGATCCCTCCCTGGACGATGCCGAACAGGGCCGTTCGGCCATTGCGCCCGGCGAGGCTCCGGACTGCCCACCGGTGTGTCAGGGCCATCGACCGTTCCACCTCGGCCTTCGAGAGACCGTAGGCCGGACACTCATCGAAGGCCATGGCGATGTCGACGCCCATACGGTTCTGGATCTCGATCGAACGCTCGGGCGAGAGAAAGTGCAGCGAGCCGTCGATGTGACTGCGAAACTCCACCCCCTCCTCGCGGACCTTGCGGATGGAAGCCAGAGAGAAGACCTGAAAGCCGCCCGAGTCGCTCAGAATGGCGCCGTCCCAGGACATGAATCGGTGAACGCCGCCGAGCTCTTCCAGAAGATCGACGCCGGGTCGCAGCATCAGATGGTAGGTATTGCAGAGGATGATCTCGGGTCCCAGCGCCGCTAACTGGAGGGTCGTCAGCGACTTGACCGATGCCAGCGTTCCGACCGGCATGAAGACCGGCGTTTGGATCGAGCCGTGTGCTGTGACGAGCTCTCCCCGCCTGGCCGGACCGTCGCTTCCCAGCAGACGGAAGTCCGCGGCCCTTGCTGCCGGTGAGGGAACGACTGTCACCTCAGTTCAGCTTCATCTGTTCGACGCGCACCGTCGGCGGAAGGTTGAGCGCGAAGCGGTCCGAATCGACAGGCTTGTTGATCCGCAGATTCGTGAATTCATACCGCGTCGTGTCGCCGTCTCCCTCAACGTACTCGAACTTGGTGGTCAGATAGCTCTTCTTGTCGATCCAGATCCTGATGTGTTTTGCGCGTCTGGCGATCGTGTGGGTCTTCGGGGTGAGATCCAGGACGTAGGTGGGATTCGCAGCGCTGTCGGTGAAGGTAAAGTCGAAGTAGCGGGCCAGCTCGTCGATCGCGCCGCTGGCGCCCATGTATTTGAAGATGCGATCCTGATACTTCTTCACCTCGACCCGTTCAGCCTTGTTCAGATTCGGATAGTACGTGGTCAGAAATCCGCCGGCGATCAGCATGGTGACCTGCCTCGGCGCATCGTATTTCCAAAGCACCTGATTCGGCTTGGCGAAGACGAACGAGCCGGTGGAAACTTCGGGTTTAGCCATCAGCGCCATGACCTTCTCCTGGCGGAAATCGGCCTCCAGCGTGTTGGTCCTTTTCTGTTGCTCCATCACATTCTTGATCACCGAATCCAGCAGGCCGGTACCGCTGAGCGAGCTGTCGCCGGCCAGAAGGGGAACGGCGAGCGTGAGGAAGACGAGCGTCAAAAGGAATCTCTTGGAGTCAGCCATGCGGTGCGGAACGCCTCGCGAAAGATTGAAAATTTCAGTGCTGGAAGGAGTTACAGCCGAGGGCGGCACAATCGTGGCGGCCTCATCGGAGTATACTTATTTCTCGTCGTGAATGAGCTTTCGCGCTCGCCGACCCACCGCATGACGAATCGATCACCGATGAGGTACGCATGAGTCAGATCCGAATCGCTGCAGGCGTCGCGGTCCTTCTGGTGGCCCAGACGGTCACGGCCGGAATCGAGTATCAGTTCCGGCAGGTTCGCCGCTCCGAGGTCGAGACAGTCCCCTCGCTCGACATCACCGGCAAGGCAGTCGTCGAGGGCGAGCGCTCGCGCGTCGACTTCACAGGCGGAACCCCCTACACGCCTGGATCGTACGTCATCTCGGTCGATGGCGCCCGGAACCTCACCTTCGTCGATCCTGCTCACAAAACGTACGCCGAGGTCAACCTCGCCGGGCTGGCTGGCGCCGTAGGAGCCGCGCGCATCGAGATCACCAACCTCAAATCGAACGTCGAGAACCTGGCCGATCACCCGACCATCGCCGGCATGCCTACGAGTCACGCCAGATTGACCGTGAAATACGACATCACCATGAAAGTCGGGACCCTCGCGCTCAGGCAGAAGGTTCAGACGATCATCGACAAATGGTCGACGAATGCCTTCGGCGACGTGAACGAGACCTTCCTCGCCGCCGGCTCGCTGCACACTGGCAACTCGCAACTCGATGAAATCCTCGACGCAGAGACCACGAAGATCAAAGGCTTCCCCCTTCGTCAGCTGGTCCAGGTGACGACGACCAGCCAGAACTCCCGCCTGAACACTTCGGAGCTCAAATTCACACCCACCCGAAAGCAGACAACCGAGACCGTCGTCACCTCGGTGGAATCGAGAACCATCGCGCCGAGCGCTTTCCAGATCCCGGCCACTTACACCAAACAGGACTTGCAGAAGAAGGTGGAAGAGACTCCGGTGAGGATGCTCTCCCTCGAACCTTCCGGCGAATAGGCCGGAGCCACCCCCAGTCAATTCACCGGCGTTTGGGACCCCGCTGCAAACCCGACTTTGAGATTGAAATGGTCCCGTCCCCAGCGAGAACCGCCGGCAAGAGCCAGATCGAGCCCCTCTGTGACATTGTGCCCCGCGGTTTGCTACACGAGCCTTGAGTTGCTAAGATCGGCTCAAGTTTCGGTGCCAGCGGTTCTGAAAATCTGATGAGAAGAGTACTCGCCTTGGGCGAATGGTTGGGTGGGGTCGGCCGGATGCCGCGAGCGTACTTCGCTGCTGGTCCACTTGCCCTTTTCGTCCTGCTCGCGGCGGTGAGAACCGATCCCACCGTCCGAACCGCCTCAGCGATGGGTGTCATCGCCCCCGCTCCCTCCCTGAGCTACATCGACCTCCAGCGCCGCCAGTCGGGTTCGGAGCTTCCGCAGCATTCGGTCCTTCTCGAGCTCCAGGATGGCGACACCCTCGAGAGCGTATTCGAAGCCGGCGGTCTCGAACGGCAGGACAGCGCCGCCCTGACCGGCGAATTCTCGAAGACTCTCGACCTCCACCGTCTCAAGCCGGGCAGCCTCGTCCGCTTCCATCTCTCTCCGTCCGGTCAGATCGACAGTGTCGAGCTGCGCATCATCGGATGGGGCCAGCTGGAGGCTCTTCGCCGCGGCGATCGCTTCGAGGTCACCGCGAATCCAGCCCGGCAGGAGAGCATCCAGACCTCCCTCGCCGCTCGAATCGACTCGTCCCTCTATGCCTCCATCGGCGCTGCCGGCGAGAGTCCGCAGCTGGTTCAGGAGCTGGTCGACGTTTTCCAGTGGGACGTCGACTTCTTCGCCCTTCAGAAAGGCGATTCGTTCAGCCTCGTTGTCGACAAGAAGTTCGCCGGCTCGGATGCCGTCGGTTATGGACCGATTCTCGCTGCGAAGTTCGTTCACAACGGTCAGACCTACGAGGCCTTCCGCGGTGAAGCCGACGGCCGGACCGGCTATTACACGGCCCAGGGCACCCCGCTCCGCAAGCAGTTCCTGCGCGCTCCGCTCAAATTCACCAGGATCACCTCGGGCTTCTCCCAGAGGCGCTATCACCCGATTCTCCATCTCTTCCGCCCCCATCACGGCGTCGACTACGGCGCGCCGGTCGGCACGCCGGTCATGACCACGGCCGATGGCGTGGTGGTGGAAGCAGGCCGCAAACGTGGAGAAGGCAACTTCATCCGCATCCGTCACAACGCGCGGATCGAGACGTGTTACCTGCATCTCTCCCGGTTTGCGTCCGGATTGCAGCGTGGGACGAAAGTTCAGCAGGGCGATGTGGTCGGATTCGTTGGCGCCACCGGTCTGGTAACGGGACCGCACCTCGACTACCGGGTATCCGACGGCGGTGTCTGGCTCGACCCGCTTCATCTCAGGTCGATCACCCCCGACCCGCTGCACGGCGAGGCTTTGCGCCGTTTCCGGTCGTCGGTTGCCGCCCTCACACCCCGCCTTCCGCACCCGAACCAGCAGGTGGCTCGCAACGTAACGACCCACCGGGCACTCTTCTAGCACCTTCCGCCTTCCATAAATGAGAAGAATCATCGTCCGCGCACCGGTGCGCGCTGACCTCGCCGGCGGCACCCTCGACCTTTGGCCCCTCTACCTCTTCCACCCCGGCTCGCGAACGGTGAACGTAGCGATCTCGTACCACGCCGAGTCGGAGGTCATCCACACCAATGACGGCGTCATCGAGATTCATCTCACCGACCAGCAGTACAAGCGCCGCTATGAATCGCCGAGCGAGCTGACAGCCGATCCCAAGGCTCAACTCATCGCGCGCGCCGTCGAGCATTTCCACCTGAGCGGCATCAGCATCATCACCCGCACCGATGCCCCGCGCGGCTCCGGTCTCGGCGGCTCCTCGGCGCTCTCGATCACCCTGGTGCGTGCGCTCTCCGAGATCGCCGGATCACCGGTCGAAGGAGAGGAGCTCATCACCCTCGTCCGCGATCTCGAAACCCGTCTGCTCGGAGTTCCAGCGGGTATCCAGGACTACTACCCGCCCGTCTTCGGCGGGCTGGGATCGCTGCACCTCGAAGCCGGCCACGTCCGGCGCATGACTCTCGCGCTTCCCGTTCAGGAATTGACGCCCCACTTCCTCCTGCACTACACCGGCGTGGCCCACTTCTCGGGAACGAACAACTGGGAGATGTACAAGCGCCAGATCGACGGCGATGAGAAGGTCCGCAAGGGACTGGCCACTATCGCCAAAACAGCCATGGCCATGGAGAAGGCTCTCGAGGCTCTCGATGTCGAGACGGCCGGCGCCGTTCTCCAGGATGAGTGGCGGGCGCGAAAGGCGCTCATCGACGGCATTTCCACACCGGAGATCGATTCGGCAATCTCCGCGGCCATCAAAGCCGGCGCATGGGGCGGCAAGGTCTGCGGCGCCGGAGGAGGAGGCTGTATCGTCTTCCTCATGCCTGCCGACAGAAAGGCGGACGTCATCAAGGCGCTCTCCTCCGTTCCGGGCAAGGTGGTCGACGCGGTGCCCGTTCCCTATGGGCTGACAGTCGAGGAGCCCGAGGAAGGGCAGTCGAGCTTCAGCTTCGCGCACGGACGGCGCGGCGGTCGAAGCGAACAGACCCTCGATCAGCTTTACGTCAGTTCGGGCGCAGGCGACTACAAGCCATTCGTCTTCGCCGAGGCTATCATCGCGCACCACGACTCACGCAGCGGCATCCGCCACGACGTGGTCCGCTCCTGGGCCGCCCCGATGAGTCCGGAAGACGGCCGCGTCCTCTGGCACCAGGGCATCCCGCTCGACCCCGAATCGCTGGAGATCCGAGCGGTCCCCGATCCTCGCCGCGGTTTCGACATCTCCCTCTCCGCGGAGACGCTCATGCAGCGCGCCCTCCAGGCCGAAGAATCTCTCCGCCAGTACCTCTGCGAGACGGAGCGGCTGCAGATCTTTCATAACCCGGCATTCGGGCTCTACTCGGAGGTCAACGAGACCCGCGAAGACTTCGTGACACGCTGCCTGGAAGAGGCGAACCGCCGGCTGGCGGACGAAGCGGAACGGCTCGAAAGCACGTTCCGCCGACGCATCGATCAATTGAGACAGCGTTCGGAGCGCGAGCACCGCGACGCGCAGGACGAGGACGAGCCGACGGAAGCCTCCGCCTCGGACGTCGGGTTCGCCTGGGGTCAGGCGCTTTACAACATCACCAGCGGCCGGCCGGCGACGACAGCCACCGAAGCGCCGCAGAGCGTCCGGGAAGTCGACTACATGGAGAACATCACCCAGATCCAGCGCGCCTGGGATCGGGAGCGCGAGATCCTTCGCGAAGACCTGCATTCAAAAGCTCGTTCGATCGAGGAGACGATCGTCGCCCCCTCGCCGAAGAACATCGAGATCGCCCGGTATCTGATTCTGTGGGCGCCGGATCTGCAGAAGAAGTAGCGGCAGCATGTCGCACGGCATCAATCAACGTGGATGGCCGCCTGGCTTTTTGCATACGCGGATTCCTGTGCGAATTCTGGGTCATGCAGCGAAGCGGCAGTCCGTCCTGATGGCGACGTGCAGGAGGCCGCCCGGCTCGACGCCGAGCGGTTCGGCGGCCGGGGCGGCCGCCCCTCCACTACCGCGCGGTCGGCCCGAGGTTCGTGGTAGCATCCCCCTCGCTTTTCGAGAGCAGCGTCGGGCAGTAGCGCAGCCTGGTAGCGTACCTGAATGGGGTTCAGGTGGTCGGGGGTTCAAATCCCCCCTGCCCGACCAACTCTGCTCTCCGAATCCCCGCCTGTTGCACGTTGGACCCTGCCGCACCGACGATGCCCGCGGCGAAACCGACATTGAGCCCAGGGGTCTCCGAGGTCAATCATGGAAGAACAACAGCCGCAAACCGTACAGGTGACTCTGGACGACCAGGTCTCGCAAGGCGAGTACATCAACTTCGCCAACATCATCCATTCAGCCAGCGAGTTCATCATCGACCTCGGACGCATCATGCCAGGACGGCCGACAGTCAAGGTCTACAGCCGCTCGATCATGACCCCGCTTCACGCCAAGCAGCTCCTCGAAGCGCTGGCTCAGAACATCTCCATGTTCGAGCAGAAATACGGTGAGATCCGAACCGAGGCCGGCTCGGCATTCGGCTCGGCTTCCTCCGATCCTTCGAACTGATGGCACGGATCAAGGTGATCGGCGGAGGCCTCGCTGGCTGCGAGTGCGCCTTCGGCCTCGCCGAGCGCGGTCACACCGTCGATCTCTTCGAGATGCGTCCCCAAAGGACGACCGCCGCCCACCATTCATCGGATCTCGGCGAGCTGGTCTGCTCCAACTCATTCCGCTCATCTTCGCCGACAAACGCGGTCGGCCTGCTCAAAGCGGAGATGGCCATCCTCGACTCCCTCGTCATCCGTTGTGCCGAATCGGCTCGCGTGCCGGCGGGCGATGCCTTCGCCGTCGACCGCCAGCGCTTCGCTACCGCGGTCACCGCAGCGGTCGGCTCGCACTCGAACATCCGCGTCAACCGCACTGAAGTGGACTCGCTCGATCGAGGTCCGTACGACTTCCTGGTCGTGGCCACCGGCCCCCTCACGAGCGAACCGCTCTTTGCTGCCATCAACGCCTTTCTCGGAAACGACGGCCTCTATTTTTACGACGCCATCGCCCCGATCATCGCCGCCGACTCGCTGGACATGGAGAAGCTCTACTGGAAGTCGCGCTACGACAAGGGAAGCAGTTCGGACTACCTCAACGCAGCGATGAATCAGGAGCAGTACGAGGCCTTCGTCGACGCCCTTCTCGGTGCCGAGCTCTACCCGCTGCACGATTTCGAAAAGGCGGTCCACTTCGAGGGTTGCCTGCCGATCGAGGAGATCGCCTCGCGAGGAGTGGACACGCTTCGTTTCGGCCCCATGAAGCCGGTCGGGCTGGAGAACCCTCTGACCGGCCGGCGCCCTCACGCCGTGGTCCAGCTCCGAAAGGAAGACCTCTCCGACGAGTTTTTCAATCTGGTCGGATTCCAGACCAAGATGAAGGTGCCGGAGCAGAAACGCCTTCTCCAGATGATTCCCGGCCTGGAGAGCTGCACGTTTGCCCGGTTCGGCTCGATGCACCGCAATACGTTCATCAATGGCCCGCGCCATCTGACCCCGACGTTCCAGTCACGTCGCGACCCGCGGATCTTCTTCGCCGGTCAGATCACCGGAGTGGAAGGCTATGTCGAATCGGCTGCCACCGGTCTGCTGGCCGCACGGTATATCGACGCTTTGTCGAGTGGAACGGAGCCGGTGCACGTTCCTTATTACACAGCGATCGGAGCGCTCGGCAGGCACGTCGCGGAATCGTCTCCCGACCGCTATCAGCCCTCCAATGTCACCTGGGCTGTCATCGAGGATGCTGTGGGAAAGGCGCGCAAGAACGAGAAGCGGGAGAAGCAGGTTGCGATGGCGCTGGCAGCGGTTCGTGAATTCGCTTAGCACATGACGCCTGTCTCAAGACCATCGTAGGGCGCACAGACAGAAGCGTCTGTGCTCGTCTGTGCTACTGCTAGTGGGATAGCACAGACACCTCTTCTGTCCGTGGTATCTCCGTTCGTCCGGTCAACAACGCACCGGTCATTTCTTCTCGCTGGGGACGAAGGCCGAGTGGTGGAGATAGTTGATCGCCAGGGTCGTGACCATGGCCACGAACGAGACGAGATACTGCGAATCGTCAGCTCGGACCACCTGAAGAGCCAGACTCTCGGCGCGCTCCGAGAGATGGTCGACCAGTGAGCGGATGATGCCCCACTCCACGCCGGTCCAGTAAGCGACGTCGTTGATGATGGAGAGACGATTGAAGCGAAGCATGGCAGCCGCACTGGTTGTGTTATCCGACGCTCGGGCTTCGAAAAGCTGCTTGAGATCGCCATCGAACCAGCGAGGGACCTCGACGGGGGGCCGCCTTTCGTTCTGATAGTAATCGGCGACGGTGTAGCTCATCTCCTGGACGGGCAGATCGAATGTGGATGGTTTGATCTTCGGCGGAAGCGGGCCGATCGTCTTCGCCACCTGGTCGACGTAGAGCAGCTTGGCTAACGCACCCGAGCCCTGGTAGGCATCGAGCCAGCTGGAATCGGGATCGAGCCATACGGCGAAGGTCTCCGCGAAGTCCTCGTCGGGATGTTTCTGTGCGTACCACCCGGCGATGTGCCGGACGAAGTCGCGCGAGAAGGCGTTGGGCCGATAGTCCTCGATATAAGGCCTGGAGTATGGGCCAAAGATGCGATGCCATTCCTCGTCTTCGTACAATCGATAGGCATAGTTGAACGCGTGACCCGCCTCGTGCCGGAAGTACATCATCGATTCTTCCGGCGTCTCCAGGTTCTCGCGCTCTTCGTTCTCGATCTGTGAGAGTTTCGGATCTGCCAGATAGAAGGGAACGGCGATGACCGGCACCCCTTCCGGACAGCCCCATTCGTCGCTGAGGTAAACCGGCGGCTTGAACTGCAGGCCGGCCCGATCGAGCTCCGCGTACAACTGCTTGATGAGCGGCTCGAGCGCGCTCCCTTCGATCTTGAGATCGAGCTTGTTGATCGGCGACTTGAGGAGCGATTCGCGCTCCTCGTGCCAGCTCAACGTGCGCTCCCGTTGCGATCGCGGAAGGGCCGGGCCATGGCCAGATCGACAATGCGCTCGATCATGTCGCCGTACGAGAGCTCCGGCTTGCTACGGCGTGCGGCCATGGCGAACTCGGCAGCTTTATCCAGCCAGGGATTCGGATTGACCTCGATGACATAGGGGATCCCCTCGGCATTCAGCCGCATGTCGATCCGGGCGTAATCGCGGATGAGAAGGGCCTTGAAGGCATCGAAGGCCGTAGAGCGAATCCGCTCCATGATCTCCTCATTGTCGAGAACGTCCTGAGGCACGAACTCCTTGGCCGCCTTGAATTCGGGATTCTTCTCCTCTTCCCACTTCGCCTCGGTTCCAGCGATTCGCGGCATGTCTGCCGGCAGCTTGGAGAGATCCCATTCGATCGGCGTCAGCATGACCGGCGGATTGCCGAGGAGACCGATATAGATCTCCCGGCCGTCGATGTACTCCTCGACCAACGCGGGCGTGTGGAATTCCGCATGAATCGAGAAGACCCGGCTCATCAGATCCTCGACGTTGTGCACGACCGATTTCGCGTCGATGCCGATCGAGGCGTCTGTGGCGATCGGCTTCACGATCAAAGGAAACGTATCCAGCCGGGCCGACCCCTCCACATGGCCGGGGGCGATGATGGCGAAGTCGGGGGACTTGACGCGGTGAAAGTCGAACATCTTCTTCGACAGCGACTTGTCGCCGGCCAGCGTCAGCGCCAATGAGCCTGAGCCGGTGAAGCGCTTGTCGAGGAGCTCCAACATCGAGGCGATTCGCCGCTCTTCCTCTCCCGCCCCGCCCAGCGATTCGCACACGTTGAAAACCAGATCGCTGTCGTCGTCTTCGATCTGTCTGACCAGCTTCTTGATGGGCGGTTCCGCCGCGAGTTTCCGCGTCTTGTAACCTCGCCTGGTGAGGATCTCTTCGATCTGGGCGCTCACGAGTGTCGGAAACTTCTCGCCTCGCTCCAGTGCCTTCGCCCGCTCACCTTCTTCGGCAGCGTCATAAAGGATCGTGACGGTCGGCTTCTGTTCCGCTTTCGCTGTCATCGTTCTGGGCAGTATGAAATGGGAGTGCCAAGGTCAACCGGCACTCGTCACACCGTCA
>JADGNX010000174.1 GCA_017883265.1 Thermoanaerobaculia bacterium
CCTGCGGCCCGGCGATGCCATGCTCGTGGGAGTCGACCTCAAGAAATCAACCGCTCTACTGGATGCCGCCTACAACGATGCTGACGGAGTCACCGCGGAGTTCAACCTGAACCTTCTCGTTCGAATCAATCGCGAGCTCGGCGCCGACTTCGCGGTCGACCGCTTCGATCATGTCGCTTTCTACGACGCCAATCACGGGCGAATCGAAATGCACCTTCGGAGCACGGTCGATCAAACCGTGATGCTGGCAGGGGAGGAGTTCCACTTTCTCGCCGGCGAGACGATCCATACCGAGAATTCTTACAAATACTCGATTCCCGATTTCCAGGCTCTGTTGGAAGGGAGCCGATTCCGCCCGAGCCAGGTATGGACTGACGGCGAGCAGAAATTCAGCGTGCATCTCTTGCGCTGTGAGTGAACTCGGCTACGGCCCACCCCATGCACGCCTCCCGGCGTGCCGACGCAGCTCCAGTGGGGCGGCGGCCGCTTCGGCCGCCGGGGGGCGGGTGAGCGGTAGCCCCAGTTCCCGTGCGGGTGCCCGAGAGCGGCCACCCCTCCACTGAAGCTGCGTCGATGTCTTGCGAGACGTCTCCGTGCATCGGCTCGCCGAATCGTGCAGAATCTGCGGATCAAGGATCACGGGTCATGGATCACGCATCAAGGGATCATGGATTGAATCGGATGACTGAGCTTCTGACAGACGAAGTAGAGACGGGTGAGCCGGTGCGCCAGCGGATTCCTGTGGCCGTGCTCGGCGCGACCGGATCAGTGGGTCAGCGCTTCGTCCAGCTTTTGGAGGATCACCCCTGGTTCCGGCTTCATGAGGTCGTGGCGTCGGAGCGCAGCGCCGGAAAGCGGTATGCCGATGCTGCGCAGTGGCGGCTGGAAACGTCGATGCCGTCGAAGGCCTCCGATCTCGTCGTGCGCTCGCTGGGAGACGAGCTCGAATCCGGCCTCATCTTCTCCGGCCTCGACTCCTCAGTGGCCGGCGAGGCCGAGGACCTCTACGCCGATCGCGGCGCCGTGGTGGTGTCGAACTCGAAGAATCATCGAATGGACCCTGACGTTCCGCTTCTGATTCCCGAGATCAACGCCGAGCATCTCGCGGCAATCGACAGGCAGCGTGGCCGGCGCGGCAGCCGCGGGTACATCGTTACGAATCCGAACTGCTCCACGATCGGTCTGGCCATGGCCATCGCTCCTCTCGAGAGGCTTTTCGGAATCGATGCCCTTCACGTGACGACAATGCAGGCAATCTCCGGCGCAGGCTACGCCGGCGTCCCCTCCTATGCCATCCTCGACAACGTCATCCCGTACATCTCGGGTGAAGAGGGGAAGATCGAGAGCGAGCCCCTTCGCATTCTGGGGAAGTGGAGCGGCGGTCACTTCGTCGATGCTTCGTTTCGCATCTCGGCGCAGACGAACCGCGTCCCTACGATCGACGGGCACATGATGACGATCGCGCTTTCGCTCCGGAAGAAGCCCGAGGCCAACCTCATCGACGCGGTTCGAAGAGCGATTGCGGAATTCAGCGGGGAGCCGCAGGAGCTGGCGCTTCCTTCGGCCCCGCGCCGGCCGTTGCATCTGGTGGACGAAGCGGATCGGCCACAGCCCCGCCTGGATCGGGACCGGGAGCGAGGAATGTCGGTCTCAGTCGGCAGGATCCGCCCTTGCCCGATCCTCGACATCCGGATGGTGGCGCTGGTCCACAACACCATTCGCGGGGCCGCTGGTGCGGCGCTTCTCAATGCAGAGCTGCTCGAGGCCCGGGGACTGCTGTGATCTCGCGGCGCAACCGCTCATGATCGTCATCAAATTCGGGGGAACCTCCGTCGGTGATGCCACGCGCGTTCAGGGGGTCATCGAGATTCTCGCAGCCGCCCGCGACCGGCAGCCGGTGGTCGTCGTTTCTGCTCTGGCTGGCGTGACCAACGATCTGGTTGCGGCGACGGCTGCGGCCGCCGCAGGCGACATCGGAATGGTAGAGACCATCATCGAGCGGGTCAGCATCCGTCATCAGGAGGTGGCCCTCCAGCTGGTTCAGCAGAAGTCGGATTACTTCGAGTCCTTCCTGGCGCAGCTGCGGGCTCAGGTCGAACAGATCCGCGACATCCTCAAAGGAATCGTTCTGGTCGGCGAAGTGACCCCGCGCGCGCGTGACAAGGTCGTGGCCATCGGTGAGAAACTCTCCTCGGTGCTGGTCGCGTACTCCATGCGTCTTCGCGCTCTCCCTGGAGTGCACGTCGACTCCGAGGAAGTCATCATCACGGACGACCATTTTGGCGAGGCCGGGCCGCTGATGAAAGAGACCCGGCAGGCTGCGCGCCGGGTGCTGCTGCCGGAGCTCGAGCGGAATCACATCCCGGTGATGGGAGGCTTCATCGGACGTTCGCGCAGTGGCGCCACCACGACCCTGGGCCGCGGCGGCTCGGACTACACTGCGGCCATCGTCGGCAGCGTCCTGGAAGCGGAGGAGATCCAGATCTGGACCGACGTCGACGGCATGATGACCTGCGATCCACGCCTGATCCCCGAGGCCCGAGTCATCGAGCGGATCTCGTACGTCGAGGCGGCCGAGCTGGCCTGGTTCGGGGCCAAGGTGCTTCATCCGAAGACGATTGCTCCGGCTGTCGAACTGGGCATCCCGGTGCGTGTTCTCAATACCCACAACCGCGAGAGCAAGGGGACTCTGATTACCGAGGAAGGCGACGGCCAGGCGGCGGGACCGCGAGCAATCGCCGTGAAGCGGGACATCGTGGTCGTGCACGTCACGTCCAGCCAGATGCTCGGCGTCCCTGGCTTCCTGGCGCGCCTCTTCGCAGTCTTCGAGCAGCTCGGCATCTCGGTCGATCTCATCACGACGTCGGAGATCTCGGTCTCCGTGACCGTGGATGCGACAGAGCGTCTCCCCGAACTAGTCGAGCGACTGACCCCCTTCGCTACGGTCCGGGTCCTCGATGCTCAGTGCATCGTCGCCGTGGTCGGACGGAATCTGATCGCCGATTCGAGCGTGGCAGCGCGGGTCTTCGAGTCGCTGCGCGGAGTGCCGATCGCCATGTTCTCTCTCGGGAACTCCGGCCTGAACCTGAGCATCGTGGTCGCTGCTGCCGACGCCGACCGCGCTGTCCGTTCCGCCCATCGAGCCCTGTTCGAGAGTCCTGTCGGAGCGCGGGTGTGAAGATCGCTCTGCACGGCTACGGCCGGATGGGACAGGCCGTCGAGCGGCTGGCGCCGGAGCGTGGCCATCAGATCGTCGCGGTAATCGGCCGCGAAGGGGCCCGCGATCCGAAAGATGCCGAGGTTCTTATCGATTTCAGCGAGCCGGGCGCGGTCGACTCAGTCGTCGATCTGGCCTGCTCCCACCGGATCAATCTCATTCTCGGAACGACTGGTTGGGGCGCGAATAGGAAAGCGATCGGCACTCGGGTTGACCGGGCCGGAATCGCGGTGGTGTACGCCTCCAATTTCTCTCCTGGCGCGAACGTTCTTTTCGCGCTCGCTCGAAGCGCAGCGGCCATGCTGGAAGACCTTCAATACGCAGCCGGCATCGAAGAACGGCATCATGCCTTGAAGAAGGATGCTCCCAGCGGGACCGCGCTGCGGGTCGCTGAAGAGGTGCGGGCCGGGAGTCATGGTGCCTTCGAACCGGCGATTGCGTCGTCGCGCGCTGGAAGCGAGTTCGGGCTGCACACGCTCTTCTTCGACTCGCCGGACGATCTGATCGAGCTCAGTCACCGCGCTCGGGGGCGGGACGGATTCGCCCGAGGCGCGCTGATTGCAGCCGAACGGCTGGGTTCGCTGAAAGGTCTCATTCCGTTCGACGGACTGATCGGGGTTGCTCCGGTGACAGAGTGAGTGGAGGACGATCGATGGCTACTGGAAAAGTCTCTTTTCGTGGAGTCGGCACGGCACTGGTCACACCGTTTCGCCAGGACGGATCGCTCGACGAAGCGGCATTCCGGAGCTTCATCGACTGGCAAATTGCGCAGGGGATCGATTTTCTGGTGCCCTGCGGCACGACCGGCGAGAATCCGGCCCTGACCCGGGAGGAGCACCGCCGCGTCGTCCAGTTGACCGTCGAGCAGGCCGCCGGCCGCGTCCCTGTTCTGGCGGGTGCCGGAAGCAACTCCACGACGACGGCCATCGAGCTGGCGCTGGCAGCGATCGATGTCGGCGCCGATGGCGCGCTGACGATCACCCCCTACTACAACAAGCCGACTCCCGATGGCCTCAGAAGGCATTTCGGTCTCCAGGCGGAAGCCGTGGAACGGGCCAGGAGCGGCTTTCCACTGATCATGTACAACGTGCCGGGGCGGACCGGCTGCAACATGACGGCTTCGACGGCCGTGACCATCGCACGCGAACAACCCAACGTCATCGGGGTGAAAGAAGCATCGGCGAACATGGAGCAGATTCTCCAGATCCTTCGGGACCGCCCGCGGGGCTTCCTGGTTCTCAGCGGAGATGACGGATGGACGCTTGCCATGATCGCCGCCGGAGGCGACGGATTGATTTCCGTGGCCAGCAACGAAGTTCCGCGGGACATGAAGACGCTGACCGCTTCCGCTCTGTCCGGCGACCTCGACACCGCTCGTGGCGTTCTCAACCGGCTGTTGCCATTGCTCATCGGCAACTTCATCGAATCCAATCCCATCCCGGTCAAGACCGCTCTCAAACTGATGGGAGTGCTGCCGAACGATACGGTACGCTCACCCCTGGCCCCGATTCAGCCGGCCAATCGCTCCCGGATGGAGGCGATCCTGCGCGAATGCGGGGTCGATTTGGGCGATTATGTGGAGGGGCGTCCGCCTGGTGCGAGCGGGGAAAGAGAGCGCATCTCGCGGGGCACGTCGCGATCGTCTGGCCACGACGCCATCTCGCGAGACTCTAAACTGTCGGGTTAGCCGGGGAACGGCGATTCCATTCGCCACCGGGGTCGGATCCAGAAGGAAGCGTGAGGCGATGTCGACGATCGAAGAACGGTTGGCCGCGATCAATGACCAGACGAGCCATGTGGAGGCAGTCCGGACGATCTCCCTCTTCCTGACTGAGCTGGAGAGGGGTACCGTCCGGGCGGCGGTTCGGAACGACATGGGGGAGTGGGAAGCGCAAACCTGGGTCAAGCAGGCGATTCTCCTGGCGTTTCGCCTCGGGGTCCTGGCCGAGTTCGCGTCGGGATCGCTCTCCTTCATCGACAAGGACACCATTCCGCCACGTCGGTTCCGGAAGGACGAATCGGTACGGATCGTGCCGGGCGGCTCGTCGATACGACGTGGAGCGTATGTCGGAAAGGGCGTCGTGATGATGCCTCCCGCCTTTGTGAATGTCGGTGCGTATGTGGACCAGGACACGATGATCGATTCCCATGCCCTGGTCGGCTCGTGTGCCCAGATCGGAGCACGCGTCCACCTGAGCGCAGCGGCGCAGATCGGTGGCGTTCTCGAGCCGGTCGGAAGCCTGCCGGTGATCATCGAAGACGACGTCATCGTCGGCGGCAATGCCGGGATCTACGAGGGAACGATCGTTCGGAGCCGTGCGGTCATCGGAGCGGGCGTGGTGATCACGGGCTCCACGCCCGTCTACGACGCGGTGCGCAGTCAGATCTACCGGCGCAATGAATTGAAGGCCCTCGAGATCCCGTACGGCGCTGTGGTCATCCCAGGCAGCCGTCCGCTGCTCGGAAAATTCGGAGAGCAGCACCAGTTGCAGATCGCGACGCCGGTCATCGTGAAATACCGCGACGACAAGACCGACGCAGCAACCGCGCTGGAACAGGCGCTGCGATAGGGTGGGAGGGCCTTCCCGATTGCGCCCGCGGCTGCGCCAGGTGCCCGAGGGCGGGCGCCTCTCCACTCGAGGCGTCTCTCCACTTGATTCGCGAATCTCGTAAACTGAGAACGTGCATCCGGCATCGCGCCTCGACGGCATCGATTTCTCGCTCATCCGGCAGATCAATGCTCTGGCCACGCCTCTGTCGGTCAACCTCGGCATTGGCGAGCCGAACCTCGAGCCTGATCCGGAGCTGCGCGAGATGGCTGCTCGCGCGTCGCGGGTCCCCTGGCACTACACGCTCAATGCGGGGACCATCGAGCTGCGCCGGGAAATCGCCTCTAGTATGTCGGGCATCTACGACCCGGCACGAGAGATCTGCGCAACTGCGGGCACCGAAGAGGGACTCTTCACGGCCTTTCAGAGCTTCCTCGATCCGGGAGATGAGGTGCTGGTCCCGAACCCCGGCTTTCTGGCCTACGCTACGGTCGCTTCCATCTGCGGGGCGTCCTCCGCCTCCTACGCGCTCGATCCGGATGGATGGGTCATCGATCTCGAAGACCTCGAGTCGAAGATCATCCGGAAGACGAAGATCATCGTAGTCAACTCTCCCTCCAATCCGCTCGGTGCCACGGTGGGAGCCCAGACCCTGAAGCGGATCGTCGAGCTCGCGGAGGAGCACGACTGCCTCGTTCTCAGCGACGAGGTTTACGGCGAGATCTACTACGGCCAGAAGCCGGCGTCGATGGCCGGTATGGGAGCCAATGTCATCGTTCTCAGCGGACTGTCGAAGAGTCACGGGATGACCGGACTTCGTCTGGGCTGGATCGCGGCTCCTGAAAGCCTGACGACTCCGATGGTTCGAATGCATCAGTACGTCACGACCTGTGCCTCGATCTTCTCGCAGTCCCTGGCCGAGATGATCCTGGCGAACAAATCGTGGAACCGTTCGTGGCTCGAGCAGATGCGTGCGCAGTTCTCCATCCAGCAGGAGGCCGCGCTCTTCTCCATCGAGCGTGAGCTGGGCGTAGCGGTTCCGAAGCCGCCCGGCGCTTTCTACGCCTTCGTGCCGGTTCCGTTCTGCGACACGGCGGCCCTGGCCAGGGAGCTGGCGACCGAAGCTGCGGTCCTGGCGATTCCAGGCGTCGCCTTCGGCACGGCCGGAGAAGGTTTCCTCCGGATTTCGTACGCCGCGTCGGTCGATCGGATCGGGACCGGAATCGAGCGCATCGGGCGATATTTGAGGACACTGAATCGGTAGGTGGCGGCACACATGGATCGCCTTCGGCCGTTCTTCGCAAGCATGCCGATCTCTCACGGCTCACGGGCGTGTTGCCCAACCCATAGTTGCTCGAGCGTGGAGATCACTGCGCACGTGCGAGGGCGTTCCGCGACCCTGCCGGGGTCGACTGTCGTTGCTATTCAGGTTCCGGTGGCGGCGCGCCAAAGGCGCTTGCCACCGGCTAATCTCCGGCACGCCTCCAGCGTGCTCG
>JADGNX010000033.1 GCA_017883265.1 Thermoanaerobaculia bacterium
CGTGGGCTCTCCCACTTCGATTTTCTGGAAACGCCTCGCCAGTGCCCGGTCGCGCTCGAATGAGCCTTTGTATTCCACGTAGGTGGTCGAGCCGATGCAACGCAGCTTTCCGGAAGCCAGCGCCGGTTTGATGATGTTCGAAGCATCCATCGAGCCGCCGCTGACCGCTCCCGCTCCGACGATGGTGTGGATCTCATCGATGAAGAGAACTGCGTCTTTCCGGGCCAGTAGCGAGGAGATGACACCCTTGAGGCGCTGCTCGAAGTCGCCGCGGAATTTCGTCCCGGCCAGGAGGGCCCCGAGATCGAGGGCCCAGATCTCGGCTTCGGCCAGAACGGCTGGAACGCGCTTCTCGTAGATCATCAATGCCAGACCCTCGGCGATGGCTGTCTTCCCCACGCCCGGCTCACCGACCAGCAGCGGGTTGTTCTTGCGCCGCCGGCAGAGGGTCTGGATCGTCCGCTCCAACTCGATACTGCGGCCGATGAGCGGGTCGATCTCTCCCTGCGCGGCACGCTCGTTCAGGTTCGTGGCGAAGCTGCGCAGCGGGTCTGCGGGCCCCGGCTCGTCGGTCTCCTCAGCCCCCGTGTGGATCGGCTCGGCGATCTTCGAGATGCCGTGCGAGAGGTAGTTGAGGACGTCCAGACGCGTCACTCCCTGTTGCTGGAGAAGGAAGATGGCCTGGGAGCTGTCGGCCTCGAAGAGCGCAGCCAGCATATGAGCGGAATCGAGCTCCTTCCGTCCCGAGCTCTGCGCGTGCAGTTGCGCGTAGTGGATCACCCGCTGGAGCATCGAGGTGAGCAGCGGCGGGACGCTGGAGCCGGCAGGAAGCTCCTGGAAGGTGGCGGACATGAACTCGTCGAGCTGGCGTTCGAGCAACTCGGCCTGACCGCCGCACTGCCGGATGGTCTCCCGGACCTTGGGGTCGCGAAGGAGCGCGAAGAGCAGATGCTCGATGGTGACGAACTCGTGCCGTCGGCGACGGGCCTCGGCAATGGCGAATTCGAATGTTGCCTGCAGCTCTCTGGCGATCATGAACCAATCCAAACAACACCACCGGTCGGAGTATTCAATCAGGAGAATTCGCCACTCACCGGGGCAGCGGCGGGTTACTCCTGCTCCACTGTGGCCAGGAGCGGAAACTCGCTGGCCCGGGCCAGCGTCGTAACCTGGCCGGCTTTCGTCTCCGCGATCTCGAAGGTGTAGATCCCGGCCACGCCGACCCCTTTGGTATGCACGCTGAGCATGATCCGGATGGCCTCGGACTCCTTCAGATGAAAGATCGACTCCAGGACGAAGACGACGAACTCCATCGTCGTGTAGTCATCGTTGTGAAGGAGAACCTTGAACAGTTTCGGCTTCTCGAGCTTCGTGGCCGGATCGGCGAGGGCAGTCTCTTCGGGAGCGAATCGCGGTGGCAGCATGTGTAAAGAATAAGGGTGAAGGGTGGAACGGTGAAGAGTGAAAATTAAGTGTGAAGGGTGAAGGGGTGTAGGCTAAACCACAAATGTCTCTTTTTCACCCTTCACCCTTCACTCTTTCGTACACCCTTCACCCTTTCGTTCACTCCTCAGCATTTCGTGCAGCGTCGCATCTTTCTCCTCCCAGATCGCGTCGAGCCACTGGCGAAAGCGGTCGCGCGCCGGACCGGGCTCGTTGATGGCGTCGTCGACGATCTCGGGAGGGATGGGGCGCCGACGGATATCGACGCGGACCAGCGGCACCCGGCCGCTGAGGAACTTCCACATGGTGATGCGCACCGCGGGATAGGCGATGGTGACATCGAGCAGCTCCTCGAGCTGGTCGCCCATCGCGGCGACGACGTGGGCCACGCCGCCGGCCCGAGGCCGTAGAAGGTGGCGGTAAGGCGACTCCTGCTCGATCCGCTTATCGATGCTGAAACGCGTCCCTTCGACGAAATTCAGGATGGCCACCGGAATCGTCCTGTATCGCTGGCATGCCTTCCGCGTCGTGGCCACATCGGTTCCGCGCTTCTCCGGGTGCTCCTCCAGATATTCGGCCGAGTAGCGCTTCATGAAGGGGAATTCCAGCGCCCAGCAGGCCGCACCGACGATCGGGAACCAGATCAGCTCCTGCTTGATGAAGAATCGCAACAGGGCCACACGGCGGTGAAAAATGCGCTGGAGAGCGAGAATGTCGACCCACGAACCGTGATTGCTGATGATCAGATAGTGTCCGTCGGCTCGCAGTCCCTCCACCGGCGATACCTCCCATCTGGTCGGCAAGAGACGGTCGAAGAGGGAATCGTTCACCGCGGTCCATCGCTCCGCGAGATCGGCGAGGCGGAGGATCAGGCCCCGCCGAACCCGGCCCTCGGGAAGCACCAGCTTGAACGCGCCAAGGACCACGATGGGGGTGCCCCACGCGAGCGTGTTCAAAGCCAGGAGCATCAGCAGCAGCGGGCCGCGTACGAGCATCGTTCTTACCCTACCAAAAAAGAGTGAAGAGTGAAGAAAGAGTGAAGGGTGAAGGGTGAAGGGTGAAAGGAGGCAAGGGGCCAAGCCTTCTCTTTTTCACCCTTCACCCTTCACCCTTCACTCTCTTCTTCGTCACTAACCCTGGCCGCGGAAGTACGTCCAAGCGGGTGAACGGGAAACCCTCAACGAACACCTTCGTATTGAGAGCCAGGCAGCGCCACGCGATTTTCCAGGTAAGGAGTCACACCCATGCGAAGGCTTTGGAGAACTCTGATCATCCTCGTCATTCTGGTCGGAGGGAGTGCCGGGCTGTATGCCTGGTCGCGCAACGGGAAGAAAGGGGAGGGCGGTCTCAAGGAGGTCGAAGTGACTTCCGGCACGATCGTCGAGAAAGCCGTGGCGGTTGGCCAGATCCAGCCGAGGCAGAAGTTCACGGTCAAATCGGTGATTCCGGGTCTCGTAAAGCGGACTCTCGTTCAGGTTGGGGATACCGTGAAAGCGGGTGATCCGCTGTTCGAGATCGCCGCCGACCCGACGCCGCTGGAGGTCTCAGTCGTCGATCGCCAGCTGGAATCGAGCCAGGCTTCCTACAATCGTGCCCAATCCGATTTTCAGCGCACCACCGAGCTGGCGCGCTCCGGCGTCATTCCGAAGTCCGATGTCGATACAAAGCGTGAGGCTTTCGAGCTGGCGCGCGTCGCGCTGACCAAGGCGCAGCAGGATCGCGAGTTGACCCGCCGCGGTCGTCTGACCCAGACGGGCACCGAATCGATCATTCGCTCTCCGGCCGCCGGTACCGTCCTGACACGCACGGTCAATGAAGGCGACCCCATCGTCCCGCTTACCTCCTACCAGCCGGGCACCGAGATGGCCACGATCGCCGAGATGGGCGATCTCATCTTCAAGGGCACCGTGGACGAGATCGATGTCGGCAAGCTCCGCGTCGGCCTGACGGCGCGCATCAAGGTCGGGGCCCTGCCGGCCGACGTCGTGACCGGCAAGGTCTCGCGGATCGCTCCGCAGGCGCAGCAAAAGGAGGGGGCGACGCTCTTCGACGTGGAGATCGAGCTTGATCCTTCCAGCAAGATCACTCTGCGCGCCGGCTATTCGGCCAACGCGGACGTCATCATCCGCGAGAAAAAGGACGTCCTGGTCGTCCCGGAACGCCTGGTGTCCTTCGAAGACGGCGGCAAGAAGGCCTCTGTGGAGATTCCGGGCGCCGCGCCGAAGGCGCCACCGAAGAAGGTCGAGGTCAAGACAGGAGTCTCCGACGGGTTGAACGTCGAGATCGTCTCCGGCCTCAAGAAGGGGGAGAAGATTGTCGAGCGCCCGCCGAAGGAGATCTCGTAAGAGATGATCAACTTCAAGGACGTGCTCAGGCAGCTCATCCGCGACGTGCGCAGCGAAAAGCTGCGCACGTTCCTCACGGTTTTCGGAATCGTCTGGGGGACGGTGGCCATCAGCCTGATGCTGGCCTTCGGCACTGGTCTGCACAAGCAACTGGTCAAGGCCACGGCCGGTCTGGGCGATCGGATCGTCATCACCTGGCCGGGCCTGACCTCGATCCCCTTCGAAGGACTGGGCAAGGGACGACGCATTCGCCTCAGGGATGAAGATCTGGCCTTCGTCAGGACTCAGGCCGCTGGTCTCAATGCCATCTCCGGCGAGTACTCGAAGAATCTGCGGATCGACTACGGCGCGAAAACCATGTCCGCCGACTGCTCCGGCGTCGACGCGGAGTTCGGCAGCATGCGCAACCTCATTCCTCAGGCTGGCGGCCGCTTCATCGATGCCATCGACATGGCCCAGCAGAGGCGAGTGGTCTTCCTGGGGAATGACCTGGCAGGCGATCTCTTCGGAAAGGGGGGAGGCCGGTCCCAGGATCACCCGCCGGTTCCGGAGGCGGTCGGCAAGACGCTCCTCATCAACAATTCACCGTTCCTGGTCATTGGAGTGCTGATCAAGAAAGATCAGGACTCCAGCTACAGCGGTCCGGATGAAGGGAAGATGTTCATCCCTTCTACGACGTACCGCGGGATTACCGGCGAAAAGTACGTCGACAATTTCGTCTTTCAGGCCGCGCAGTCTGACAAGACCAAACAGGTCATCCAAAACGTCCGCACGGCGCTGGCCCACCGGCTGCGGTTCGACCCCAAGGACAAGGAAGCGATCAGCGCATGGGACACCACCGAGCAGTTCCAGTTCTTCGACATCTTCATGCTCAGCTTCAACGCCTTCCTCGGCCTCATCGGAGTCCTGACGCTCGTCGTCGGCGGTATCGGCGTATCGAACATCATGAACGTCGTGGTCGAAGAACGGACGCGCGAGATCGGAATCAAAATGGCTCTCGGCGCGCGACAACATTTCATCCTCATGCAGTTCCTCATGGAGACTCTGGTGGTGACCGCTCTCGGTGGCGCCGTGGGGTTCATCATCTCCCTCGGCATCTGTGCGGTCTTCCCGAAGTTCGGATTCGGCGAGTACGTCGGCGACCCGGTGGTCTCCCCGGTGGTGACCCTTCTGACGGCCATCGCTCTCGGCGTGGTCGGTCTCGTGGCCGGCTATTTTCCCGCTCGCGACGCGTCCCGTCTCGATCCCGTGGTGGCCATGAAATTGTGATCCCTGTAGCACAGACACTTCTGTCTGTGTAGCACAGACACTTCTGTCTGTGCGGAGGCGGAACGACAGACCATGAATCACGACACCCACGTCATTCTTCAGCTCTTCAAGAGCTCTGCGTAACTGCAGAAGAAGCGCGCCTACCTGACGATCGCGGCGATCGCCTGGGGCACCGTGGCCATCCTTCTTCTGCTGGCCTTTGGAGAGGGGATGAAGCGCCAGCTCGACAAGAATCGCCGTTCCACGGGAGAGAACCTGGCGGTGATGTGGATGGGCGAGACGACCAAGCCGTGGAAGGGCCTCCCTCCCGGCCGTCCGATCCGCACGACCATCGACGACATTCAGTTCCTCGCCGATCGCATGCCGGAGCTCAAAGCGGTCCACGGCGAGATCAACTCAGGACGAACGAACCTCACCTACGGGAGAAAGACCGTGAACGCCCGGGTGATCGGGACCAATTATGTCTACGGAGAAGATCGCAAACACTACCCGGTGAAGGGGGGACGGTTCTTCACCATTGACGATGAGATCCAGCGCCGCCGCGTCGTTTTTCTCGGGGACGAACTGGCCAGGGACGTGTTCGGAGACGGCCAGCCGGTTGGCAAGACGATCCTGCTCAACAACGCTCCCTACACCGTCATCGGGGTCATGCAGAAAAAGACGCAGATGGGGGTGTACGGAGGCCCCGACTCCAACCACGGCGTCATCCCCATCTCCACCTTCAAGGCCCAGTTCGGCCGGGAGCGGCTGAGCGTCCTGGTGATCGAAGTGAAGAACGGCGACGACATGAAGAAAGCGCTGGCGCACGTCTATCAACTTCTCGGCGGGAAGTACGGCTTCGATCCAACCGACGACCGGGCTCTCCCGACGTGGGACATGGTCAAGTCCGGCAAGGTCACCAAGAACATCACCATCGGCATCCAGGTGTTCCTCGGGATCGTCGGCGCGCTGACCCTCCTCATCGGCGGCGTCGGCGTGGCCAACATCATGTATGCCGTAGTCAAGGAGCGGACGCGGGAGATCGGCGTCAAGATGGCGCTCGGTGCACGTACCCGCTGGATCATCGCTCCGTTCGTGCTGGAGGGCCTCATCTACACGCTGGTCGGGGGCACGCTCGGCATCCTGGTGGCCACGCTTCTGGTAACCGCCACCAGCTTCATCCCCATTGAGGGGAACAAGGTCCTGTCATTCCTGGGCCGGCCGACGCTCTCGCCGGTCATCGGCGTGATCACCGCGGCCATCCTCGGCGTCATCGGACTGCTGGCGGGATATTTTCCCGCGCGCCGCGCAGCAAGCATCGACCCCGCCGCCACACTGCGTTACGAGTAGGAGCTCACGATGACCGTAGTCCTGGAAAGCAGCCCGGCCGCTGGTCCCGTACCCCAGGGCGAAGCCATCATCCGGATGGAGAACATCCGGAAGGTGTACGACACCGGCAAAGTGAAGGTCGAGGCCCTCAAGGAGATCGACCTGCACATCGAGAAGGGAGAGCTCGTGGCCATCGTCGGTCCCTCGGGGTCCGGCAAGTCGACACTCATGAATCTCATCGGATGTCTCGATACGCCGACCAGCGGGAGGTATGAGCTGGGCGGCGAGAACGTGGCCGGAGTGACGCGCGACCAACTGGCCGACATCCGCAATCGCCGCGTCGGGTTCATCTTCCAGAATTTCAATCTGCTGCCGCACATCACCTCCGCCGAGAACGTGGAGATGCCAATGCTGTTCGGCGGCGTCTCGGTGCGAGAGCGCCATGACCGGGCCAGGAGGCTTCTGAGTCTCGTCGGTCTGGGCGATCGCTTCGATCACAAGCCGACCGAGCTCTCGGGCGGTCAGATGCAGAGGGTAGCCATCGCCCGGGCCCTGGCCATGGAGCCCGACATCATCCTGGCGGACGAGCCGACGGGAAATCTCGACACCTCGTCGGGAAGCGACATCATGTCGATCTTCAGCGACCTCTGGAAGCAGGGGCGGACCCTGGTGATCATCACCCACGACCCCGCGCTGGCCCGACGTGCCAGCCGCATCGTCGAGATTCGCGACGGCACGATCACCAGCGATGAAAGGGGCGAGGCGCGGTCGTAGCCGCCCCGCGAAACCAGCAAAGGCTTCGAGCGGGCCGGCTGGATGACCTCACATGTCCTTAAGGATTTCGGCTCGTTTCTTGTCGTATTCGCCCTTGGAGATGAGGGCTTTCTTCAAGAGGTCGTCGAGCTTCCGAAGGCGTTCCTCAGTGGTGTCCACGGCGTGCGAACCTGGATTGCCGGTCGGCGTTCCCGCGATCCATGCCGTCTGCAATATCTTGTCAGCGAGGACGTTTGCGTACGCCTCCTTCAAGGCATCGCTCAGTACTTCGTTGCAGTTTTCGACGCTGTGAGCCTTGCCGTATCGGTGAGCCGTGCCGGAACCCGTACCCTCGGCCAGTGTTCTTCCGCGTGAATCCTTGATGAGGAACGCGAATCTCACTTCACTCGCGTACATCGAGCCGACTGCTTTGTTGTTCTCATCGATGAAGAAGCGGGTCGTCTTTAGGATAAGAATGCGGGTTGCCGGGCGCTCTTGTTTCAGCGACCACTCCTTACCGACTGCGGTCACCATGTCCTGAATGAATGCGATCACGTCGTGGTCCGCGTGAATCGGAAACAGCTTGTCGTCGCCACCGGTGCCTTGACCAATCACCAGGGGGTCCTCGAGCTTGCGGCCATCTTCAACTCGGACCTCCACCGCCAGGTTGAGCAATGCAGGCGGAAGGTCCGCCGACGTAGCGTGCACTCCCTCCTGCGGTTTGAACTTCAGCGGTACGGTCAATTCCTTCAAGTTACCGCGGGCATAGGCCAGGGTGGCGACGGAACCGAAGATTAGAGCGATCGCAAACCGACGGGCGAGAGTCATGACATGGACCTTCTTTCAGCCTCATTTCGATGAGGAATCTCGCTCATCGATGCATGCGGCGCGATTCCCATTCGGCAGCAAGTCTGCTGCCATCACAGTGACCTGTGGTGGACTCAGACGCGGGGAATTCATACCGAGAGTGAAAGCGCTTCGCCGAATTTGTGCGGATAATGGTTTATGTCCGAAGCGACTTATGACGCGATCGTTGTTGGCGGCGGCCCCGGTGGCAGCGCCGCCGCCACGTTCCTGGCTCGCGGCGGAAAGCGCGTCCTGGTCCTGGAAAAGGAACACTTCCCCCGCTTCCACATCGGCGAATCGCTCCTCCCTTACAACCGGCGCATCTTCGACGAGATGGGCGTTCTCCCGGCGCTCGAAGCGGCCGGCTTTCCTCGAAAGTTCGGCGCCCAGTTTCACCTGGGCAACGCCAGCAAGTCGCTCAAGCTGGTTTTCAAGGACGGCAGTTTCACACGCGAAGAAAGTGCCTTCCAGGTCGAGAGGTCCCTATTCGACCATATCCTCCTCAAGCACGCCGGCGCGTCCGGAGCGGAGGTCCGTGAAGGCTGGACGGTCAGCAAATTCTCGAACCAGGGGGGCGAGATCACCGTGGACGCCCGCGGCGAGAACGGCGAGAGCCAAACCCTGCACGCTTCGTTCTTGCTGGATGCCAGCGGACGCAGCAACTTCACGGGTAATCAGGAAAATCTGCGCGTTGTTCATCCGAAGCTGAAGAAGCTGGCGGTGTTTGGCCATTTCGAAGGCGTCGCGCTCGACGAAGGAGCGGCCGCCGGCGATACGGTAATCATCCGACTGGAGAACAAGTGGTTCTGGCTGATTCCCATCTCGGCGAAAAAAGTGAGCGTCGGTTGTGTCATGGACCAGGCCGAGTTTACCGAGGCCAGGCAATCACCCGACGAGGTCTTTGCCGGGCTTTGCCAATCCAGCACCGCGATGGCCTCCCGGATGAAAGATGCGAAACCGCTGACCGCCATTCAGGCCACGGGCGATTTTTCCTACCACAATCGCAAGCTGACTGGTCCGCGGTTGCTGCGCGTGGGCGATGCCGCCGGATTCATGGACCCGATCTTCTCCGCCGGCGTGTTCCTGGCGATGTATTCAGGCAAGCTGGCAGCGAAGGTGGTTCTGGATTCGCTTGCTGCCGGCGACGACGGCGGCCGGCGATTGAAGGTCTATGAGAAGCGGGTCTTCCGGGCCATGGATTTCTATTGGGAAATGGTGGAGTCGTTTTACACGCAGTCGTTCATGGAAATCTTCATGGAGCCGCGCCGCAGATTTAATTTGCCCGATGCCATTACCGCCGTTCTGGCCGGGGAGCTCGAAGGCGGATGGGGGATGTATTGGCGCCGGCGACTATTCTTCTGGTTGATCAGGATTCAGGCTCGTCACCCCTTGGTTCCGCGCATTTCCTTTCGGGAGATCACGCAGCGGAGACGCCCAAGACCAGCGAATTGGTAGGGACAATCATGAGCCGCAAGCGATTCTGCTTAGGGGCCGGTGCCATCCATCCGGGAAAGCGGTCACGAATCGTCGAGTGATCAGACTTCAGCGGTTTGCCGGCCCGAGCGCTTTCTGGATCGCTTCCGCGGTGTCGGCGTCGGGCTGGTGCGAGAGCGCGGCAGTGAAGCTGGCTCGGGCATCCACCTCGTACCCGCATTTCCGTAGCTCTTTGCCGAGGGCCAGCTCGAGCGCCGCGCGTGCCGGGACACGCGTCGCCGGAACGGCCGCCACGCCGCTGCGAAATGCGCTGAGAGCCTCGTCGCATTTGCCTTCTTCGGCCAGGATGTGACCGAGCGTGTCATAAACGAAGTCGAGGTCGGGACCACCCTGGGCCAGGGCCCTTCGTGCGAGCGACTCCGATTCGGCGAGCTGATGCTGCTGCAATAGGAGCCAGGCCAGGTTGTTCAGTGCGTCGCGATAATTCGGGTCGAGCTCGATGGCTCTCCGGAACGAGCTCGCCGCCGAGACGGCATCGCCGCTGGTCAGTTCCGCGTTGCCCAGGTTCGTCCAGGCCAGCGCCGAGGGTCTGCTGGCGAGGATTTCGCGATAGAGGGGAATGGCGTCTGCCGCCTTCCCATTGGCCTCCATCGTCACGGCCTGGAGGAGGAGAGCTTCGACTGGCTGCGGCTCGCTCTCCGCAGTCTTCGGCTCGACCAGGATGGCGGCATGACCGCCCCCATTCCAGGAATCCTCGATCCTGGCAAATGTCGTCCAGCGCGGGGCGCCGTTGCCGAACTGGATGCGAACGAGGCCCGCCTGCGGATCGTAGCCGTCGACGACGACGTAGTGGAAGAAGTCGAAATGTTTCCCCGGGTAGTCGACGACCTGAAGCATGAGGATGACCGGCTTGCCGGCACGAACCCACTCGGTGACGGTAACCGGATCTCCCTTGACCATCTGCGCGGTGAAGCCCCGCTTGCGTGCCTCGATGAGCATATCCAGCGACAGAACACCGCCGCGCATTTTCGGCAGGGTGCGGTCGAGCTCCGCAAGCGTGACGTGATCTCCGTAGTGTTGCAGGACTGTGGAGAGCGATCCCGCTCCGCACGATTCGACGCCCCAGTGCTGACGAGGAACGTCAGGGATCACAGTGGCCGAAGCCGTTGTCGGCCTCGACCGCGGAGTCCAGGTGATACAGGACGCTGCGAAGAGGAGAGGGAGGGCGAAGAGGGGTCGTAGTTTCATCTGATGTCATCTTCAAGTCTGGCGTCGGGTTTCGTTGTTTACAAGCAGAAAACCCTCGGTGGGGATCCGAATCGCGACACGAACACACAAAGGGCGAGAGCACGCATCGGAGCGCGACTCTCGCCCGGGAGTGTTGAGGCAACCTCTGCCCCCCACCATTTGCTGGGCCTTCTAGTGCGTTGCTACGACGAGAATCAGCGCGGCGAGGGCGCCAATGCCGATCCAGACCCACTCCTGATGCGTCATACCGGCGGCCTGAACCTGGTTGAGGTTCTGCGCCAGGCTGTGTAGGTCCTGAGAGCTCAATTGAGCCAGGCGCTGGTTGACCTGCTCCTGGTTGAAGCCGTGCTGGGCCAGCACCTCGGCAACCTGCTGATTCGCAGTGATGTCGTGGACCACCGCCAGATCAGCGCTGCGTGACTCCAGGCTTTGATTGGCTACCGTCTTCGAAGGAACGACTCCGGCGAACGTCGGTACGGCCGCGAAGACCACCACGAGGAGAAAGAGAAACGAGAGTGAAATACGTTTGTTCACGGTACAAACCCTCCTTTGCGATTCCCGTTGAGCAGGCCGCAACGCGGTCACTGTACGACGGCTTCGAGATCAACCGGATCTCCCCCGGCGAGCTCACGCTGAGCCCAATGGAATCCGATAGCAAAGGAGTTGCCATTGTTGAATCTCCTTCCCGGAGCCCGGCCCGGTGGAGCTGGGCGCTCGTCGCTGTAGCACAGACACTTCTGTCTGTGCGCGTCTGTGCTACAGACGAGAGAAGAAGGCGCACAGACAGAAGTGTCTGTGCTACAGGTTTTGTAAACGATCCGGCCGCCCGCCCGTCCAAGAGAGTATGAATTCGGCTTTCAGAACGTTTGCTTTGCTCTCATCGCTGGCCGTCGTGGCGTCCGCTGCCAGCTCGGATTCTCGTTCCAGGCTCACCGCGCGCCAGAAGGCGCTCCATGCCCTCAACCGGCTGGCCTTCGGCCCGCGGCCTGGAGACGTCGATCGGATCGTAGAGAGCGGTGTCGGAACATGGATCGATCAGCAGCTCCACCCCGAGCAGATGCCGGACCGCGCCGTGGAAGCCCGCCTCTCAGACTACCCGACCCTGAAGATGTCCGGCCCCGCCATCTGGGATCGCTATTACGCCCCGGTTCTCGAAGCGCGTAAGGAAAAGCAGCGGCAGGCCGCCGAGCAGCCGCAAAGCTCGCTGATGCTGCAGGACGGCAAGGCCGAGGCCGACTCTCAGGCCGCAGCGATCCGGGAAATACGCGAAAAGATTCCGCCCGACCAGCGCCCGCAACGGCTCATCGAGGAGCTTTCGGCGCAGCGGATCATCCGGGCTGCCGAATCGGACCGCCAGCTCAACGAGGTGATGGTCGACTTCTGGATGAACCATTTCAATGTCTACGCCGGCAAGGGCCTCGACCGGGTCTACCTCACCACCTACGAGCGCGACACGATTCGCCCGCACATCTGGGGACGGTTCGAAGATCTCCTCCTGGCGACGGCGAAGTCGCCGGCCATGCTCTTCTATCTCGACAACGCCCGCTCGGTGGCCGCGCCGGAGAATCGTCCCCAGCCAGGTCAGCGAGCCATACGAGCCGCAGGAATCGGCGTCCGGCGGCTCGGCGGAGGCCGGGCCCGCTTCCCTGGGGCTGATGAGGCAATGATGCTTCCGCGCCGTCCGCAGGCACAGCAGCAGAAGGGTGGCCTCAACGAGAACTACGCTCGCGAGATCATGGAGCTGCACACCCTGGGCGTCGACGGCGGATACACGCAGTCGGACGTCACCGAGCTGGCGCGAGTCCTCACCGGATGGTCGATCGCCCGGCCCGAAGAGGGAGGCGGCTTCATCTTCCGGGAGTGGGCCCACGACATCAAGCCGAAGACGGTGCTTGGCGTCCGCTTTGTTGCCGGAGGCGGGATGGAGGAGGGAGAGAGGATGATTCACATCCTTTCCCATCGTCCGGCAACCGCGCAGCACATCGCCTGGCAGCTCTGCCAGAGGCTCATCGCCGACGATCCTCCCAAGTCGGCGGTCGATCGCGTTGCGAAGAAGTTTCTCGACAGCGACGGCGACCTGCGCCAGACGGTGAAGGCGGTCATCGACAGCCCGGAGTTCTGGTCCCCGCAGTACTATCGTGCCAAGGTCAAGTCACCCTTTGAGTACGCCATCTCAGCGGTCCGCGCGACCGGTGCCACGCTCGACAATCCTCTGCCGATGGCCCGGGCACTGAATCAGATTGGCGAAGGGCTCTATCTCTCGCAACCGCCGACAGGCTACAGCGATGCCGCCAGCGCCTGGATCAATACCGGGGCTTTGCTGAGCCGTCTCAATTTCGCGCTGTCGCTGTCTGCCGGCAAGCTGCCTGGGGCGCACGTCGATCTGACGAAGCTCATTGCAGTCGCCGACGCGGCCGATCCGAAGCGGTCGGTCGACGCTCTGGCAGCAGCGCTGGTGGGTGGCGACCTTGCCCCCTCCACCCGCAGGACCATCGACGCTCGGATCGCCGAGCGCAGGGCACCCGCCGAGGATCCGTGGGACAACACCCAGCTCCCGACGGTTGCCGGATTGATTCTCGGCAGTCCGGAGTTTCAGAGGCAGTAGGAGAAGTGGAGCGGCGGCCGCTTCGGCCGAGTGGAGCAGCGGCCGCCTCGGCCGCCGGAGTGGGCGGCTGGCGAATATTCAGGCGCGGGCGCCCGAGAGCGGGTGGCCCAACCACGAAACAACGATGAATCGAAATACGGAGACATTCATGATCGATCGCAGATTCTTCCTCAAGTCGTCAGGACTGGCACTGGTGGCCGGCGGTCTAATTCCGCGTGTCTTCGTCCGGATGGCCGAGGCTGGGACGAGCGGCGGGCGCAAGGTGCTGGTCGCGATTTTTCAGCGCGGAGCGGTCGATGGCCTGAACGTCGTAGTCCCCTACGGCGAGCAGGCTTATTACGACGTGCGTCCCACGATCGCTGTGCCGCGGCCCGGAAGTGACGGCGGCGCTCTCGATCTGGACGGTTTCTTCGGACTTCATCCCTCCTTGAGCTCCCTGCAACCCTGGTTCAAGGACCATTCAGCCGCATTCGTTCATGCGGTCGGCAGCCCCGACCCCTCGCGCTCGCACTTCGACGCTCAGGACTTCATGGAGTCGGGCACTCCCGGCGTCAAGTCTACCGAGGATGGGTTTCTGTCCCGTGCCCTGGTGGCACAGAAGCGGGAACAGGGCTCGCCGCTTCGCGCTGTGGCCCTGTCGCCGGCCATGCCCCGCATTCTGGCTGGCGCCGCGGGAGCGGTGGCTATGACCAACGTTGATCAGTTCGGGATCAACGCGGGAGCGGCCAGCGGGTCGGTCTCGGCATCCTTCGAATCGATGTATGCCGGCGCTGTTGCCGGGGCTCTCGGAGGGACAGCGCACGAATCGTTCGAAGCTGCCCGCATCCTCAAATCGACCGCCCCCGGAAAGGCGGCCCCCGAGAATGGAGCTGTCTATCCCAATGGCCCGCTTGGCAATTCGCTGCGACAGATCGCACAGCTCATCAAGGCAGGGGTCGGACTGGAGGTCGCCTTCACCGATGTCGGCGGCTGGGATACCCATGCCGGGGAGGGAGGGGCGCAGGGACAGCTCGCGAACAATCTGCGCAACTTCTCCGATTCGATCGCGGCCTTTGCCAGGGATCTCGGGACGCGCATGAGCGACGTTGTCCTGGTCACCATGTCGGAGTTCGGCCGCACCGTGCGGGAGAACGGCAACCGCGGCACCGATCACGGCCACGCCAATTTCATGATGGTTCTCGGCGGCGGCGTGAAAGGGGGGAAGGTGTACGGCAAGTGGCCGGGCCTCGACTCGTCACACCTGAACGAGAATCGCGATCTCCAGGTTACGACCGACTTTCGCGACGTCTTTGGCGAGCTGCTGGTCAGACAGGCAGGCGTCGGCAATCTCGCCCCGGTCTTTCCCGGGTACGACTGCGATCGGGGAAAATGGAGAGGAGTGATGGGCTAATGCTAATGAGGATTTCTCTCTCAGACGTTAACGACAAAGCCGGGCTCGGGCCCGGGCGGTTCATTCTGTGGGGCGTCGGGATTTGATGAGTTTCGTGAGTATCGATGCGATGCATTCGAGAAGGATGTCTATTCCGAGCCCGAGTCCGAGCCCGGTTTTTGAGTCTCAAATTTCAAATCGCTCGTGCTGACAGCGCCGGGACGCTCAGGTCACGCGCCGAGGCGTTTCTGCTTCAACTCGTTGAGGAGCTGGTCGATTCGCTCCCCGCGCTCGAGGACGGCGAAACGGTCGTCCAGGCTCTCGGCGGTCAGCGCGGCGTGCGCTGCTCCGACCGCTTCGTCCTCCAGCACGTGCCTCTTCATCCGGCTGAAGGTAGCCTCGTGCTTGTCCTGCTCGAACGCATCGTGGGCTTCACTGGCGCGCAGAATGGCGCGTGAGCGGCGGTTTCGGGCGATGAGGAGCTCTGACTTCGAGCGCGCCTCCTCCAGCTTCTGCTGCAGCTTGCGGAGAGACGTGCGGAGCAGATCGACCTGGTTCTTCTGATCGTCGACCTGCTGAACGTAGCTGGCTGCGATCTCACGGTAGCTCTCGGCGCGCTCCAGAGCTTCGCGGGCCAGGTCGTCGTTCTTCTTGTCTACCGCCAGCTCCGCCTTCCGGGTCCAGTCGGCAACCTTCTGCTCCTTCTCGCGCTGCCGGGTGATGAGGAGATGCTCGTCGGCCATGGCGATGGCTACCTGCGTCTTCACCTGCATGAGCTGATTCTCCATGTCGAGGATGACCTGCTTGAGCATCTTCTCCGGATCCTCGGCCTTGTCGATGAGGTCGTTGAGATTGGCGCGTACAAGCGCTGAAACGCGTTCCATGAGTGCCATGACTTCCTCCTTAGATTCTTGCAACCGAAGTCTGAGGATTCCTCTCTCAGAGCCGGCCATCGTGCAGCTCGTTTACGGCAATACGACTGGCTTCGAAGCTCCGCCGCCGTCGCCTTTCACCTCCAGCTTCGGCGTCTTGCTCTTGTCGCCGATCTTTCCGAGACCGGCGAAGAGCTCCGACATCTTCATCCCCGAGAGCGCCTCGAAGAGCGCCGGCACCTGTGCGGCCATTTTGGCCATGTCGCCGGTGATCTTGTTCACGCCGGCAGCGTCGCCGTTGCCGGTGGAGACGATGGTGATCTTGTCGATCTGGGAGAGAGGAGCCGACATCGCTCGCACGACTTCCGGAAGCCCGGTGATCAGCTTGTCGACGACAGCGGCCTGGTTCCACTCCTGGTAGGCCTCCGCCTTCAGGTTCATGGCGCGGGCCTCGGCATCTCCCTTCTTGAAGATGATCTCTGCCTCGGCCTCACCCTGAGCGCGCGTGGCCGAGGCGTGGCCCTCAGCCTCGGCGATGAGGCGCATCCGCTCGGCGTTGGCCATCGTCTCGATGCGGGCCCTGTCGATCTCGGCCGGCTTGAGGACCGTGGCGATCAACTCCTTCTCCCGACGCAGGATCTCGGCCTCCTGCACCTTGACCTGCGCCTCACGCTCGATCTGGATGACCCGGACCTGCTCGGCCACGACCTGCTGCTGCATGACGTTGGTCTGGAGCTCATAGGCCTTGTCGGCCTGAGCCTGCTGCCTCTTGACCGCTTCGTTATATTCCGCCTTCTTCACTTCCAGATCGCGCTGCGACTCGGCCTGTTTGGCCAGCGACTGCGTCTCGGCAAGCACCCGCTCCTGATCGGCCTGGGCTCGGGCGATGGCCGCGGCTCGCTGGGCTTCGGCTCGCTTGATGGCCGTGTCGCGCTCGGCCTCCGCCGTGGCCACGTCGGCGTCGCGCTTGATCCGCACGATGTCGGGCCGGCCCATGTTGGTGATGTACTCGTTCTTGTCGCGCACTTCCTTGATGGTGAAGGACACCACCTCCAGCCCCATCTTGTTCATGTCCTCGGCGCAGGTGCCGCGCATGCGGTCGGCCACCATCTCCGGCTGCTTGACGATCTCCTCGACCGTGAGCTGTCCGATGATCCCTCGCAGGTGGCCTTCCATCACCAGGCGGATGAGCCCTTCGCGTTGAACCGGCGTCTTGGTGAGGAACTGCTCGGCCGCCGTCTCGATCGACTCCCGATCGGATTTGACCTTGATCTGTGCGACCGCTTCCACGGTGACCGCGACGCCCTGTTTGGTATAGAGGTCCTGCTGCGGAGCAACGTCAAAGGACATCAGCTCGAGCGAGAGCTCGTGGGCGGCCTCGATCATCGGGAAGATGACCGTTCCGTGGCCCTTGACCACACGCGACCCGCGGAATCCATAGACGACGAGCGCCTGGTTCGGCGGGACGCGCCGGAACGAGCTGGCGATGGTGACCATGAGGACCATGATGACCAGCGCGGCGGCCCCTCCGATGACGACTGCGACGGGAAGTCCGAACATTTCTACTGCCTCCTTGCGGCGCGCGCGCCGCGGTTAGACCAGTCTCTCGAGCGTGCCGCGATCGGTGAGCTCCGCGAGCGACTGCACCCAGGCGATGCCACGCTCGTAACGCAGGACGACCACTTCGGTTCCTTTCGGAAGGGGGACGCCGTCATAGCTGCGCGCTCCGCAGCTGCGGCGCGTTCCGGCCTGGGAGTAGACCAACTCGCCCGTGCCCTGCCCATCGTGGATGGGGATGGTCAGCTTTCCCAGAACGCCGACCATGTCGAAGTCCGAGGCCCGCAGCGGATGCTCGCGGGCCACGAACAGCTTCACGAAGAAGAGGTAGATGAGCGTTCCGCCGGCGATCCCGGCGAAGAGGGCGGCGATGAAGATCGAGCCAGACCACCATCGGTAGTAGCGCGTCAACAGGTATCCCATTGCTCCGAACCAGGCCAGGAAAGCCATGATGGTGGCGAAGTTGAACGGCGACACGCCGGCGTTGTCACCAGAGATCGGGCCGTGATGCGCGGCGCCGTGGCCTCCGTGAAACCACCCGTTCGGCAGATGGAAATGGAACGGGAAGTGGATGTGCGCCCCCGAAAGGAACGAGACCATGCTGAGAGCACACCCGATGATGAAACAGACCAGATAAAAGTCGGACCAGGTCATCGCATCGCTCCTCGGCTGCTCGGCGTCTCCGGCGTCCGATCATCGGCCGGCTCGAGCGGCCTCAGCACCTGCAGCAGCCGCTCGGCCAGTCCTTCGTTCTCGAGAATGGCATCGAGGAGAATGAGACATCGCCGCGAATCGGGATGTCTGGCCACGGATAGAAGCGCGCGGCTGATCCGCGGATCGCTCTCGAACCGCTCGGCGCCGTTGATGAGCCAGAGGTCGAGAGTGTCTTCGACCGTGCGGACATCAGACGTCAGCTCTGTGTGAAATCCCTCGGGATCGTCGACCAGGTAGCCGGGATGAACGTTGAAGAAGCGGGACAGAATCATCCGCGTATCGTTGGTCAGATGCTTCCTCTGGCCTCGCTCGATCTGGGAGAGGTACGACTGGCTGATCCTCTTGCGCTGCTCTTTCCAGATGGCATCGACTACTGCCTGCTGCGTCATCTCCCGCTCCGTTCCGCGCAAGGTGCCTTCGACATTGCGGAGGTATCTCAGTTTTTCGCCGATCTTCATAACAAATAGCAATATCAATATTGCGATCTGCAATGCGATCTGTCAAGGGGGTGTGAAGAAAAAAGAGTGAAGGGTGAAGGGTGAAGAGTGAAAAAAGAGTGAAGGGTGAAGAGTGAAAGTGAAGCGAGGGGTGCAGAGGCGAAGACTGCAAAGGGAGGTGAGAGTGAGCTTTTTTCACCCTTCACCCTTCACTCTTCACCCTTCTATTTTCCCAGGGCAGGCTTTTCTTCTGGCGGTATGGAAATGGGGCCCTGTTTGAGGTCTTCGCGGATGATGAGGTCGAGGAAGAACTCACGGACCCCATCTTTGCCACGCTCGCGGTAGACGCGACGGACCTCGGCCGGCTTGAGTTTGATACCGGTCATGGCGCTGAGGTACTGACAGAATACGACGGCTCGCGAACGGAAGGAGATGATGAGGATCAGCAGCAGGACGCCGGCAAAGATCAGCGGCATCGCGCCGCTGAGGCTGTGAAAGTCAAAAAGCGAAGTGAGGGTATTCATCGCTGCTGCCACTGGCCGCACGGGCGGACGCTGGAGTGTGCGAATCGTAGCAGAGTTTGACGATCGGCAGGCTGCGGCCTCCAGAGCTTCCGCAGTTTCATGTCGTGGCGCGTCCCGCCTGTCGTATCCTCTCGGCCACCGCGAATCGGGAGCGGGTTCCAGGGAACGAAACCACCCCGAATCTGTAATTCAGCTTCCGATACGCAAATCTCGATTCGAGACGGAGACCTAGGGATGAACGTCTTTCTCACAGGAGCAACAGGCTATATCGGGTCGGCGCTGGCGAAGGGCTTACGCGCGCGAGGCCACGAGGTGACCGCTCTGGTGCGGCCCGATTCCGACTCGAAGACGCTTCGCGATCTCGGGGCGACGATCGTGGCAGGAGACCTCTCCAGCCTGCCGCACCTCTCCGGCCTTCTGGGCGAATACACGACCTTCATCCATACGGCGGCGGCGCAGGGGCAAGAGAGTGTTTCGCTCGATCGGACAGCGGTCGACTCATTCACCGCGCCGCCTCGCCGGGACGCCCACTTCATCTACACCTCGGGCGTCTGGGTACTCGGCGGAGCCGGCGCGCCGACTGACGAGTCTTCGCCGGTCAAACCGCTCGCACTGGTGGCCTGGCGCGCACCGCACGAGCGCCTCGTTCTCAAGGCCCACGACGGTCACTTCGTTACGAGCGTCATCCGGCCGGGATGCGTTTACGGTGGGAAGCAGAGCCTTCTGGCCGACTGGTTCGCTGCGGCGGAGCAGAACCTTCCTGCGCGTATCGTCGGCGATGGGAAGAACCGCTGGGCGCTGGTCGATCTGCACGACCTCGTCGACTGCTACATTGCGGTCGCTGAGAGACGTGTCCACGGCTTGCTCCACGCTGTCGACGACTCCCGCGAGCCGCTCGATGTCTGCGCCCGTGCGGTCTATGAGGCCAGAGGCCGTCGTCCGCAGATCGAGCTCGTGCCTCTGGAAACGGCACGGCAGACTCTCGGCCCCTTCGCCGACGCGCTGGCGGTGGACCAGGAGGTCGGCAGCGCCAGGACGCGAGGGGACGTCGGCTGGAATCCGCGGCGAACCTTTCTGGCCTCGCTCGGCGAGCAATGGCGTGAATGGGATGCCGCGAAAAGCTAGCCAAACGAAAGTCGGGATTTGAGAGTCAAAAACCGGGCGCAGGCCCGGGCCCGGGCGGTTCATTTGGTGGGGCGTCGGGATTTGATGAGTTTCGCGGGCATCCGTGCGGTGCGTTCGAGAAGGGCTTTATGTCTTTCCCGGGGCCCGAA
>JADGNX010000034.1 GCA_017883265.1 Thermoanaerobaculia bacterium
GGATGGAAGATTCCGGAAGTGATTTTGGTCCTCATTTCACGTACTTCAGCATCTCTTTGGCAGTTGCCGCTTCCTTCCCGTTCGGCTCAAGAACGAGGTATTGCTCGAGGTTCGTCCTGGCCTCGGCGCTCTTGCCGCTCCGGACGTAAACCATTCCCAGCTCGTAATAGGCCATGGCGAACTTCGGATTGGCGCCGATGGCCTGCTTGAGCAGCGGCTCGGCATCGGCATCCTTGCCGGCGTTGATGGCCTTGGCTGCTTCATTGAACGCCGTCGCGGGGTTGACCGGCACCTTCGATTTGAACTGAGCGGCCTTCTCCTTGTTGCCGGTGAGTGTGTACGAGTCGGCCAGGATTGCGGTCATGTCGGCATCGTCGGCATCGACGGCGATGACCTTGTTCGCGGCTTCGATGGCCTTTGAATAGTTCTTGCTACGGTAATAAGCCCGGGCCAAACCCGCATATGCGGCCACCAGATCGGGCTTCGCCGCCGTGGCTGCTTCGAATTTGACGATGGCTTCGGCGTCCTTCCCCTGGTTGAAGAGCGCCGCCCCCTCGTTGTAAGCGACTGCGCCCGGATCGATGGTCGTAACGGCGACGGCCGGTGCGGCGGCCGCGTTGGCCGCATTGAGGGAAACGTCTTTCAAGTTCGGCTCACCCAGCTTGAGCTTCATGTTCTCCCTGTAGGGAGCGAAGCCAGGAGCTTCATAAAGGAAGTCGTACGAGAGGGTTCCATCGATGAGGTAAATGGCGTAGGTGCCATCGGCCTTGGCCTTGTATACCTGCTTGAAGTTCCGTCCTTTACTCGTGGAAACAGTGATTGTGACGTTCGGAACCGGCTTGCCGGCACCGTCCAGAACTTTTCCGGTCAGGCGCGCTTCGCCGATGGCGAAGGCGTTGGAGGCGAGCGCAGCAATGAGGACCAGACTGAGCGCAAATGATCTACGCATGGTGTATTTCTCCTTCGTAGGGGTTCTCCGGTGCTAACGATTTGTTACAAGGAGGCATTCCTTTTCCTGGCTCTTCCTGCACCCTCAAAGAGGGCGGGAATGGAGCAGTTTGCGCCTCGGGAGAGAACTCAAAACGTGAGGTAGGTTTGATCTCGCAGGCCGCGCTCGTAGTCGGCGAGCAGCCTCATCCCTTCGGTCGGCTTGAGGCGGTCCTGTTTGATGGCTGCGTCGAACTGCGCCTTCATCTTCTTAGCCAGATCGTTGACGTCGTACTGGGTCATCGCCAGGACCTCGCCGATCGTATTTCCGGGAATCTCCTCCTCGATGTAGAAACCGCTCTCTTCATCCTCATCCAGAAATACGTGGACCTCGTTGACCCGGCCGAAGAGGTTGTGGATGTCGCCCATGATGTCCTGATAGGCGCCGGTCAGGAAAATGCCGAGGTAGTACGGGGTGGAATTTCGGATTTCGTGAAGGGGAAGTGTTTCGCGGACGTCGTTGAGATCGATGAATTTCGAGACCTTCCCGTCCGAATCGCAGGTAATGTCGACGAGGGTGCTCTCGCTGGCCGGCTCCTCGTTCAACCGGTGGATCGGCACGATCGGGAAAAGCTGACCCAGGGCCCAGTGGTCGAGCAGCGACTGGAAGACCGAGAAGTTGCAGATGTGCTGGTCGGCCAGCTCGATGTTCAGGTTCGCCAGATCTTCCGGCAGCTCGATGTCGTCGCTGCGGGCTCCCATCAGCTGAATACGCTCGGCGATCTGCCAGAAGAGCGTCTCTACTCGCGCCTTGACGTCCAGATCGAGGAGGCCCAGCTCGAACATGTTCTGGGCCTGCTCCTTGATCTGAATCAGGTCATGCCACGTTTCGCCGAGATTGGCCGGGGTGAGCTGTTTGTCGATGTCGATCAGATCGCGTGTCAGTTTGTGGTCCGCCGACCGCACGGCGATGGGATCGAGAGGAGTCTTCTCGATCGAGCCGAAGGCTTCGACCACGAGGACCGAGTGATGCGCCACGATCGCCCTGCCCGACTCGGAGACGATATTCGGATGAGGCACCTTTTCCTCGTCGCAGACATCCATGATGTTGTAGACGATGTCGTTGGCATACTCTTCGACCGAGTAGTTCATGGAAGAGTGAAAGGTGGAGCGCGAGCCGTCGTAGTCGATGGCCAGGCCGCCGCCGACATCGAGGTATTCCAGTGGATGACCCATCTTGTTGAGCTTCGCGTAGTACCGTGCAGCTTCCCGGACAGCCCGCTTGATGGTCAGGATGTCCGGAATCTGGGAGCCGATGTGAAAATGCAGCAGCTTGAACGCCGACTCCATCTTTGCTTCGTGCAGGATCTCGATCGCTTCCAGAATCTCGGCCGTCGAGAGTCCAAACTTGGCGTGCTCTCCGCCGGAAGTAGCCCACTTGCCTGAGCCCTTCGAAAGCAGGCGAACGCGCATGCCGATCAGCGGATCGACGTTCATCTCGCCTGCGATCCGGACGATGGCCCGGACTTCCGACAGCTTCTCGGCGATGACGATCACCTTCTTGCCCAGCTTCCTGCCGAGCATGGCCATCCGGATGTAGTTTGCGTCCTTGTAACCGTTGCAGACGATGAGCGAATCCGGATCGGTGTGAACCGCCAGGCCTGCGAAGATCTCCGGCTTCGAGCCGACCTCGATCCCGTAGTTGAACGGCCGGCCGGCGTCCAGTATCTCTTCCACCACCTCCCGCAGCTGATTTACCTTGATCGGAAAAACGCCGCGGTAGAAACCATTGAACCTGTTCTCCGCGATGGCGCGGTTGAACGAGGCGTTCAACATCTCGACGCGATGGCGGAGGAGATCCTGAAAGCGAACCAGCAGAGGCGTCTGAAGGCCCTGGGCCTGCGCGTCGTGCAGCACGGCGATCAGCGGGATGCTGGCGCCCTTCTCCTGCAGCGGGGCCACCGTCAGATCACCGCCCTTGTTGACGCCGAAGTAACCGCCACCCCAGCGATCGATCATGTAGAGCTCGGAGGCGTCGTCGGTCGACCACGATTCTGAAGTCGCGGCTTCGCGCGGTGTGATCTCTGTCGTCAATTCGCCATCGTCCGGTGCAGAAGAATAGCACCGTCGGACCTGCGCGATCCGCCGCCTTGCCGCAGCGGCCCGCGGGTACTCCATCAACCCGGCTGCGCGACGGGCTCCTCCGATGGCGAAGATGCCGGCTCCGGCTCGGCCAGCGGCTTCGATTCGCGCCCGGACCGCTGGGTCGTCTTCTGCTCTGCGGCGCTGGGATCGAGCAGGGCGATCTTCAGGACGTCTTCCACATGCTCCATGAAGTAGAACTGCATGTCGCGCTTGATCGGTTCAGGCACATCGATGAGATCGCGCTCGTTCAACTTCGGCAGGATGACCGTGTTGATCTTCGCAGCGCGCGCTGCCAGGACCTTCTCCTTCACACCGCCGATCGGAAGGATGTCTCCGCGCAGAGTGACCTCGCCGGTCATGGCGATGTTGCGCTTGACCGGCTTGCCGGTCAGGACAGAGATGATCGCCGTGGTGATGGTGATTCCGGCAGAGGGGCCATCCTTCGGGATCGCGCCGGCCGGCACGTGAATGTGGATGTCGTGAGTCTCGAAGTAATCGATGGGGATGCCCTGCTCCTCGGCGTGTGCCCGGGCGTAGGTCAGCGCCGCCTGTGCTGACTCTTTCATGACATCGCCCAGTTGCCCGGTCAGGGACAGCTTGCCTTTGCCTCGAACCGCAGTGACTTCGATGAACAGAATGTCGCCGCCCACCGAGGTCCAGGCCAGACCGGTTGCCACGCCGACCTGATCGCGCTCGAGCAGCTCCTCGGCGAAATGGCGCATGGGGCCGAGGTACTTGTCGACGTTCGCATCGGTGATGCGCCAGGTGGTTTCCTCTTTTCCATCGGCCACCCTGACAGCGATTTTCCGGCAGACCGTGCCGATCTCCCGTTCCAGATTCCGGAGGCCGGCTTCCTTGGTATAGCCGGTGATGATGCGCATGACGCCGGAGTCGGTCCAGGTGACGTCGGTCGTGGCGATCCCGTTCTCCTCCATCTGCTTCGGGATCAGATGCCGGCGGGCGATCATCAACTTCTCCTCGTCGGTATAGCCCGAGAGGCGGATGACTTCCATGCGGTCGAGAAACGCCGGCTGAATCGTGTCGAGGACGTTGGCCGTGACGATGAACATGACATTCGACAGGTCGTACGGAACGCCGAGGTAGTGATCGCGGAATGAAAAATTCTGTTCGGGATCGAGAACCTCGAGGAGCGCTGACGACGGATCGCCGCGATAGTCCGCCCCGATCTTGTCGACCTCGTCGAGCATGAAGACCGGATTGTTGGTCTGGGCCTGGTTGATGCCCTGGATGATGCGGCCGGGCAGGGCTCCGACGTAGGTACGGCGATGTCCGCGGATCTCGGCCTCGTCCCGCACGCCGCCAAGAGAGATACGAACGAACTTCCGGTCGAGGGCTCGGGCAATGGAACGTCCCAGGGATGTCTTGCCCACTCCGGGAGGTCCGACGAAGCAGAGGATCGGACCCTTCATCTTCGTTCCGCGCAGCTTCCGGACAGCGAGGTACTCGAGGATGCGCTCCTTGATCTTCTCGAGATCGTAGTGATCTTCGTCGAGGATCTCGCGGGCGCGCTTCAGATCGTGATTGTCAGCCGACTGAATGGCCCAGGGAAGCCCGGTCATCCAGTCGAGATAGGTCCTGATGATGGAGGTCTCAGCCGAATCGGGATGAGAGCGCTCGAGGCGTTTGATCTGCTTATCGACTTCGTCCTTGGCCTCCGCCGTAATCGATTTCTCCTCGATCTTCTTGCGGTAGTTCTCGACCTCCTCAGCCAACTCTTCGCCCTCACCCAGTTCCGACTGGATGGCCTTGAGCTGCTGACGCAGGAAGTACTCACGCTGGTTCTTGTTCATCTCGCCCTGCGCCGCGGTGGAGATCTCCTGCTGCATGGTCAGGAGGTTGATCTCGCGGGTGAGGAGCTCGTTGACCTTCTTGAGCCGTTCGATCGGATCGATCGTCTCGAGGATCTGTTGCGCCTCCTCCAGCTTGAGATCGAGGTTGGAGGCCGATAGATCGGTCAAACGAGCCGGATCGTCCAGATTCGCGGCGATGACCATGACCTCGGGCGAGATGTTCTTCCCCAGGGCCACCGAGCGGTCCAGGTTCTGCTTGACCGACCGGATGAGGGCTTCGACCTCCAGCGGCCGATCCCGGGTGGCCGGCTCATCGATGCGGGTGATCTTGGCCTTGAAGAAGGGAGCTGTCTGGATGAAGTAGTCGATGCGGGCGCGGGACAAACCCTGCACGAGGATGCGGATGCGCCCGTCGGGAAGCTTGAGCATCCGCATGATGATGGCCACCGTGCCCACCCGGTAAAGATCGTCCTCGCCCGGATCTTCGTTCTGAAAATCCTTCTGTGCCGTCAGCATGATGACGCGGTTCTCGGCAAGGGCCTGATCGACCGCGTTGATCGATTTCTCACGAGATACCGACAACGGCACGATGATGAATGGAAAGATAACCAGGTCCTTGAGCGGCAACACCGGCAGGACATCCGGAATCTTGATCGCCTCTTCTTTCGTGGTGTCGTTCGGATCGGACATTCCGTCACCTCTCACTCATTGCAACGTGCGGGACTTCGTAAAAACCGGTCGGAAGCATGGGGCGATCCTGCAACGGCTGTTCCCGCAGGAACAGGCTGGAGTCACGGCTTCTGCCGACCATGGTTCTCATTTCAACTGGTGAAGCTCTTTCACGAAAGCCTCGACATCTTCGAATCTACGGTAGACCGACGCGAATCGGACGTAAGCGACAGGATCGAGGGCCCGGAGGCGCTCCATGACCAGGAAGCCGAGCTGAAGGCTGGAGATCTCCCGCTCACCCGATTCCTGCATAACCATCTCGATCGAATCGGCCAGCTCCTCGAGCTGGGCTGCAGAGATCGGCCGTTTGCGGCAGGCCACCATGAGGCCCTGCATGAGCTTGTCGCGCGCGTACGGCTCGCGGCGCTCATCGCGTTTGACCACTTGAAATGGAAGCCTCTCGATTTTCTCGTAACTCGTGAAGCGGCGCGCGCAGGCCACACACTCACGACGGCGACGAATGACGTCACCTTCCCTGCTCTCGCGCGAATCGACGACGCGATCCTGTGTGTTGCCGCAATAAGGGCATCGCATGAGCGTATACGGTCCAGTCTGCCGGCGTTTCCGCGGGACGTCCATCGCGTCGACCCTGGCTCACGGCGGCGATATATCACCGATCGGCGTGACTGGCAAAATGCCCCTGTTCCTGAGGAGCTCTCACACCGGCTCCCTCCGCCTCCAGTTGCCGGGCGGCGAACTCTTCGCTGGCGTGGGCCACCTGACGCCAATTCAAACCCTCGCGGACCGAAAGAACGAGCGCTGCCACAATCACCGGCAGCACCCCGACGAGGTGGAAGAGGACAGCAACGGCTACGGAGGAGTTGATGTCGAAGGCGTAGAAGTTCGTCAGGACGAGCTGACACGCTTTGTGAAATCCTCCCACACCGCCTGGCGTCGGGACAGCAAGGCCGATCGTGGTCACTCCGGTCATGAAGAAGCTGGCGTTGTAAGGCAGGTAGCGGCCAACGGCGAGGATGACGAAGAAGAACTGGGAGGTGAGCGCTGTCCAGACGCAGCCCGTGAAAAAGACGACCTTGAAGAGCGCGGTGGGATGATTGGCCAGATCGAGCGTCGAGACGAATGAATCGTAGAAGCCCATCCACGAGCTGCGGAAGCGTTTCGGGACGAAGCGCGCCAGCCATTCGTGCAGGATCCTGACTCGGGCGCGAAAGAAGTAGAGGCAGACGATGGCAGCGAGGAGCGCGCCGAGAATGCTGGCGCAGACCACTCCGGAATCGCGGATGAGGTAGTACTTGCCGGCCGTGGCGGGATCGTCGGCAAACTTCCGGCCTGAGAGCGCGATGAAGCTGAGGTAGAGCGTGAGAATGGCCGACAGATCGAGCACTCTCTCGGTCAGGACAGTCCCCAAGGCCCGCGAGAAGCGGACGTCGGTACGCCGGGACAGGAGCGCGGGGCGGATGACATCGCCCGCCCGCACCGGAAGAACGGTAGAGAGCGCATAACCCATGCACGTGGCCAGGAACGTGGGGTAGAAGCGCGGCGGTTGATCGGGGTCGAGAATGGTGCGCCAGCGGGCGGTGCGAAAGACGAGCGCCAGCAGGTTGCCCGCGAACCCGGCCAGAATCCATCCGGGATGCGCCGCCCGGAGGATGGCCCAGACGCTCTTCAAGTCGCTCTTCCAGAGAAAAAGCGCGAGGAAGAAAATCGTGAGTGCCGCGACCGCAATGCCGCGAAGGAGTCGTCTCAAGGCGTTGAGCGTTGTATCACGGAGTCCATTCTGAAGTTTCGACCCGGGCCCAGACGATCCGCTCCCCCTAGAGCGCTTGTCGCACCGCTGGCGGCTGGAGTTGGCGGACGCCGTATGGATCGCCGTATCCGCCGGCTTTGGAGGTAAGCTCGCCACTGACCATGCCGGACGAGCTCACGATCTACACGCATCCTCTGTTCCGCAGGCACGACACAGGGTTCGGCCATCCGGAGAGCGCCTCGCGACTGGAGCACGCGCGCGAAGGGGTCGATCGCGCCGGGCTCGGCGCCGCCCTGGTCACGGCCGAGATACATCCCGATACGGACCGCCTCATCGCCAAGGTCCACTCCGCTCAGTACGAGCGCGAACTGGAGGAGGCATGCCAGGCCGGAATGCGGCTGTTTCACTCTCTCGATAATCCCATCTCTTCGGCCACCTGGGGAGCAGCGCGCGCGGCCGTCGGAAGCGCCGTCAGCGCCGCCGATGCGATCTGGAAAAGCGAAACGACACGGCGAGCCTTCGTGATGGCCAGACCTCCCGGTCATCACGCCGAGCGCGCTGAGGCCATGGGGTTCTGCTTCTTCAACACCATCGCCTGTGTGGCTGAGTTTCTCCGCGAGCAGCCGGGAATCGAACGGGTGCTGATCTTCGATTTCGACGTCCACCATGGCAACGGAACGCAATCTCTCTTCGAAGAGCGCGACGACGTTTTCTACGTCTCGACCCACCGGTATCCGTTCTATCCGGGGACCGGAGCCGCCGCGGAGATCGGGGTCGGCCGCGGTCGTGGCTTCACGAAAAATATTCCGTTTGCCGGCGGCGCGGGCGATTTCGATTACCTCAATGCCATGGACACGACCATCCTCCCGCTCATCGATGACTATGCGCCGCAGGCGATCCTCCTCTCCTCCGGATTCGACGCTCACCGTCGCGATCCCCTCGGCGGAATGCGCGTGAGCGAGCACGCCTACGGCGAGATCACCGAGCGGCTGGTGGAAGCGGCCGGGCGCCATAGCGGAGGGCGCATGCTCTCTCTTCTCGAGGGTGGATACGACCCGGAAGGTCTTGCCGCCTCTGTGGCGGAACACCTGAACGCTCTCTCCTTCCCGTTGTAGGGATCCACCAACACACACCACTACACTGCGGCCGTTTCCCCGCTTCGCTTGCTCGCCAGGATTCGCCGATAGAGCGCTTCCAGCCGAGTGATCCGCAGCTCTTTCGAGAAATGTGCGTGCACGTGATTCATGGCGCGGCTCCCCATGGCCCTGCTGCCTTCCTGATCGCGAATCACGCTTCGGATCGCGCCGGTCAGCGCGCCCCGATCCTTCATCGGCACGAGGAATCCGACCTCGGGCGATGAGACCAGCTCCCCGTTCCCGCCGCAGTCGGTCGCGATCACCGGCCTGCCCATGGCCATCCCTTCCCGGATCGTTCCTGTGATCCCCGTTCCTGCCCACGACGCGTCGACGACCAGGTCGCTGGCCGCAAGCACGTTCGGCATGTCGGTGCGATATTCGACCGCCGTCACACGTTCCCCGATCCCGGCGAGCCGGGCATACGACATGACTTCCTCAGCCGCGGAGGCCGAGCGGCAGCCGACCAGAGCGAGATGGACGGCCGGCGCCTCTGATGCGACATCGGAGACCGAGTCGATCAGCTCCTTCCATCCTTTCCAATCGCGCACGCCGACCTGCGCGATCAGAAAACGGTCTTCGCCGATCTTCTTCTCTTCTCGGAACGAATGTCGCGGCCATCGCCCCGGGTCGAAAAGAACGACGTCGGTACCGGCGTAGACCACCTCGACCTTTTCGCGAGGGAGATGTCCGCTGTCAATGATGACCTCCCGGATCTGCTCGCACACGGTGACCACGCGGTCCACGCGCCTGGTCCGATACTTGATTCGATTCCAGACGTCGAGGGGGAATGACACTCCGCGGTTCACGACAAATGCTCCGACCGGATGCAGCCAGGTGGCGACCATGGAGAGCGAGTGAGCCAGCCCCTTGTGAACGTGAATGACGCCGGGTTTACGGCTGGCGACGAGCCGGGCGATCCCGCGGATGGTGCGGAAGTCGCTCTGGCCGGCAAACGGAAACGACGCAAAGGCGACATCGTGCTCCGCTGCGCGTCGCTGAAGCACCTCATCCGGTCTGCTGATCACCGTGACATCATGGCCGCGCTCGCGCAGGCCGGCTGCTGCCTGAAACATCTGATGCACCGATCCGGTATTGAATTGATTGAACTCCAGGATCTGAAAGATCGTCAGCGGCCGGTTGTCGTTCACGTCGCACCGATCATAACGAAATTGACTCCGATCATTTTCTACCCGGAGCGACCGGGGCTTCGTCACCAGCCTGCGCCCGGCTCATCGAAATTCGGGACGTCGAGCGTAGCGCGGGAGTCGGAACATGAAGTATCGTTTCGGTCCCGAAGGAGAACTCGACATGCGACGTGCTGTCTACAGCGTTTCCGTGATCCTGGCGCTCGTCTTCTGCGCCACGGCCAGCAGCCAGACCAACCCGGGACATGATCATGGCTCCGGCACCCCGGCGGCGGCTTCTGCTCCATCGCTGCCTCATCCAGGCCGGACCGTGACATTTCCGTCGGCTGCGGGGGAGGGAAGCGGTTATCTCGCCCTTCCGAAAGCCGGGGGGAAGCATCCCGCGCTGGTCGTCATTCAGGAGTGGTGGGGCCTCAATGACTGGATCAAGGGGAACGCGGACCGCTTCGCCGCACAGGGCTATGTCGCGCTCGCCGTCGATCTCTACCGTGGCAAGAGCACGACCGACCCGGCCGTTGCGCACGAGTTGATGCGCGGTTTGCCGGAGGATCGGGCAAACGCCGATCTGAAAGCAGCGTTTGCGCTCCTGGCTGCCCGTCCTGATGTCGATCCGGCGCGCATCGGATCCATCGGCTGGTGCATGGGCGGTGGCTACTCCCTGTCCCTGGCGACGACCGAGCCGCGGCTGGCGGCCTGCGTCATCAACTACGGGCGGCTGGTAACGGATCCGGCTACGATTGCGAAGATCAATGCGCACCTCCTCGGCAATTTCGGCGGCAAGGATCGGGGGATTCCTCCCGAAGATGTGAGAGCGTTCGACCTGGCGCTGAAAGCTGCGGGTAAGTCATCGGACATGAAGGTGTACGACTCCGCCGGGCATGGCTTCATGAACTCGAACAACGGCGAAGGTTATGATCCGGCTGCGACGAAAGACGCCTGGCAGCGGATCGACGCGTTTCTCAGCCCGGCTCTCAAGCCATAAACGTGTCCTCATTTGCGCCTGTTTGAAGCGGATGATAAGATTTTAAACCGTTGATTCCACAGAAGATCGGCGGTTCGGTGGACAATCGCGGTCGAGCGTGGAGGCTTCGCGTGGCGAAGGACAGACAGGCGCAGGACGAAAAGATCAAGGTTATCGACAAGCGGATCTTCACCGCGGATGGCGAGATGCGGGACGACTTCCAGCATCAGACAGCGTCACCGTCGCCTGAGCCCCCGCAGCCGCCGGCTGCCCGGACATCTCCCGAGACGCCAGATGGTTCAGGCGCTCAACGAGCGGGGGAGCGTCGAAGAACGCTCGCCGACACGACGAATCCCGATAGCCCGTTCACGAATTTCATGGAATCGTTGATCGCTCAGACGTATATGAGCCTCGGCATGCTGCGGAATCCATATCAGTCACAGCCGGCGGTTGACGCGCCGGCGGCTCGACAGATCATCGAAATCATCGCCATGCTGCAGCAGAAGACGCGCGGCAATCTGACCCCGGAAGAGGAAAACTTCCTGACCTCGCATCTCGGTGAGCTGAAGCTCGCCTACGTGCAGATCACGAAAGCCATCTGATGACCAGACGAATCGTCGCCACATGCCTTGTTCTGATTGCGGTGGCTGCGAGATCCGCGCACTCCGAGCAGGCTTCCCCGCGCGACCTCTGGCCGCAGGCGACGGCCGCGGCGCAGTCCGGCAATCTCGACTCGGCCAGCCGGAAGGCAGGCCAGTTGATCGACACCGGGCGAGCCTACAACATCCGAACCTACCCTCTCTACGCCGAGTCCGCGGCTTCACTGGCGCGCGATGCCGACCAGCAGAAGAACAAGGCCTTGAGCGACTGGTCGGCGGCTATCTCGATGACGCTCGACCCCAACTCGCCCGAGGTTGCCTTTGCATTGGCTGAGCGCGCGCGTGACCAGAAGAACTGGTCCTCGGCTCTCCAGCTCATCCTGGCCGGATTCACGAAGCTCTTCGGCAACTATCGCGCTCTGGTGCTGAGTCGCAGTGACGCGGCAATCACTGTCTGCCTGGCGTTTGTTCTGACCGCGGCGATCTTCGCAATCGTCCTTTTCTTCCGGTACTTCCGCGCGGCTGCACACGACTTCCGCGAAATACTGAGCCGCCGTTTTCGCGGTGGCTCGGTGACGGTTCTGGCCTTTGCGTTTCTGTTCCTACCGATCTTTTTCTGGCTCGGTCCGCTCTGGCTGATGCTCTACTGGTTCGTGATTTTCTTTGGCTACGCCGTATTTGCCGAACGGGTGGCAATCATCGTTCTTCTCCTGCTGACCGCAGTCACACCGGTCATTCTCGACTACACGGCCAATGAGATCGCCGGCCTCGACAGTCCCGTCGTGGTGGCGGCACTGGCCAGCGCGGAGCAGACCTATGTGCCCGAAGCGCTCCGACGGCTGCAGGAGTTGTCACTGGTTGCCGGTGACAACGCCAGAATGTCGATACTCCTCGGCAATCTTCATCTGCAGGAAGGCAACCAGTCCCAGGCGGCGCAGAACTATCGCAAGTCCGTAGCCCTGGCCGACACGGCCGGGGCTCATGTCAACATCGGCAATCTCCATTTTCTGGACAACGATTTTCCGGCCGCCATCACCGAATACCAGAAGGCCGAGAAGCTCGATCCGAGTATGGCCATCGCCTTCTACAACCATTCGGTGGCCAGTGGCGAGACGTACAAGTATGACGAACAGGCTCAGATGCAGGACCAGGCCAAGAAAATCGATCGCGCGCTCGTCGATCGTCTCATTTCCAATCCCCCCGGCCAGAAGGTCGTGATGTATCACCCCTCGCTGGCAGAGTCGCGGTCGCTGGCCCGGTCCATCGCGCGAAAAGGGAACGCGCGCGAGCTCTTCGGAAGTTACTCGTGGTTCCAGCCGATGGCCTCGCTGCTGAATCCGGTCACGCTCGGAGCGATCCTGGCCATGGCTCTCTCGCTGCTTCTCTGGTTGCGCCGGCGCAAGTCGGGCTACGCCGGTGCCTGCATCAAATGCGGCCGCACCTTCTGCCACCGGTGCAAGTCATCGCGAGAGAGCGCCACCTACTGCACGCAGTGCATTCATATCTATCTAAGGCGCGACGGCGTCTCGCTCGATACGAAACGAAGAAAGCTCCTGGACGTGCAGGAGTATCTATCGGGAAGAGTGCGCCTGAACCGGCTCTTCGCTACCTTCCTGCCCGGATCGGCGCAACTCCTTGAAGGAACCACCGTGGCCGGCATCATCGAGCTGTTCCTCTTCTTCTGTTTCCTCAGTCTGCTGCTGCTGGTCGGCCGTCTGGCGCCGGTTCTTGCGCCCGGGATGCTGGCCCAGATCATCGTGCGCATCATTGCCGGCCTCGCAATCGTCGTCATCTGGCTGATCGTATCCCTTCCCGTATACCGCCGCAGGGTGACGGGCTGACATGGCTCTCGAAGGCACTCTCAAGGACTTCAGCCTTGCCGACATCTTCCAGCTGATCGGACTTCAGCGGAAGACCGGGGTGCTGACCCTTCGCGGTCCGGAAGACACGGTCAGCGTCACCTTCCTCGACGGCAAGGTAGTCGGAGCCGATTCTCTGAACCGGAAACTCGAGACCCGCCTGGGCCACGTCCTCATCAAGAGCGGCACGCTGACCAATGAGCAGCTCAGCCGGGCGCTGGAGATCCAGAAAGAGACCCTCCAGCGCCTCGGCTTCATCCTCACCCATTACGGAATCGTCTCCTCCGATGCGCTGAAGGATGCCATTCAGCTGCAGATCGAGCAGGTCGTCTATCGCCTCTTCCGCTGGAAGGACGGCGAGTATCAATTCTCGCAGGAGACCAGCATCGAGTACGACCGCGACAACGTCTCGCCGATCAGTGCCGAGTCTGTGCTGATGGAAGGGGCCAGGATGATCGATGAATGGCCGATCATCGAAAAGCGGATCCGCTCGACCGACATGGTCTTCCGCAGCAAGCCGACCAATCAGGAGTTCGTCGTGGTCGGCGCCGAGGATGCCGATGAGGTCTCATTCGATGAGAATACCGCCAGAAAAAGACGTCCGACCAGCCCCGGTGGCGACAAGATCCGGATCTCGCAGGAGGAGAAATCCGTATACGATCTTGTCAATGGGGCATTGACTGTCGGGGAGATCGTCGACTCCAGCCGGCTCAACGAGTTCGACACCAGCAAGGCTCTCTACGAGCTGGCCTCGCGCGATCTGATCGAAGAGGTCCGGGCAGGAGCGGCAGGCCCGGTGACCGAGCAGCCGCCTGTCGATGAGACGGCAGTGGCTGAGACTCCGGTGCCGCTTCCCCTCGTCCTGCTGCTGCTGATCTGGGCACTGGTCTCTCTGGCTACGACCACGTTCAACCCGCTGAATTCGCTCGACTCGTTTACGCGCCACTCATCCGCCGTCGACGAGACGCGCAAGGCCATTTCGCTTCAGCAGATCCAGCAGCTCGGCTCGGCGATCGAACAATACAACTTTGCAACCGGCCACCTGCCCGCCAGGCTCGTTGCGCTGACACCGTCGTATATCGTGCCGGCGTTGCTCAAGGACCCATGGGGCAGGTCCTATCGCTACCTGCAGCGCCCGGAGAAGTACCTCGTCATCGGTTTCTCAGCGGACGGCAAGCCCGACACCGACCTCTTCCTCACCCACCAGGTCGATCTCGGCCCGGTCACTTCGTCGAACAAGCCGCAGCGCGGCGGCATCGAGCTCATCCCGGACTAGTGGTCTTGACCAGGAAGAATGTGTTGCAGGTGAGTCGCATTTCCAAACCAGAAACCAGAAACCAGAAACCGGAAAAAGGCCGTTCTGGTTTCTGGTTTGTACAATCTCGTCGGTCTGAGGCAAAGCCTCGCTAGAAGAGCGGCGGCCACTTCGGCTACCCCCTACGTAGGCCGCACAGACAGGAAGTGTCTGTGCTACAGGAAGGCCGGGTGCGGCACATACAGGCACATACACTTCTGTCTGTGCCGTCTTACAGCCTGCTGAAGATCGACTTTCCGGGAAACATCGCCGCGTCGCCGAGCTCTTCTTCGATGCGGAGGAGTTGGTTGTACTTGGCGATGCGGTCGCTCCGCGAGGCTGAGCCGGTCTTGATCTGTCCGGCGTTGGTGGCCACTGCAAGATCGGCGATCGTCGAGTCTTCCGTCTCGCCGGAGCGGTGCGAGATGACGTTCCGATATCCGGCGCGCTTGGCCATCTCGATCACTTCGAGGGTCTCGGTCAGCGTCCCGATCTGGTTCACTTTGATGAGGATGGCATTGGCGATCTTCTCCCGGATTCCCCGAGCGAAGATCTCCGGGTTGGTCACGAAGACATCATCGCCCACGATCTGCAGCTCACCTCCCATGGCACCGGTCAGCGAGGCCCAGCCGCTCCAGTCTCCCTCCGCCATCCCGTCCTCGATGGAGATGATCGGATAGCGGCTCCTGAGGTGCTGGTAGTAGGCAACCATCTCCGCGCTGTCGAGCGTCATGGAGTCTCCCGCCAGGTTGTACTTCCTGTCATAGAACTCCGACGCGGCCGCGTCGATGCCGAGGAAGATCTGCTCGCCGGCGCGGTAACCGGCTTTCTCGATCGCCTGCAGAATGAAATCGAGCGCCTCGGAGTTCGATTTGAGGTCTGGCGCGAAGCCCCCTTCGTCGCCGACCGAAGTCGTCAGTTTGCGATCGTGCAGAATCTTCTTGAGGTGGTGGAACGTTTCGACACCGGCGCGCAGGGCCTCGGAAAACGTGTCGAAGCCGGCCGGGATGATCATGAACTCCTGGATGTCGAGGTTGTTGTCGGCGTGAGCGCCGCCGTTGATCACGTTCATCATCGGCACCGGCAACGTACGGGCGCCCGCCCCTCCCAGGTACAGGAAGAGAGGTAGTGCGGCCGCTTCGGCCGCGGCGCGGGCCACGGCCAGCGACACGCCGAGCATGGCATTGGCGCCCAGATTCGACTTGTTCTCGGTGGCGTCGATCTGTTTCATGACCAGATCGATCATGATCTGCTCGCGGGCGTCCATTCCCTCCACTTCGGCCGCGATCTGCTCGTTGACGTGCGCGACGGCCTTCGATACTCCCTTTCCCTGATAGCGCTTCTTGTCGTTGTCGCGAAGCTCGAGCGCTTCACGCGAGCCGGTCGATGCGCCGGAAGGGACGGCCGCGCGACCCAACGCTCCCGACTCCAGCAGGACGTCGACTTCGATCGTCGGGTTACCGCGGGAATCGAGAATCTCACGCGCAAAGACTTCGCTGATCTTGAACATGCCGTGCATTCTATTTCAGCAGCGCGTGGCAAGGTATGGGCGTCGGAAAAGGCCGCAGTGGAGCGGCGGCCGTTTCGGCCGCCGGGGGGTGGGTCAGGGAATCAGCCAGGCGCTCGAGAGCGGGCGCCCTCGTGCGTCACCGGAGCGCAACTCCTTCACCCATTCGGCTGTCTGCTCGATTCGATCAGCCAGTCGCGGTAGCCGTCGGAGATCCCGCCGAGATCCAGAACGATGAATTCGGGCACCTCGTATGGATGGTTCTCGACGAAAAATGAGCGGAGCGAGTCGATCCGCTCGTCGACGGTCTTGATTAGAAGGATCTGCTCCTGATCATCCGTCACGCGGCCCTTCCATCGGTAGATCGACCTCATGGGCCCCAGGATGTTCACGCATGCCGCCAGACGCCGCCCGACCAGTTGGGAGGCCAGGCCTCCTGCGTCATCACGCTCGCCCACCGTCGTCAGAACGATGATCGGCTTCATCGCGTGGAGGGCTGCGGATGCATGAAGAGCGGTGAGGCCATCAGGGCGGATGTCATGTGTCCCTTATCGTACATCGCTACAATCGTCGACGTGTTCCGCAAAGTGCTCATCATTCTGCTGGCAGTCGGGATCTTCTTTGCGGCTTTCGAGATCGCTACGTGGCCGGATGTCGCCGGCCTGGCGTCGCATCCTCCCTCGACCACGGCATTCATGGAGCGCCGTCGTGCTGAGTTGCGGGCGGCCGGGAAGGACGACACGATCAGCTATCACTTCGTGCCCTACGGCCGCATCTCGCCGTACCTTCGGCGTGCCGTGCTGGTGGCGGAAGATGACACGTTCTACGAGCACGATGCCATCGACGTGAAGGGAATCGAGGCCGCCCTTCAACGCGACCTGAAGAACCGCAAGTTGACGCATGGCGGCTCGACGATCACGCAGCAGCTCGCCAAGAACCTCTATCTCTCGCCGTCGCGCAATCCGTTCCGAAAGCTCAAGGAGTATTTTCTGGCGCGCTCCCTCGAACGGCACCTGACAAAGAAGCGCATCCTCGAGCTCTACCTCAATGTCGCTGAGCTCGGCGAGCGAGTCTACGGGGCGGAGGCCGCCGCGCGGCTCTACTTCCACCAGTCAGCCGCCTCCCTCTCTCCCTCGCAGGCTGCGCTGCTTGCCGGCTCTCTGCCGAATCCGCGGATCATGAATCCTGCCGCGCCGAACAAGCGGCTGCGCTGGCGACAGAGGATGATCCTCTCGCGGATGCGGCGGTGGGGATATCTCCTGGAAGAGGAGGTGCTGACCGCGACGAAGCCGGCCGAGCCTGCGGCGCCCGCAGCGGCGCCGACGGCGGCAGCGACCGATACGGATCTCGCCCCGCCGCAGGTTACCGACACGATTCCGGCAGTGGGGGATACGGCGCCCGAGATCACGAGCACGACAGCAGCGCCCGCAACAGACGCGACACCGTCACCGACGACTGAAACTGCTCCTCCGCCGTGATCCGCGCCTGACGACATGCGCGGTTCAGTGGAGGGGCGCCCGCTCTCGGGCGCCCATGCGGGGAACGAGGTCAGCCACCCGCCCCCCCGGCGGCCGAAGGGATGGCCGCTCCACTGGGCCGGTCCCCTTGGCCTCTCCTCCAAGAGCGTCGCCGCGATACGAGGAATGCCGTTGCCAACGCGAGAAGAGTCGCTCCAGTGATCGCTCTTCCCACCACGAAGCCATCCGGCATGTATCGCAAGGTCACTTTGTGCCTGCCGTATGGTACCCAGACCGCCAGGAAGGCGTGGTTCGCGTATTGGAGCGAAGCGCGCCGGCCATCAACCGTGGCCCGCCATCCCTTCCATGCCGATTGGGAGATCACAACCCATCCGGCGCGCTGCATCGTCGCCGCCAGAACGAGGTCCATTCCATGCCAGCGCGCGGCTACGGTTCCCGGCCCGTTCTCGATCTCCATCGGCCTGCTCCGTCCGCCGATCCACGCTCGCCGCCCGAAGTCGGACTCCGCCATCATCTCGGTGATGTCGTTCGCGGGGGACGTTCCAAGGACTACCCGCTGCGGTACAAAAGCGCGTTCGAGCGCCCGGTCATTGCGCAGGAGCGATGAACCCAGGCTTGAGGTGATGAGATGCCAGCCGGGCGGCACTCCGCGATCGACCGCCGCCACCGCATAGCGGACATTGAGGAAGGAGAGGAAAGGGCGGTTCAGCTCGTCGACCCGGTTGAAACTCACCGGCTGGTCGATCGACCAGAGCAGATAGGTCTCCGCGTACCGAAGCAACGTCATGGCCTCGTAGCCCCGCGGATCCTCGAGCTCGTACAGCGCCGCTGTGTCCGGGAAGAATGTGTAGCCGAGACCGACGAGACGGAAGGGCGTGGTCTCCTGACGCAGCGGCTCGAAAAGAGGGATCGTCGGATAGAACGCGTGAGCCGGCAAGGTCGGGTAGATGTCTCCCTCCTCCCACGAACGCTGCGCCAGAAGGAGGCCGACGAGGAGACTCATGGTGATGACCGGCCGCGGCCAGAGCACAACCGCGATGCATCCGGCAAGGGGAAGCAGTTCGGCCAGCGTCATCGAAGTGAGGAACTGCGGCGAGAGTCCGGCTGCGAGCTGCGACGCCCAGAGCGCCATTGTGCCGGCGCCCAGCACCAGGAGGACGAGCGTTGCGAGGACGGCGAATCGCCGGGCGGCACGCGTCTGCTCCAATTCGTCGACAGCCATGGCCGCCAGCACCGCGAGTCCGAAGGCGGCCGAGAAGACGAAGCGCCCGTTGATCGTGATGTCGAAGAGCGGCAGTTTCTTGAACAGCGCCGAGATCGGCGGCGCGTCGGCCCCGGCCGTGAGGGAGAAGAGGGCGAGCCCGAGAAAGAACCAGCGCTCGCGCCGGCGGCCGATCAGAATGCCCGCAACGGCCGCCGCCAGGACAATGCTTCCGACGCGTGCCGTCTCCGGAAACCACCTTTGCTTCGAAGGCGCGTCCCACGGCCTGCCGTCGTAGAAAGGAAAGAGGTCGTAGAGGAGACGAGTGCGAGTCTGCTCGGGGTTAAACACGTACGGCATCTTCGCGAAGAGGTCGCGGCGATAGGAGTATTCCATCGTCTGCGGAATGGCTTCGAGCACCGGCAGCAGATAGATCGCACAAAGCATGAAGGCCACGACGCCTGCGCCGATCGCCGTACCGACGGCTTTCAGGAGATGAATTCTTCTGAGCTCGCAGACCCCATACACGGCTCCGATTGCTGCGATGTGGAGGTAACTCTCCGGATGACCGGCGAGAAAAAGCAGCACGAAGCTGAGGCAGAGAAGAGATCCGTTGCGCAGAGAAGGCCGTTCGCATACCCGCCTGACCGCCAGCAGGACCAGCGGCAGGTTTGTCCAGGCGGCTGCCAGAGGCCAGCCGACGAAGAAGGCGATCATCCCGCAGAAGGTCCAGCCCGCCGCGCCGAATAGTGCAGCCGGCTCGCCGCAACCAATCTCCCGTATGTAGAGAAAGGTGAGCAGCGCCGCCATGAAGAAGGTCATGGCGGCAGAGAACGTGACGGCCTGCGCCAGTGGCAGGAGAAGCGACAGCAGATCCAACGGATGAAGGAATGCCGGCTGTGCGGCCGCCGCCAGAATGTCGCCCGACATCATCGAAGGGTTGAGCAGCGGCCAACGATGATGTTCGAGGGCGTAGCGGACTGCCTTCCGCCACGGCATCATCTGCAGGTAGAGGTCGGAGAGCGCTCCGTTGTGAAAGGTCGCGATGCCGTGAGAGGCCGCTTGGGCCCTCAGCGGCTCGGGCATGTACGGCAGATCGATCGGACCATAGATCTGCCCGGTCAGCAGGGCCCTCCCCGTAAAGACCATCGGGAGGAGAATCAACCCCAGAGCCGCGCCTCGCGTCACCCGGCGGACGAACCTGGAGGCCAGCCACAGGAGTGCTCCGCAGCACGGGAGGTAAAGCGCTATGGCGGGCATCGCGCATTCATACGGCCGCCCTGTAGTCTGCGTCCAGCGTTACGGCGCCACCGGCACACTCCACGCCTTGTAGATATTTTGGCCATCTGTGCGACCGCTGCCATCATTGAGCCAAACAAGCCTCCTCCTTTCAGAAATGCGTTTCGATCAACCCGTGTTGGGTACCGCACCAGGAGAATTCGTGGACTC
>JADGNX010000175.1 GCA_017883265.1 Thermoanaerobaculia bacterium
GCCAGCGCACCAAGACGGGCCAGCACGCTGAAGACCATCTCATTGATCTCTTCGACGCCGCCGATCAAGGCTGCATCGAGGCTCCCTTTCACGATCTGGGACGCTGCGAAGGTCGCAGCAGCCAGGGCAGACGACTCGCGTTGCGTAAAGGTCAGGTTGAAGCCGCGAAGACCGAACTCGATGGCCACATGACTTCCCGGAGCATTTGCCACCGATTCGGCGAAGAGCTGAGGCGGGGCCAGCGAGGACCCCTTTTCGACGTATTCACGCAAGTACTCGACCGAGGTCTGAACGGGCCCGAACATCGTGCCGATGGCTACGCCGGCCTCCTGCCGGCGGCCGGCATGGAGGCCCGAATCGTCGAGAGCCATCTTTGCCGCAGCCACGGCGTAGCGCGACAGCGTATTCATTCGTCTCAGTTTCATCGGAGCGATGAAATCCCTCGCCTGAAAGCCGGCCACCAGCGCGGCTCGATGGGAGCTGAGCCCCGCGGTGTCAAAACGGTCGATCGGAGCAATCGCGGTGTCGCCGCCTCGAAGCATCGCTCGGAACGCGTCGGTCCCGATAGCCGCGGGGGCAATGATGCCGATTCCGGTGATCGCGACGCGGCTCATGGTCCGCTCTCGGGATTACTCGGCACGTCGGAAGAGGAGCGAGATATTGCTGCCCCCGAAGCCGAAGGTGTTCGAGAGCGCAGCGCGCATGGTCATCGGACGCCCGGTGTGCGGAATGTAGTCGAGAAGACAATCATCGCCGGCGCGGTTCATCCGTAAGGTCGGGGGCGCCAGGCCGTTCATGAGGGCCAGGACGGTGACGACCGCCTCGACTGCTCCCGACGCGCCCAGCGTATGGCCGAAGAACGATTTCGTCGACGAGACAGGAACGGCCGGTCCGACAGCGGAGACGATGGCCCTGCTTTCCGCCGAGTCGTTGAGCAGGGTGCCTGTGCCGTGCGCGTTGATGTAGTCGACATCGAGCGGCCGGGCTCCTCCGTCTTCGAGAGCCTGGCGCATTGCCGCCTGTGCTCCTCGGCCATCTTCGATCGGAGCAGTCGGATGATGCGCATCGCATGAAGCGCCATAGCCTGCCAGCTCGGCGAGAACCGTTGCGCCGCGACGGCGTGCGTCGTCGAGCCGCTCGAGGACCAGATAGGCAGCGCCCTCTCCGAGCGTGATTCCCTTGCGATCGGCCGAGAACGGCGCGCAGGGAGAGGAGTCAACGGCCTGCAGCACGTTGAATCCGCTGTAGGTCAGCCGGCAGAGCGCGTCGCTGCCGCCTGCCAGAACTGCTCCAGCCCGTCGGGAACGGAGAAGGTCGGCTGCCATACCGATCGCCGCACCCCCGGACGCACAGGCGGTAGCGTTCGAGAAGACGCCTCCGCCCAGCGCGAAAACCCGGGCCACAGCATCGGAGGGTCCGGAAGTCGGCTGCTGGATGACCAGGGAGGCCGGAGTGCGGTCCCGGCCGCGGATCAGCCGGGCGAAATAGTAAGCCTCGCCCTCCAGCAGGCCTCCGGTGGACGAGCCTGTGGAGACGGCCGTGTCATCGACGGAAAGCGGCGCAGACCCATCGCCATTTGCCTGTCCAATCGCCTCGGCTGCGGCCACCACGGCAAGCCGGTCGGTGCGCGACAGCCGCCGGAGCTCCCGCCGATCGATGGGGATCGACGACTCCAGCGTCCCGTCGACCTCGGCCGCTATGTCGGTCGGAAAGGTCTCACCCGGAAACCGCGTCAGCCTGCCGATTCCATCGCGCGAATCGACGATCGATTGCCAGACCTCGTCCCGGTTTCCGCCGATGGAACAGACGATGCCGAGACCGGTGACGGCGATGCGAACGGCGGGATCGGGAGCGCGCATTCAGTTCAGGGGCGGAGCCGCGAGATAGAACCGGCCTCGGGCGATTTCTACTCCGTCGACCGTGGCCCTGCCGCGGAAGCGGAAAACGCCGCCGAAATCAGCTTCGCGATCCACGCGGATGGCGACGACTTCGCCGGCCACGATCATTCGATCGATCGAGCATCGGTCGATGGCCGAGAGGTAGCCGTGACCGGGACGGTCGCCAAAGGCAAGCCCTCCCGCGAACTGCGCCATGGCCTCGATCAGCATGACATCGATCGGCATACCGCCTGCCGCGAGTGCGTCGTCAGCGGTGCAGAGAAAGGAGCCTTCGATCGAGTCGTCGTCGACCGAGAGCATGGACGAAGCCGCCCTGAAGGGGATCTGGTGCGGCAGCAGTCGGAGCCAGGTAGTCAAGAGCGTGTGCCTCTCGTTCTCTCTGTCGATTCGACGGCGGTCAGGCCTGAGTCTGAGCCTTGCTGGTCCGCGCCTCGACGAAGTCGGCGAGCGAAGCGATGGAGCGAAAGTACTCGCGCGCCGAAGACTCATTCTTGACCTTGATGCCGAACTCGCTCTCCAGCATCACCACGATCTCGAGGGCATCGATCGAATCGAGACCCAGTCCTCCATCGAAAAGCGAATCGTCGTCGCCGATGTCGTCAGGCGTCATGTCTTCGAACTTGAGACGTTCGATGAGGAGCTCCTTGATTCGTCGTCTGAGTATCGGATCTGCCAACGTTTTCCCCCCGTTTGCATCGATCGGTCTGGCGCCCCGCCACCATGAATGCGGCGTCGGGAACAACACAACAGGTTTCCTTATTCGTCACCCGGGCCATCGCGCGAGGTGACGCGGAGTCAGTCTACAGCAACCAATACGCCATTGAGATCCGCCGTCATCATGACCGCGGCAGGCAGATTGCGAGTGCCCCTTGCGAAAGTGCGCTCCAGCAATGCTTGACCTTTGACCGCCGTGCATTATTCTCAATGGGGAAAGACAAACGCTGCCCGGAAAATCACGATGTTCGAACGTTTCTCTGAGCTGACAGCGGCAGATCCCACCGCCCCTGCCCTCCTCCACTGCGAGGGGAAACGGGTGGTCACGCGATCGCAGCTCCTGGATCGCGCCGGCGCTCTCTCCGTGCGGATGCGAGAGGCCGGAATCGTCAAGGGATCGCTGGTGGCGATGCAGCTGACCAACTGCGACGACTTCCTGGCAGCCGTGCTGGCGATCGCCAGGCTGGACTGCGTCGTTGTCCCGATCGACCGGGATGCGCTGGCCGCCGAAGTCGGCGCTCTGCTGAACCACTTTCGAATCCGCGGCCTTATCTACCGCATGTCGCCAGCGGACCTCCATCCGGCAATCTCGGTCCGGGATGCGGCGGCGGTCCAACTGCCGGCCGGAACGCGGATGCTCAAGCTGAGCTCCGGGTCGACCGGCCGGCCGAAAGGCATCCTGACCACGGAAGAGAACCTGCGAGCCGATTGCGCGAACATCTGCTCTTCGATGGCCATCACCAGCCAGGACGTCAACCTCGGAGCGATCCCGTTCTCGCACTCGTACGGCTTCTCGAACCTCGTCAGCCCCCTGCTGTTGAACGGCACTCCGATCGTCATCTCCAACGACTATCTGCCCCAGTCCGTAGTCGATCTCTGCAATCGCTTCCGCTGCACCATCGTCCCGCTCATCCCGATGGTGTACGAGCACCTGATCCTGGCCTCCAGCGGCCGCTTCGAAACAGTGCGCACCTTCATCTCAGCCGGCGCCCTTCTGCCCGCGGCCGTCTCGCGCAGATTCCGCGAACGCTTCGGAATTCCCATCCACACCTTCTATGGATGCAGCGAATGCGGGGGCATCACTTATGACCGCCAGGGGGCGGCCGTCGAAAGGCAATCAGCCGGACGAGCTCTGGATGGGGTCGAGCTGAGCGTCAATCCGTCCACCAGCCGCCTTACTGTCGAGAGCGGTGCGGTGGCAGCCGGTTACCTTCACAGCGCGGACGAGGTGCAGCTGTTCGAGCAAGGACGTTTCCTGGCCGACGACCTGGTCGAGGTCCTCGAGAGCGGAGAGGTCAGCATCATCGGGCGCGTGGGCGATCTGATCAATGCGGCCGGAAAAAAGGTCAATCCGCGGGAAATCGAGCAGGTTCTCCTGCAGATGCCCGGGATCCGGGAAGCCAAGGTCTTCGGCGAGCGCGCCGGAGCGCGCGGCGAGGTCGTCGCCGCCGCCGTCGTCGCCGAGCCGGACGTGACGCGCGAAACGATCCGCGAGTTCTGTCGGGCCCGCCTGTCTTCCCACAAGGTACCGCGCATCATCAAGCTGATCGACTCCATTCCCCTCGACGAGCGCGGAAAGTTCAAGCGCTCGGCCCTCGACCTGTTGCAGTAGGCATCTATGGAGCAGGAATTGCTTTGATCCTGATCTTCCATAAGAATCAATTGGAATCGGGGATCGAGGACTCATGTACGGCGGACTGGGATTGAAGAATGTTCTCACCATGATCCTCGCCGGAGGTATGGGCGAGCGTCTTTATCCATTGACGCGGGATCGCGCCAAGCCGGCCGTCCCCTTCGGCGGCCGCTACCGCATCATCGACTTCGTCATCAACAATTTCATCAATTCCGGCTTCTTCAAGATCAAAGTCCTCACCCAGTTCAAGTCGACCTCGCTCATCGAGCACATCACCCGTACCTGGCGCCTCGCTCCGGAGATCGGACAATACGTCGACGTGGTTCCTGCTCAGATGCGCAAGGGACCTTTCTGGTTTCGGGGAACAGCCGATGCTGTCTTTCAGAATCTGGAGCTGATCTTCGACGAGCGCCCCGAACAGGTCTGCGTCTTCGGCGGGGATCACATCTACAAGATGGATGTGAACCAGATGCTCGAGGAGCATCTGGAGACGGGGGCTGACCTGACCATCGCCACGATTCCGGTCTCGGTCAGCGAGGCTCACCAGTTCGGAATCGTGGAGATCGACGAGAACTGGCAGGTGACCGGCTTTGTGGAGAAGCCGAAGGAAGGAGCGCGGACCATTCCCGGCCGGCCCGACATGGTGCTGGCCTCCATGGGCAATTACATCTTCAAATCGGGAGTGATGATCGACGTCCTCCAGCACAACGCGCTGCGCGATTCGGCCCATGACTTCGGCAAGGAGATCATCCCGGACATGTTTCCGCGGATGAACGTCCGGGCCTACGACTTCGCCAAGAACCGGGTGCCGGGCGAAGAGGGACACAACCGCGGCTACTGGCGCGACGTCGGCACGATCGATTCGTACTTCGCGGCCTCGCAGGACCTGGTCTCGGTGACCCCTGCATTCAACCTCTACAATCCTCAATGGCCCTTGATCTCCTCGTCACTGCACCTGCCTCCGGCGAAATTCGTCTTCGCCGATGCGGAGAGCCAGCGCATCGGAATCGCCACCGACTCGATGGTCTCCGATGGAGTCATCATCTCGGGCGGCACGATCAACCGGTCGGTCCTTTCCCCGCGCGTCCGCATCCATTCGTATTCTGAAGTCGACGAGGCCATTCTGATGGACGGAGTCGAGGTCGGCCGCCACTCCAAGATCCGCCGATGCATCATCGACAAGGGAGTAAAACTCCCGCCGGGATCGATGATCGGATACGATTCGGAAGCCGACCAGCAGCGGTTCACCGTCACCGACTCGGGCATCGTTGTGGTGTCGAAGGGAATGGTCATCGAGGAGCGGAGCGTCGCAGTGCCGCTTGAAGAGCCTCCTTCGAAACCAGAAACCAGAAACCAGAAACCAGAAACCAGAAACTAAGAAGAGGCCGTTCTGCCTTCTCGTTCTTGCCTTCTCGTTCCTGCTTTCTCCTTTTCTGGTTTCTGGTTTCTGGTTTCTGGTTTCTCAGTTTCTGGTTTACGACAGGAGTCATCATTGCCCCCTCGAGTTGACGGACGCGCCGCCGACGAGCTTCGCCCGGTTCTGATCCACCCTCACTTCATGAAGCATGCTGAAGGCTCGGTCCTGATCGAGGTCGGTGACACGCGAGTGGTCTGCACGGCGTCGATCGAGGAGAAGGTCCCGCCCTTTCTGTACAAGAGCGGAAAAGGATGGATCACCGCCGAGTACGGCATGCTGCCTCGAGCCACGAACGAGCGAACCCAGCGTGAGGCAGCCAGAGGCAAACAGGGCGGCCGGACCATGGAGATCCAGCGCCTCATCGGCCGCGCCCTTCGCGGGACGATCAACCTCGAGTTGCTCGGCGAACGAACCATCTGGATCGATTGCGATGTGCTTCAGGCCGACGGCGGTACCCGGACGGCGTCGATCACCGGCGCCTTCGTCGCTGTCGGCCTCGCTCTGGGCCGGCTCTATATCGATGGCCGGATCACCAGCTGGCCTGTCCGGGAATGGGTAGCTGCCGTCTCGGTCGGCATCGCCGGCGGAACCCCGGTGCTCGACCTCAACTATGCCGAGGACTCGAAGGCCGATGTCGACATGAACGTGGTGGCCACCGACAAGGGGCGCTATATCGAACTGCAGGGAACGGCGGAAGGAAGAAGCTTCAGCGACGAGGAGATGACGGCCATGATGGCGCTGGCCCGTGGCGGAATCGCCCGGCTCATCGAGAAACAGCGCGAGGTTCTGGCGCCGGTGATCGACCGGGTCGACGCCATGGCTCGTCAGCGCCTGACTAGGAAATTCAAATAGGAAAGCTCATCGCCAGTGGATCCAGCGCGGCTCGAGCCTCTTCACCCCGCCTCGCCCATCGATGATCTCCACCTGGACCTCCGTCTTTCGCCATACCCCTGGCGGCCGTTGCTCGACTACTGCGGTGAAACGCGGCTGCGAGGTCTCGGGGTAGCAGGGAAAACCGTTGGACAGGTGCGCGTCTGCGCTGAGCATCGTCGGCAGGCGCACCGATCCGTTGTTCAGAAGTAATCGGATTTCCCGAATGCCGTACGGAGAGAGCGCCCAGCCGGTGAATCGCGCCGGTCTGCCGACCTCGCCCGGCATCGGCAGCTCCATGAAGCCGAAGGTCCCGTCGCTGCAAACCATATGCTTTTTCAGAAACATCTGCAGCTGCGCTTCGCGCGTCAGTCCTCCCCGATCAGCAGAGACGTCGTTCTGCGGGATCACATAGGACTGGTCGAGCGTGAAGAGCCAATCGCCACCCATTCCGGCATCGAAGCGCTGGACGAACCGAAGCCTTCCGGCGGCCAGCTCCGCGGCCAGCCATTCCGCTATGGCCGGGGTATGTCCCCCCGTGTCCCAATGGACCACGATGTAGCGGCAACCGATTCGCCTCAACTGGTCGAGAAAAGTTGGGGGGATTGGCGTCTTGTGTGCCAGTCGCTCGATTCTCACCAGCGACGGCGGCGCGAAACCAGACACGCCGTTCACGATCCGCCGAT
>JADGNX010000176.1 GCA_017883265.1 Thermoanaerobaculia bacterium
CCTTTCACGCGCTGCCGCTCGTCGGTCAGGCCATGTACGTTCCGGAGATCCGCGCGAACGGCGATGAAACGAGGCTGGAGGTGAGTGAGAGACCTTAGACACTGTGCGTCATGCGAACAAGGAACGAGGATCACCTGACCGACCCGGACAATACGAGAACTGTTCTCTAGGGCGCTGCGTCACTCGCGCGGCGCTTCTCGAGCTCCGCGACCACGCCTTCGAGATCGGGATAGCCGGCGCCAAAGCTCCGCGTGATCCAGTTCCCACCGCGCTCGGCAATTCTTTCGCCATCAGCGATTACCTCGAACTGACCGGTCTTACCAGGCGTCGTTACTGCTTCAATGTCCAGCCGCTTCCTGATGAGGGTCACGAGACTCGCGACCTTGGCCTGGTTGTTCTCTCACGTTGGGCAGTAAACGATCTCGATCTTCATCCCGTTCTCCAATTTCTTACCTCTCCCGCCAGGTCGTAACGCTGGACGTAGACGGCTGACTCAAATTATCCGCGCTTTCTACCTACTGCACAGATCCAACCTTTGTCGTACTCCTCAAACAACTGAACATTGGAATAGCCAGCCTTTGAAAACAGCTCGCTGTGCTCGCTGGCACTCAGGTGCGCGTAGTTCATGATCCCCTTCAACTTCTCGAGCCTTTGGAGCAGCCGATCGTACTTGCCACCTTTATATGCTTCCGCGATGATGATCAGCGCCCCGCCAGGTTTCAAAACGCGGAGAAGCTCCTGCATGTCGGCGTTCAGGTCAGGCCAGTAATAGTGGGTTTCTACGGCAGTCACAAGATCGAACATCCGGTCCGGGAAGGGCAGGTGCGACACCGGGGCCTGCAGAACCTCGACACGGCCCGCCTCGATCGACTGCCGATTTGCCCTACGTGACGCGGCAACGCTCTCCTCGGAGTAATCGACGCCATAGGTCTTGCCCTCCGTCGCGATTGCAGCCAGCCTGGCCACAGTCATGCCACCACCGCAGCCCACATCGAGGATCGTGTCGTGGTTCTGAATGGACACATGCTTCAAGCCCCACTCGGTCACTTTGGAATGATGGCCATTCATTCTCCAGAGAGTCAGCTTGCCGAGCCAGCCGCTCGGCTTGCTGCATTGATTCAGCAATTTGCTCCCGAGGCTCATGATCGATCTCTTCCGCTGAGGACTGGTGGATGGACCTGCCCTTCAGCGACGCTGGGCCCACGCGGAATGGTAACGCAAAGGAATTCTCAGATCGGCCTGACGAGGGCGCTAGCCCGTCGCCAACGAGCCTGCGGCGGCCAGTGGTTCAACCTTCGCGCCTTTAATCAGAAGCCACAGCATGATCCACAATTCACCGGTCTCCGGAATGACCGCAAATCGGTTCACAACACTCGTGTAATCCGGCAGGAGTAACGACGTAAGACTGACGGCCACGTAGGCGAAACCGTTCACGAGCAGAAATAGACCCAGAATCCACGGAAGGAAACGCGATCTCATCACCAGCACCCCGAAGGGGAAGAGCCAGAGGCCCCAGAAGATCTCGTTGATGACGATTCCCTGGCCATACAGGCGGAGGAACAGCATGGCCAGGGCCTCGCGCTGCGGTTTGTCGAAAGTCGCGAGAAAATCGGCCCCGCGGAAAAGAATGAGGGCGGCGATGTGGTTCAGCACATTCAGGAACCCGACGGCGGCGGAGACCAGAGCCAGGACTGCCATCAGCGAAGCATGCGTCTTGTTCACGCTGCTGAGCAAACGGTAGAGAGCCATGACCGCAAAGATGAAGAGGACCGTGCCGATCAGGTCGGCCACGATGCCGAGACGGAAGAGCGTCTCGTGAGCCAGGATCCTGGTGGCGGTCGCGGCGGCGTTCCCGTGCACGATGAGCGCATTGGGAACATAGATGAGGCTGAAGGGACCCATGACTACCAGTGTTAGATACAGTGCCCCGGCCACTCTTGCTGCCTTGTCGGTTGGGTGCATGCCAGTCTCTCCTTATTCGCCTTACGCAAAGCATTGGGGTGGCATGCGAATCAGATCGGTTCCCGATTGCGGCGCAGCCGCACCGCTGCGGCCAGGAACACAGCGGCGAACGCCAGCCCGATCCACAGACCCGGCGCACTCAGGAATTTCGCCGGATCGAGTTGCGACAGGCGATCGATGTTCCCACCGCCACCGTGCTGCGGGTTGACGGCGAAGGCCTCGGCCATAGCTCCGATCACGCGGTACTTCAGCATGGAGCCGAAATGCGAACTGTTGAACGCGAGCTTTTCGACCAGCGCGATCACAAACAGAGGTAGCGCGGCCCATAGCACCGGTGTGCGGCGGGCCCAGGCCGAGACCAGCAGCAGCCAGCCGTAGATCGGTGCAAACCAGAGCACATGCACGGTCAGGCCGTAGCACATGATCAGCAGCCCCTGGAAGAACCGGACCTCGGCCCACCAGGTGGCCGGGCTCACACCCCTGCCCAAAAGGACCATGGTGCTCAGCATCAGCAGCATGACTTGTGTGACAACGCTGAGGGCGAAGGCGATCAGCGGCAGCACCACGAACGGGATGCTGGCCTTGGAGAGCACCGTCGTTCGATCCGAAACCGGCAGCGACTTCCAGAACAGAATGCTGCGATCGCGGCGTTCGCCGTACAGGGCGTCGAGACAGTAGAAGATCCCGACGAGGAACGTTACCAGCATGATGGGAGCGGGAGCCATGCGGTAATGCGTGACGACCGAGGCGTACTGCTTCGCCGGATCGAGCGCCGACACGGCACCCATCCTCCTCGGCAAAAAAATCGTGCTGAGCGAGGAGGCGAACAGCACGACCGCAGCGACAAGCAGTGGCGCGATATAGACCGAACGGTTCTCCCACAGTTCGCGCCGCACCGACCAGTACATGGGCCGCGTCGGCCTGGCCGCAGTCGCGACGACCTGCGAGTCGAACGGGGAGTCGGGCTGAGCGGTCGCTGGGTTATTCATGCAGGTGCTCCTTGGCCTCTCCGGCCTCATGGCCCATCACGGCAACGAACAGATCGGCGATGCTCGGCGTGCGCACTTCGCCCAATGCGGCGAGCTGCCCGCGGTCGGCAGAGTCGAACAGCAGGATGCTGCGGCCGAACACCGGGCGCTCGTGGATCGGGCGAAAGGCCCGTGCCGCGGCGACGTTCTCGGGGTTCACCATCACTTCCAGATAGCGCGACTCGAAGGCCTCCATGCTGCTCTCGAGGACGATGCGTCCGCCGTTGATGAACACGAAATCGGTCAGGACATCCTGGATCTCGTCGATCTGATGGGTCGTCACGACGATGGTGCGGCTGCGATCGAAGTAGTCGTTCAGCAGCGAGTCGTAGAACTGTTTGCGAACCAGGATGTCCAGGCCCAGCGTCGGCTCGTCCAGTACCAGGAGTGTCGCGTCGATGGCCATGACCAGAGCGAGGTGCAGCTGCGCCACCATGCCCTTCGACAATTCCCTGACCTTGCTGGCGCGCCTGATGGCGGTCTTCGCAAGAAAACTCTCCGCCTTGGCACCATCGAATCGGGGGTGCACGCCGGCCACATACTCGATCACCTGGGAGACCCGCATCCAGCGCGGCAGCAGCGCGACATCGGCGATGAAGGCCACGTCGCGCATGAGCAGGTCGCGCTCGGTCCAGGGGTCGCGCCCGAGCACCTTCAGCTCTCCCTGATAGGGGGTGAGGCCGAGAATCGTGTGGAGCGCGGTGCTCTTGCCCGCGCCGTTGGGACCGACGATTCCGAGGATGCGTCCCTCTTCGACGCGCAGATTGACGCCGTCCAGCGCGATGGTCGTGCCGAAGGCCTTGCGCAGGCCGCGGGCTTCTATGCATGCCATGATTTCAGCGCTCCTTCTCTGCCGGATCCGACGAGCGCCGGCTGGTCGCGGCCGCATCCAGCAGTTCTTCCGGTGTCAGACCGAGCCGCTGAATGGTCGCGTAGATCCTGGGCCACTGTTCCGCAAGAAACTTCTGGCGCTCGCCCTGCAGCAGCAGGTTGCGCGCGCCGGCATTGATGAACATGCCGCGACCCCGCTTCGTCTCGACCAGCTTCTCGTCGACCAGTTCCTGATAGCCCTTCAGAACGGTGATCGGATTGACGCGATACTCGGCCGCAACATTGCGCACGGACGGCAGTGGATCGCCTTCCTTGAGCACGCCGTCGAGGATCATGTCGACGACACGGTCCCGAAGCTGGCGGTAAATCGGCTGACTGTCGTTCCATTCACGATCCATTCTGTGTTCCGGTTAGCCCTTTGGAGAGAGGTGTGAGCGCTCGTTCTGACCGACCGCTTCGCTCCTCCCGATTCGTCACTGACTTCAAAAGCGCGGAGGCAATGAAGCTAGTGGTGTAGTGAACTACAACACCTGAACACATGCAAGCTTTTTCTTGGTCGAAGAGACTACCGGAGGGATTCGCCCTCTACAGCGCCCTGCAGCACCGGAAAGCCAAGGTCTTCCATCGATCCTGGTCAAGAGTGGACTGGCGCAGACGGCTGAAATCTGCCTGCTCACCGCAGGACGTCGGTACGATGCCCGAGCAGGCCGGCAAGTGCCTCGGGCTCCGCCACACTGACCATGAGCTGCCGCAGGCGAACCGGGAAACCCATGACGTATCCGCGTTGAGTCGGCGTGAGGTCGATTGTCACAATTCCGCGGCCTGATCCGTTCACGAGCCATCGCCCCGAGAACCCGTGGACTCCGCGGCTCAATGGGCTCCCAGGAGTCTCTGCCGTAGAAGTGACGGCTGTCCTTGGGAAGCGAGACCGAAACGCCCAACCCATACGTACGCTCACTTGCAGGCTGTCTACTTCGACGTAGGAGCTCGACTGAGGCAAACCCAATGCGCTCGAGAGAATGGCATACCACCGATCGAACCGAATTGGGAATCGTCTGGGCATTCCACTACTTCCACTGTGCGTCATCGCGTGTCTCTTGTGGTGGCGCTTTGCGCGCTACTTCTGCTCCTGAGCTACCCGCGCCTCGAACCGCTCTTCCATCGCCTCGACAAACGCGCGATACCCTGCCGGATCCACGAACGCGTCCTTCGTGCCGTTCTTGTGTGCAGCGATCTTCTCGCTCAGGTTGAAGAAGCTGCCGTGCGAGCCGAGGAAGAGATCAGGCTTCAGTGCACGCAGCGCTGCGAATTGCCGACGATAGTCCTCGATCGCATCGGGATAACGCCAATGAGAACGCCGAGAAGAAGATCCGCTGTGTGACGCTTGTGCGTGGCCAGGATATCGCCGAGCCGGCGTCGCCTCCCCTTCCGAAGAACGCTCTTAAACACCGGCATCGAAGGATAGCATGGCGCTCAACGGCCGGGTGGTGCGGTCGAGTTAGGCCCGTTCTCAGCGCCGCGCATCCAAAACCAGGCTCACTGGCTGGCCAACCAGGATTGTGCCGGTTTGCACCACCGTTCCATAGACGCCGGCGTTGTTCTTGTTCAGTCGCACCCCCGTCTTCAGCACCCGCGCGTCTTGCGTGCCCGTGTCCGGATCGAGGTTGATCATCACACATCGCACGTCGCGCACCGTCACGCTCACGGCCGGCCTTGGCTCCCTGTCGCCGAACACCAGTGTCCCCCCAACCCACCCATCCTCGAGAAAGGGCTCGGCATTGCCAGTCTCAAGCACAATGTTGGCTCGGAACCGCCGGCGATCGAGATCCACTCCCGACTGGCGACCGATGCCAGCAATGGTCGCCAGGCTAATCACCGATACCGACGCATCATCGAAGATCCCGTGCTTGAGCTTGATCAATTCCACGCTGCTGCCACTACGCTCGGCAACCTCGCTCTGGAGCTCTGCGCTGCGCAGCTCGACGTGCCTTCCGGCGGGAGTTCGCACGTGAGTTGGCAGTGGTTCGCCGCTGCTCTCGTCGAGGCCGAAAGGGTGGTACAGGAGGAGCTCAGCGAGGCGGCTTGCTGTAAGCCACGGGACGCCGCTATGGTCTCCCAAACGCCGGAAAGCGAAGCGGCGATCACCATCGAGACCGTGCCAGCCGAGAAATGCCGACTCCGTCGCGGTACCTGCCATCGACTTGACGGGATACCGCACAAGTTCGCAGACACGCCCGAGTTGAACCGTCATACAGTCTCTATACGTGCGGCTATGGTTTCGGGAGCTCAATCTTCACGCCGAGCTGTCGGAGAAACGTTGCCATATCGTAGTAGTCTTTCACGTGAGCGATCCTGCCCGCCCGAAAGACCAGGATCGAGGCTCCGCGCAACCGGAAGTGACGCCCGGTGGCGGAAAGTTCACCCATGGAACCGGCTTGTGTGGGACCGGCCTGAGTTCCCTCGATTACCCACTCAGTTGTAGCGGTATCACCGGCCACGGCGAATGATTCCAACCTGACCTGGAAATCCGGGGCAAAAGTGAAATTGGCCCGAAGCAGGTCCTTGATCTCGCTCCTGCCGTGGCGAACCTGACCACCCGCAATATCTTCATAGACTCCATCATCTGTGAAGATCACGTCGATCCGTTCCGGCTGATGAAGAGACCAGGCCGCGTAGAACTCGTCGACAAGCCTGCGAGCCTGCTCCGGCGATGTAGAAACACTCATGCCACGACTCCCAATGCAAGTGACGAACAGCGTACTGGCGAGTAGCACAAGTCCGATTCTTTGCATGAGAGTCTTCGCCGGCACGTCGAACGGACCTGCGCTTCAGCGGCGCGGTGCCTCACCCCGCAATGGTAACGCACTCGGGACACAGCAACGAGCCGCGCGGCGTCCGCTGCGAGCTTTAGTTGGGCGCGCGCCGTCAGCGTCGAAGCATGACCCTCGTCTCCTGGCCTTCCTTCACCTGAACATCTATCGGCCATGTGCGGCTGGGAGACACGACAGCTACCGAGTACCACTCAGGACCCACGCAGGTGAAGAGAAAGTTTCCCGACGCGTCGCTCGTCTTCTCAAGCACGAGGTCGGAGTTCGCGTGCCACAGCCGAACGACCGCTCCTGGTAGGGGTTTTCCGTTCGCGGTCACAGTGCCCGCGAGAGATCCGCCGCCCGCAATCGCTCCGCCACTCGCAGCGACGCATCCGCGCCCCGGAAGCATCGGTACAAAGCGGGATGTCGAACACGCCGCGAACATTAGCAGCAAGAACACCAGCGAGGTTCGCGTCATATGAGCCGCCCAACGCATATTGAAAGTCCGCCCCTTCCTGTACCTTTGGAATCGCCAAAAACCAAACGGAAGGAAGGAGCGGCTGCCATGAAACAACAACAGGCG